>JAJPHE010000144.1 GCA_021325435.1 Actinomycetota bacterium | reverse complement strand
GGTGCCGCGCGGCACCGTGTAGGGGATGCCAGCCCCGAGGCGGGGCTGGTCGTAGCCCGACATGACCGCTACCGAGGGCAGGGCGCCCATGACCTGCACCATCGACTCGAGGAGGTTCACGTCCACGACCTGCCCGACCCCCGAATGGACCGCCACCATGGTGGCGAATGCCCCCACCAGGGCGGCGATCTCGTCGGTCAGGGCGATCGGCGGCAGCAGGGGTGGGCCCTGGGGCTCGCCGTTGATGGCCGCGAACCCGGACATGGCCTCGGCCAGGGTGGCGAACCCGGGTCGCGAAGCGTACGGCCCCGTCTGCCCGAACCCGCTGACCCGGGTGATGACGAGACGGGGGTTGCGGTCCAGAAGGATCTCGGGGCCGAGCCCTAGGCGCTCGAGCGTTCCCGGCCGGAAGTTCTCGACGAGAACATCGGCCTCGTCGCAGAGGCGGAGCATCGCCGACCGACCATCGTCGCTGCTGAGGTCGATGGCCACGCATTGCTTGTTGCGACCGAGGACCCGCCACCAGACGCTGGTGTCCTGCCCGTCCTGCAACCAACCCAGGCGGCGGGCGCCGTCGCCGATGCCGGGTCGCTCGACCTTGATCACCTGGGCACCGAAATCGGCCAGGTAGCGGGCGCACCCAGGCCCGGCGATGAGCGTGGCGCAGTCGACGACGCGTAGATCAGCGAGCGGCCCGGCCGACATGGACGGGAACTTAACGCGATGCGCCAATAGCCTCGCCGCCATGCCCGACGGGTTCCTCGTCACCGCGGCGACCCCCGACGACCACGACGACCTCTTCACCGCCTTCTCGCGCATCGTCGAGGACGGCGACGGCTTTCCTCAGAATCCGCCGCTGCTCCGGCACGAGTTCGACGAGTACTGGCTCGCTCACTCCTCGGTTGTCGCCGTCGCCAGGACGGATAGCGGGCAGCTGGCCGGCGCCTACTACTTGAAGCCGAACTTCGTCGGTCGGGCCAGCCACATCGCCAACGCCGGCTACTTCGTGGTGGGCCCCTTCCGCCGCCGGGGCCTGGGGCGGTCCCTTGTCCTCCACTCCCTCGAACAGGGCCGGCGGCTGGGCTTCGACGCCCTGCAGTTCAACCTGGTGTTCGAAACGAACCCGGCCCGGACCCTGTACGAGGAGCTGGGCTTCAGCCAGATCGGCCGGGTGCCCCGGGCGGTGGAAGACGAAGACGCCCTCATCTACTGGCGGGCCCTCTGACCGGGCCGGGCCCGTGGACTGATAGTTTACGTAAGCGTGAGATTCGTCAGAGGCGCCGGCTGGTGACGGCCCCGAGCCAGGCCCCTACCCAGGCCTGCGCCGACGACGTAGTGAGCATCGGGGACGCCGCCAAGGCGACCGGGGTCTCCACCCGCGCCCTGCGCTACTACGAGGAGATGGGCCTGGTGCGCCCGGCCGCCCACAGCCCGGGCGGCCACCGGCTATACGCACCGGCGCAATGCGCCCGGGTGCGCCGGATCCGCCAGCTGCAGGATCTCATGGGATTCAACCTGGCCGAGATCTCCGAGATCCTGGCCAACGAGGATCGACTCGACTCACTGCGCGACGAGTTCCACCGCCACGAGGACCCCGCCCACCGCCTTCGTATCGCCGAGGAGGCACTGACCGTCATGTCCGATCTCGACGCCCGGGTGGAGGCCAAACAGAAACGACTGGCCGAGTTCCGCCAGGCGATCTCGGAGCGGCGCCGCCGGGCCGAAGTGGTGGCCGCCGAGCTGCAGCAGGAGGCGCCGTGAGCGTCGCCGCCGTCGAACAACGGACACCGCAGGCGCCCCATTCGGACCGTTACAAGTGGATCGCTCTGTCCAACACGACGTTGGGCATCCTCATGGCGACGATCAACCAGTCGATCCTGCTCATCGCCCTGCCCAACATCTTCAGGGGCATCCACCTCGACCCGTTGGTCCCCGCCAACACCGGATACCTGCTGTGGATGCTGATGGGCTTCATGGTGGTGGCGGCGGTGCTGGTGGTCAGCCTGGGGCGGATCGGCGACATCTTCGGCCGGGTGCGCATGTACAACCTCGGCTTCGTGGTGTTCACCGTCTTTTCCATCCTGCTGGCGGTGACCTGGATGCGGGGGACGGCCGCCGCCATGTGGCTGATCCTCGGCCGGGTCGGCCAGGGCCTGGGCGCCGCCTTTCTCATGGCGAACTCCTCCGCCATCCTCACCGACGCCTTTCCGGCCGACGAGCGGGGCCTGGCTCTCGGCATCAACAACGTGGCCGCCATCGCCGGTTCCTTCATCGGGCTGGTTGTCGGAGGCCTCCTGGGCCCGTTGTCCTGGCACCTGGTCTTCGTCGTGTCGGTGCCCTTCGGCCTGTTCGGCACGGTGTGGGCGTACGTGAAGCTGCGAGATCAGGGGATACGCACTCCGGCACGGATCGACTGGTGGGGCAACCTGACCTTCGCCATCGGGCTCATCACCCTCCTGGTCGGGATCACCTACGGGATCATGCCGTACGGGGGCCACACCATGGGCTGGACGAATCCGGCGGTGATCGCCGAGCTGATCGGCGGGTTGGCCGTGCTGCTGATCTTCATCGTGGTGGAGAGGCGGGCCACCTCGCCGATGTTCCGGCTGCCGCTGTTCCGCATCCGCGCCTTCTCCGCCGGCAACCTGGCCGCGCTGCTGGCCGGGCTCGGGCGGGGCGGGCTGATGTTCATGCTGATCATCTGGTTGCAGGGGATCTGGCTTCCCCAGCACGGATACACCTTTGAGCAGACGCCGCTGTGGGCCGGCATCTACATGCTCCCGCTGACCGCCGGCTTCCTAGTGTCCGGGCCATTCGCCGGCCGCCTGGCCGACCACTACGGCGCCCGACCGTTCGCCACCGGGGGGATGGTCGGCGCCGCCGCCACCTTCATCCTGCTCGAGGTCCTGCCGGTCAACTTCCCGTATTGGGCCTTCGCCGTGCTCCTTCTGGCCAACGGGCTGTCCATGGGGCTGTTCTCTGCGCCGAACCAGACCGGCATCATGAACAGCCTGCCCCCCGACCAGCGGGGGTCGGGGGCGGGGATGGCCGCCACGTTCACCTCGTCGTCGATGGTGCTATCCATGGGCTTGTTCTTCAGCCTCATGGTGCTGGGACTGGCGGCCAGCCTCCCCCACACCCTCTACTCCGGCCTGACCGCCCAGGGCGTCCCCGCCGCCCAGGCGGCGCGGATCTCCCATCTGCCGCCTGTCGGAAGCCTCTTCGCCGCCTTCCTCGGCTACAACCCGATGCAGACCCTCCTCGGACCCACCCTGGCCCATCTGCCGGTCGCCAAGGCCCACTACCTGACCGGCCGGGCCTTCTTCCCGCAGCTGATCTCCGGGCCGTTCCGCTCCGGCCTCCACGAGGCGTTCGACTTCGCCGCCGCCGTCTGCCTCATCGCCGCGGTGGCGTCCTGGATGCGGGGCGGCAAGTACCACCATCAGGAGCAGGCCCCCGAGTCCCACCTCGTGTCCGCCACCTACGTCGAGGATGTCCGCCTCGAAGTCGAGCCGTCACCTGCCGGGGGCGGGCGGGCCACCGGCTGAGCCGCTCAGCCGGTCGTCGCCGTCACCAGAACGGTCTCGTAGTCGGTGGTGAAGGAACCCCCGAGGTCATCGACGGCTCGGGCGACCGCGGCCAGCAGGGCGTCCAGCTCGGTGGCCGGCAGCGACCGGTGGTCGCTGTGGGTCACCAGATGGGATAGCCACCCATCGGTCGTGTACGACTTCGACCAGCGGTAGCGGCGCTGCTCCACCGGACCGAAACGGCCTGATGCGTCGAGGGCGGTGGTGGCCAGCTCGAAGCGGTCGCCGGTTCCCCTTCCCAACACGATCGAGTAACGGTCGAGGCCGGGGGCCAGACGTCGGTAGATGTCGTCGAAAGTGGCCTGCACCTCGTGGGGGTGGCGGGCCCGGTTCCAGAACAGGGCGATGCGCCCTCCGTCCACCAGGGAGGCGGCGGCCTTGGCCGAACCGGCGTGGGGCTCCACCCAGTGCCAGGCCTGGCCGGACACCACCAGGTCGAAGCGGCGGCCGCCCGGATCCCAGTCCTCGAAGCGGCCGGTCTCGACCGCCAGGCCCTGCCGGCGGGCGTAGTCGGCCATGCGCTCGTCGGCCTCCGCGCCGAGGACCTGGCATCCCCGAGCGGCGAACAATGAGCTGGTGATTCCCGTGCCACAACCGACGTCGAGCACGGCGGGGGCACCGCCGTCTACCAGATCGTCCACCATCTGGGCCGGGTAAGAAGGCCGGCTGCGGTGGTAGAGGTCGGGGTCGTCGCCGAACGACAGCGCCCGGACCCGATCCTCGTGCAGCACGGGATCAGCCTCTCACACGCCCCCGACTCGAGCGCCGTCGAGGAGCCGGCCGATCGGGCTGCGATCGAGCTCGGACAACAGGTGGGCGGCGTCGCGGTAGACGCCGAGGGCGCCGGCCTCGAGCAGCTCAGCCCGGCAGTTCCCCCCGGTCAGAACGGCCACGGTGCCCACGCCGGCCCGACCGGCCGCCACCACGTCCCAGACCGTGTCCCCCACCACCAGGGCGGACCCAGGCTCACAGCCGGCCGCCTCGAGGGCGGCGGCGAAGATGTCACCGGCCGGCTTGGCCGATCGCACGTCGCTGGAGTCGATCACGTGATCCACCGGGGCTCGATCCAGCGCCCGCAGCAGGTCCTCGACGTCGTGCTCCTTGGCCGAGGTGGCGAGGACCACCGTCGCCCCCCGCCGCGAAACCTCGGCGATGAGCTGGCGGGCGCCGGGCAGCGGGGTGATCTCCCCTTTCATCCGCTGGTAATGGCGGCTGTGGGCTTCGGAAACGTCCGGGTGGTCGGAGCCGAGCAGCTCGGTCAGAAGTTCAGAGGACCCCATGCCGACCAGCCGGTGGGCCTCCGACATGGCCACCTCGTGCCCGGAGTCCTTCAGCGCCCTCCACCACGCCAGGGTGTGCAGGTAGGTGGTGTCGACCAGCGTGCCGTCGACATCGAACAGGACCGCGGGATTGGGCACACCGCCTTGGTACCCAGGGTGGGGCGCCAGGCAACTCGAACGTCAACTACTTGATGGCCACCGCGTTGGGCGGCGATCCGATGCCGCCCGGTGCGTGGAGGGGAACGCTGACCAGGAACATCTGATGAACTCCGTCCTCGGCGCAGTCGCGGGCCAGGTCGGCCAACCACCACAGCTCCCCGAGGGCCATGCCGAACTGGCCGATGAGGATGCGATGGATGAACCCCAGGGCGCCGTCTGCCGGGTCGGACGACGGCGGCCACACCTCCACGGCGAAGGTGTCGGTGGCCACGGCGCACACCCGGTGATCCCAGAGGTAGGCGCACATCTCCTCGGTGCGGGCCAGACCGGGCGCCTGCAGACGGTAGGGAAGCCGCACCCTGGTGTCGTCGTCCTGGTTGCCGTACCACTCGGCGAAGCCGGTGTGAACCAGCAGCACGTCGCCGTTCTCGAACTCCACACCGGCCTCCAGCCGGGCCGCCTCGAGGTCCGCCACGTCGAAGGCGGTGGACGAGCCCGGATCGTAGGGGCGGCCGGCACTCGACCGGGAACGGACCAGGTCCAACAGGACGGCCCGCCCGGCTATCCCCTTTCGGCTCCAGTGCTCGATGGTGTTGCGCCGACCCTCAGCCACATCCGATTCGGTCGCCCCGTTGTAAAAGACGTCCGGGGCGTAGCCCACGTGGCCGAGGGAGTCCCACTGGCTGGACGCCTGGGGGTAGAAGTTGTCGTAGAGGTCGTCGAACCCGATGGTGCCGGCTCGATGCAGCACCGTGTGGCGGGGCACCCCGCGGGTGGCGGCCAGGGCCGGCGAGAACATCCCCAAGGGGGCGTCGAGAGGGAACAGGGCGCCCCGGCGCACCAGCCGGGCCGCCGCCGCCACCCGCTCGGGCGTCTGGAGGTTGAGCATGCCGACGGAGTCTTCGGGCCCGAAGACTCCCCACCCGCTCCGGCCGCCCGCCGGCGCCTCGGGCAGGTCGGCGTACCTCGGCACCTCACTCATCCGCACCTCCAAGGGTCGGCGGTGACACCGGGCCCCACCGGCCGGCGTCTATTTCCTCCTCGATGACCATGGCCACTCCGTCGAGGTCGCAGTCGGCGGTGACCCGGTCGACCACCGCCAGGACGTCGGGGTGGGCGTTGGCCGGGGCGATCGAGCAACCGGCCCACGCCAGCATCGGTAGATCGTTGGGCATGTCACCGAAGGCGACGACCTCCTCCGCCTTGACGCCAAGCTGGCCGGCGACGATCTCGAGGGCGAAGGCCTTGCTCACCCCGGGTGCCGCCAACTCAACGGGGGCGCCCGGTCCGGAGCTGGTGACCTCGACCAGTCCGCCAGCCGCCCGGCGGGCCCGGTCGACCAACTCCCAGTGGTCGCCGCTCTCGCCGTGGCGCACGACCATCTTGGCCACCGGGGCGGCCAGCAGACGCTCGGCTTCGGCGACCAGGGCGTCGGGCGGAGGCGGCCAGGAGGGGGTGTAGGCCGGCTCCTGTCCGTAGACCATTCCGGCCTCCACGGCGACCACCACGCCCTCGATCTCGGCTCGCAGACGGGCGAGCACCTGGGCCGAGACATCGGGCGGTATGGGGTGTTCGGCGACCAGGCGGTGGTGGTGGACGTCGTAGATGAGGGCGCCGTTCGAGCAGATGGCCAGCGGATGGCAGGCGAGCCGGGCGGCGATGTCGTCGACCCAGCGCGGAGGGCGGGCGGTGACCAGCACGACGCCGAGCCCTGCCCGTGCCGCCCGGTCCACCGCCGCCACGGTGCGCTCCGACAGGGTGCCATCGCGGCGGAGCAGGGTGCCGTCCAGGTCCGTGGCCACTAGGCGCACCCCGATCACCCGCCCGAAGGCTGCTTGGTCCAGGTGATCACATAGCGCCACAACGCCCGCCGACGGTACTGGCTGCCGGGCAGGACGGCGGCGGCCAGGCGCTCGATCTCCCCGTACGAGCTGGGCGGGGGCCACAACTTCGGTGCGGGCGTCTCCCAGTAGGCCTTGGTCAGCTTGTGCAGCCGGGTCGAGACGGCGCCGGCGATCTCCCAGGGGAGGTCCTGCGGGAGCCTGCTGCGGGCCACGCCCACGACGGCCAGGACACCAGCGGGCCGCAGGAGGTCAGCCATCCGGGCCAGACCGGCCCGCTCGTCCATGTGGTGCAAGGCGCTGATGCAGGCCACGAAATCGAAAGACTCCGGCTCGAACGGGAAGGTAAGCAAGTCCCCTGCGAGGTACTCCACCCCCGCCGGAGGCGCCTGGCTGCGGGCGCAATCCAGGCTGGCACGGTCAGGATCCAGGCCCACCACCCGCGGGACCAGTTCGGCGAGCTCTCTCGTCAGCCACCCTTCCCCGCAGCCCACGTCCAAGGCGGCTTGGGCGCCAGCCGGCACCGAGCGCAGGATCTGGCGCCCGTAGTGAATGTTGTGGTTCCAGGGCGGGGGGCGGCGGACGCCGGTCAGCGGGTCCAGCGACCGCGGGGTCACCGACGCTCCAGCCGGAAGCGGCCCTCAGGCCGGTACCGAGGCCCGAAAGAACCGGCGGACGGCCGCTCCGATCTCCTCGCGCACGGGCCGCCCGGAGATCACCACATCGACCATGAGCAACGACGTGTGGATTTGACCCCGTCCGAACACGGCACGGGTGGGGACTCCGGCCCCCTCGAGGGCCTCGGCGTAGGCGATCCCCTCGTCGCGCAGCGGATCGAACTCGCAGGTGACCACCACCGCGGGCGGAAGCCCGGACAGGTCGGGCGCCCGCAGGGGCGCCACCCTGGGGTCCTGCCGGTCGGGTGGATCGACGTAGTGGTCGAAGAACCAGTCCATCAGCCCCTTGGTGAGGATGTAGCCCTCGCCGTTCTCCACGTAGGACGGCCGGCCCACGTCGGTGTCGGTCACCGGACACATCAGCAGCTGGCCGACCAGTTCGGGGCCACCGGCGTCGCGGGCCAGACGGGCGGTCACCGTGGCCAGGTTGCCACCGGCGCTCCAGCCCGCCACCGCCAGCTGCCCGGGGATGCCGCCCAGCTCGATCATGTTGGAGCCGATCCACTGCAGGGCGGCGAATGCGTCATCGACGGCGCTCGGGAACCGGTGCTCGGGGCCGTGGCGGTAGTTGACCGACACGACCACCGCCCCTGACCGGACGCAGAGGTCGCGGCAGAACGGCTCGTCCGACACGTGGCTTCCGAGCACCCAGCCTCCGCCGTGGAAGTAGGCGATCACCGGGTGGGGGCCCGTCCCCTCCGGCCGGTAGAGGCGGAACTGGAGCTCACCGGCGGGCCCGGGGATGACGCCGTCGACCATGTCCGCCACCTCCGGCCCGGGTGGCCGGGCCGCGCTGGTCGCGTCGCTGAACGCCCGGGCCTGGTCCGGCGACATCGTCTCGAGCGCCGGCAACCCCAGCATCGCCATCATGTCGAGCAGCATGGAGACGTCGGGCTGCAACCGACGGATCACCCCGTCGTTGCACAGTTCACCCGCCGGGCCCGACAGGTGGAAGCCCAGATAACCCTTCTCGCCCACTTCTTCGCAGGTGCGGCGGTAGGCGTCCACGCCACCGATGTAGGGCAGGAAGACCCGCGGCTTGCCCGGAACGTTGGCCCCCATGTACCAGGAGTTCGCCGTCGGGTACAGGGTGATGTCAGCGCAGTCGTTGACGTGCTGCACCCAGCCGGCCTCGGCGACGGGTGTGGGTTCGATGGTCTCGAAGCCCTTTTCTCGCAGGTCGGCGAGGCAGTCCGCCACCCAGTCCACGTGCTGCTCGATGGACACCGCCATGTTCGAGAGCACCGAGGGGCTTCCGGGTCCGGTGATCATGAACAGGTTGGGGAACCCGACGGTGGTCAGGCCGAGGTAGGTAACGGGCCCGTCGGCCCACTTCTGGGCGAGGGTGAGCCCGTGTCGGCCCCTGATGTCCACCGCCACCAGGGCACCGGTCATGGCGTCGAACCCGGTGGCGTACACGATGGCGTCGAACTCGAAGGACTCGGCCAGCGTGTCGATGCCCTTGTCGGTGATGGTGGTGATCGGCGTCTTACGGAGGTCGACCAAGCGCACGTGGGGCAGGTTGTAGGTCTGGTAGTAGTTGGTGTCCAGGCACGGCCGTTTGGTGCCGAAGGGATGGTCGGTCGGGCACAGGGCCTCAGCGGTTTCCGGGTCCTCGACGATCTGGCGGATCTTCTCGCGTATGAACTCCGCCACCAGCTCGTTGGCCGCCGGGTTCACCATCTGGTCGGCGAAGACACCGAGGATGTCGAACAGTCCTCCTCGGGCCCAGGCCGCCTCGAACCGCTCGCGCTGCTGCTCCGGTGTCAGCATCGCCGCCGTCAGCTGGTTGGGCTCCGAGGGGATGCCACCCCTTGAGTACTTGGCCGCCTGCCGGTACGCCGACCGGTCCTTCTCCAGGGCGGCGACGGAATCGGATGGCGGAGGGCCGTTGTGAGCCGGGATCGAGAAGTTCGGCGTGCGCTGGAACACCGTCAGCTGGGCGGCCTGCTCGGCGATCAACGGGATGGACTGAATCCCCGAGGACCCGGTGCCGATGACGGCGACCCGCTTGCCGGTGAAGTCCACGCCCTCGTGGGGCCACCGACTGGTGAAGTACACCTCTCCCCCGAAACGATCAGCTCCCTCGATGTCGACCTCCTTCGGCATCGAGAGGCAGCCCGTGGCCATCACGTAGAAGCGGCAGGCGATGTCCTCGCCGCCGTCGGTGCGGATCCTCCACAGCCGGGCCTGGTCGTCCCAGACGGCCTGCTCCACTCGGGTGGAGAAGGTGATGTCGCGCCTCAAGTCGTAGCGGTCGGCCACGAACTGGAGGTATCGGAGGATCTCCGGTTGGGTGGCGTACTTCTCCGACCACGTCCACTCCCCCTCGAGGGAAGGGTCGAAGCTGTAGGTGTAGTCCGTGGTCGGGATGTCGCAGCAGGCGCCGGGATACCGGTTCCAGTACCAGGTACCCCCCACATCGTCGGCCGCTTCCAGCAGGCGCACGGAGAAGCCGAGGCCCCTCAGGCGGTGGAGGAGGTAGAGGCCCGAGAATCCGGCCCCCACCGCCACGACGTCCACGTCGGGCCGGACGGCCGAGCGACCGTTTGCTTCAGCCACCTTGATCCTCCTTCGCCGCCGGGCCGGCCGGCGCACCCCGGTCGGCATTCTCGCGCGCCGACCAGCACCGGTCGCAGCCCGGCCGGGCCGCCCCGCTACTCCTGGCAGGTCGGGTCAGGCGGCCGGCTCCCCTTCGACCCGATCGGCGGCGACGGCGTCGAGGGTGCCGTACTCCTCGGTGGTGTCCACCCAATCCTCGAACTGGATGATGCCGATCTCGGTGAACTTCTGGCGCAGCCAGCCGTCACCGGCGTCGAGGAGGCCCAGCTTCTTGCAGTTGGGCACGATCTTGGAGAACAGCATCGTCTGGAACATCTGCTCGCCGGGGTTCGGGTTCTGGTTGAGGAACCGCACGACCGCCTTCGGGTCAGCCCCCAGACGCGACCAGACGTCCTGGGCCGAGAACCGGTTGCGTAAGGCGAGGGCTGCCTCGAAGGCGAACTCCTGCCGGCTGCGGATCTCGGGGGCGGACAGGCCGGCGTAGAACTCCTTGAGGGAGAGCACCCCGAAGGCGACGTGGCGGGCCTCGTCACTCATTACGTAGCGGAGCAGCTTCTTGAGCAGCGGCTCCTGGGTGATCATGTGCATCAGCCCGAAGGCGGCGAGAGCGAGTCCCTCCACCATGATCTGCATGCCGAGGTAGGTGATGTCCCAGCGCCCATCGACGATGATCGAGTCGAGCAGGCTGGCCAGTTGCGGGCTTATGGGGTACGTGCCGCCCATCTTCTCGTCGAGGTAGCGGCCGAAGACCTCGACATGGCGGGCCTCGTCCATAACCTGGGTGGCGGCGTAGTACTTGGCGTCGATCCAGGGCACCGTCGAGGTGATCAGCCCGGTGCAGACAAGTGCGCCCTGCTCTCCGTGAAGGAACTGGGAGAGCATGAAGTTCTGCATCTCGATACGGAACCGGGTCCACTCCGCCTCGCCCCAGTGCCTGACCGGCGAGCCCGGGTTCTCGCGCAAGACGTTGAAGCGCTCGTTGGAACCGCCCATCTCGGAGGCGAGCCTCTCATTGTCGACCTCCGTCTCCCACGGCAGGTCCGTGGTGGCGTTCCATTGAGAGGTCTTGGCCTTCTCGTACAGCTTCACCAGGGCGGTTCGACTGCGCTCGTAGTCCCAAGTGAAGAGGACCTTCGAGTTGATGTCGATCTCGTGGATCACCTCGTCGAGGTGGCTGCGCTCCATCACGATCTCGTCGGCGTCGTTGTAGTTGCGGTCGACGGTGGTCACCGTTCCTCCTCGGTCGGGCGGGCCGCGTCCACGACCCGGTTGATCAGTTCCGTCCACTCGTTCGAGTCCACCGGGTCCAGCTGGAGGGCCCCGGCGACGAGCGCCCCGACGGCGATGAGCGTGATGAGCCGCGACAGGGCCTCGGGCGACAGTCCCCGATCCACCTCGCCCCGCTCCTGGGCCTGGCGGAGCAGACCGGCCAGCAGCTCCTCGCGCCGGGCGAGCGTTGCCGTCAGCACCTTGCCGACCCGTGGGTCTCGCCGGCCGGCAGTCACCGCCTCCAGCAGGAGGGTCGCCTTCTGGCCGCCACGGCGGGGAAGGGCGCTGCCCGCCCGGGCCAGCAGGTCCAGCACCGAGCCGCCCGATCCCTCGGACAGCAGCTGGGCCGCCGCCGCCCCCCCATGGGAGCGCAGCGCCTCCAGGAGCAGGTCGGCCTTCGTCTCATAGTGGGCGTAGATGGCCCCGGTGGTCAGCCCCGCCGCCCGGGCGATCTCGGATACCCGAGCCCCCTCGTAGCCCCGCTCGGCGAAGGTGGCGGCCGCCGCCGAGAGCAGCTGCTCTCGCGTCTCTTCAGCCGTAACCCCGCTCCGGCGCCCCACCCAACAATAATAGCAGATACTATTTTCAAGGCCAACGGGCCGCCGGCGAGACCCGGTCCTTGACAGTCCTCGACACCCGGCACTCGACTTCGACCGTGCCGAACTACTGGGAGGCGGGGCTCCCCGCCCTCGAGCCGCTCGGCGGCAGCCCCGCTGAGCCGGACGGCCCCGTCCGGGCCCTGCTGGCCGAGGGCGCGCGCCTCGCCCAGACCCCCTTCGGTGTCGCTGTGCTTCGCTACGAGGACGTCTCGCGTTTGCTCCGCGATCCTCGGCTGCGGGGGCCGGGCGACGACATCCTCACCATGCAGGGCATCACCGACGGACGGCTCTTCCGCCGGAACCAGGAGATCCTTCTGTTCATGGACGGCGAGGATCACCGCCGCCTCCGCCGCCTGGTCTCGAAGGCGTTCACCCCCAAGGCGGTCGACCGGCTCGGGCCGGTCATGCGCGACACATTCGCCGAACAGCTGGGACAGGTCGTCCCCCACGGCCGTTGCGAGGCGGTGGCGGATCTGTGCGAGAGCTACCCGATACACATCATCTGCGCCTTAGTGGGCGTGCCCTCGAACGACTGGCCCCTGTTCAGCCGGTGGGCCGACATCATCCTGCAGAGTCTCTCGTTAGACGTCGCCTCAAAGCTGGGCACGATCGAGCAGGCCATCGAAGAGATCGACGAGTACGTCTCGGGCCTGATCGCCGAACGCCGGCGAGACCCGGGCGAGGACCTCCTCTCCGAGCTGATCGCGGTCGAGGAGGAAGGCCAGCGCCTGACGTCTTCCGAGTTGCTGGCCGTGACCAACATGATGCTCGTGGCCGGCACCGACACCACCCGTAACCAGCTCGGCCTCGCCCTGTTTGCCTTTGCCACCCATGCCGACCAGTGGAAGCTGTTGGGCGAGCGACCCGAGCTGACCGCCGCCGCGGTGGAGGAGACCATCCGGTTCTCAGCGGCGACCGGCGGGTTGCCCCGGGTGACCCTGGAGGACATCGAGCTCCACGGCGTAACGATCCCGGCGGGGACATTCGTCACCCTGCTGTCCGGCGTGGCCAACCATGACCCGACCATTCTCGAGCGGCCCGACGAGCTGGACATCACCAGAGAGGTGCCGGCCGGCTTCAACCTGCTGACCTTCGGCGGTGGACCGCACTACTGCCTGGGGGCGAACCTGGCCCGGGCCGAGCTGCAGGAGGCTTTGCGCCTCGCCGCTCCGGCTCTCCGCGACCTGGCGCTGGACGGCGAGCCGGAGTGGCGAGAGCCGTTCGGGATATGGGGACCGCGCCGGCTGCCGCTGCGCTGGTCCACCTGATCTGAGCCGGTCGAGGGTCGCCTCAGGGCATGTCGGGGAGGTCCTGCGACACCCGCCCGGCCCACTGGGGCGCCCGCTTCTCGAGGAAGGCCATAGTTCCCTCTTTGGCGTCGGGCGTCGACGTGGTGAAGGCGAAGAGCTTTCCTTCGCGCTTTCTCCACTGGTCGAGATCGATGCCGACCCCCTCCCACAGCAGCCGCTTCGAGATGGCGACAGCAAGGGGCGCGGCATTGGTGGCTATGTCGCGGGCCAGGGCCAGCGCCTCCGGAAGCACCTGATCGGCGGGAAAGGACTTGGTCGCCACTCCGTACTCGACGGCCTCCTTGCCGGTTAAGGTCCGCCCCGACAGCAGTAGCTCGGCCGCCCGCGAGAGTCCGGCGACACGAGCCAAGATGACGTGGGACGCCAGCTCCGGCGATACCCCCCGACGCACGAAGGCGAACGCCAGCTTGGCGTCCTCGGCGACGTAGCGGACGTCCGCCTGCAGCGGCCAAGTGAGGCCGGCGCCCACTGCCGGACCGTTGATGGCGGCGATGACGGGCTTGCGCACGTCCATCGGCAGCTTGCGGCGCAGCTCCGGGTTGGCCTTGCCCCAGCCGGCGCCGAAACGCCCTCCGGCACCGAGGTCGGCGCCGGCACAGAAGCCGCGCCCGGCCCCGGTGACGACGACCACCCGGACGTCGTCGTCCTCGTCCGCCTCGGCCATGGCATCGTCCATCTCCGCGCCCATTTGGGCCGTCATGGCGTTCAGCTTCTCCGGACGGTTCAGCGTCACCAGGGCGACGCCGTCGTCGACCTCGTAGAGGATCTGCTCGTAATCCATCGGACCCCCGCCCTTGATGTGTGATCGCGGCCGTGCTCGGCCCGCTACTCCTACGGTATCAGCACCGCCCCCTCGTAGGATCCCGACCGGTGAAGGGCGGGCCGGTGCTCACTGCGACCGAAGCGAGATGGCTGGCCCTCGAGGGGCAGGGACTTGATCGGCCGCGCCCGGCACGGCCCGCGGCAGCGGCCGGGCTCCGGCGAGTGTTCGGAAGGGTCGGAGTCATCCAACTGGACGCGGTCAACGTCGTCGCCCGCACGCAGTTCCTGGTTCCCTTCAGCCGGCTCGGGCCCTACGACCGGGCCGCCTACATGGCCATGTCCGGCCCCGGCGGCGAGCTGGTCGAGGGATGGGCCCACATGGCGTCCCTCACTCCCGCCGCCACCTACCCGCTGCTGCGACCGCGAATGCGCTCCTTCGCCGAAGGGACGTCGGCCTGGCATCGGAACCGGGCGGCGTGGGCCAGAACCGAGGCGCGCTACATCGCCGCCGTGCTGGACGAGGTGAAGCGGCGCGGACCCTTGACGGCGAGCATGCTGAGCGACCCTCGTCCGAGGCAAGGCGAGTGGTGGGGGCGGCGGAGCATCGGAAGGGTGGCGTTGGAGTGGCTGTTCGCCCTGGGGGAGCTGGCCGCCTGGAGGAACGAGGCCTTCGAGCGGGTCTATGACCTGCCGGAGCGGGTGTTGCCGCCCGAGCTGCTGGCCGCCCCGGCGCCGAGCCCCGATGAAGCCGAACAGGCTCTGCTCCTAGCGGCCGCGGCATCGCTCGGCGTGGCGACGGTGGCCGATCTGGCCGACTACTACCGGATGCCCGTCGCCCGGGCGAAGGCGGCGGTGGCCGATCTGGTGGCCGATGGACGCCTGGTTCCGGTGACGGTGGAGGGGTGGGACAAGGTCGCCTTCTGCCTTCCGGGCGCCCACCCCCGCCCGCCTACTCGGGCCACCGGAACGCTCCTTTCCCCGTTCGACTCGTTGATCTGGAACAGGGACCGCACGCTGCGCCTCTTCGGATTCGACTACCGCATCGAGATCTACGTGCCCGAGGACAAGCGCCGCTTCGGATACTTCGTCATGCCCCTGCTGGTCGGAGACCAGCTGGTCGGACGCTTCGACCTCAAGGCGGACCGCAAAGAAGAGCTCCTCCGGGTGCGGGGCTCGTACCGCGAACCGGGCGTAACGGCGACGTCCGTCGCCGAAGCGGCCGCCCTCGAACTCGACGCCCTACGGAGTTGGCTGGGCCTCGCCGGGTTGAACGTCGCCCGCCGAGGGAACCTCGCCACCAGTCTGGCCGCGGCGGCCAAGGCCCTGTCAGCCTAGGTAGGCGGCCGAAGACGGCGAGCGCTCCTACAGGTCCACTGTCCCTTCGACGCAGGTGAAGGTGTCGCCCCCCACCCAGATGGTCCCATCGTCGTCGCGCTCGATGAAAACCCGCCCTCGCCGGCCAAGGGCTGCGCCTTGGCTGGCCGTGTAGGGGGCCCCGACCCGCCCGGTGTCCAACAACCACTGGGCCAACGACGCATTCAGGCTTCCGGTGACCGGATCCTCGAATGTGACACCGCCGCTGGAGAAGAAGGCCCGCACCTCGATTGCCGCCTCGGACCCCTCCGGGTGGGGGCCGACCACCCCTAGACTCAGGCCCTCCTCGGGCCGGGGCCGCAGCCGGAGCACCTCCTCGGCGCTGGCGAGCAGCACCGCCACCCACCCGGGTCCGTTGTCGACCCACTGGGCCGCTCTGATCTCGACCCGGTCGACGCCCAGCAGGTCGGCGAGGTGAGCGACCGTCGGCTCGTCCACCGGCTCGTAGCGAACCAGCGGCGGAGCGGCAAAGGACAGGCGGCGGTCGGCGAGTCTCAGCCGAATCAGCCCGGCCGGGCATTCCTGAACGAAAACGTTGCGACCGGAGGCGGGAGAGGACCGGGCCAGCCAGGCGTGAGCGGACCCGAGGGTGGGATGGCCGGCGAAGGGCAGTTCGCCGGCCGGGGTGAATATTCGCACCCGGTAGTCGGCCTCCGGCCGGGCGGGGGGCAGGAGAAAGGTCGTCTCCGACAGATTCGTCCACCGAGCGAAGCGGCTCATCTCGGCGTCGTCGAGGCCCGATCCGTCGAGCACCACCGCTACCGGGTTGCCGTAATAGGGTCCCGATCCGAACACGTCGACCTGCAAGAAGCGTCGCTCCACCAGCATCCTCCCGCCTCGATGCCCGATCCCGCCCCCAGAAAGGGGTCGCCGTAGCTTCGCAGCCCCGGGAGGCTGGGCCGCCCTGGGAGGAGTTGGGGCCCCAGCGACGAAGAGTTGATCCGGCGAACCAGGCGAAAGGGGCTGTATGAATCCCGTGCAGCGGCGAACCGTCCTCAAGGCGCTGGCCTTGGCTGGTGGGGGGCTGGCCATGCGCCCCGTTCTGGCTTCAGCGTTGGGCGGGGTGCCGGGGTCGGCGGGCGCGGCCCGGCGATCGCGGCTGGACCCGTCGGGTTCACTGCTTCTTGTCCACTCCGACCTGCACAACCACAGCTTCATATCCGGGGATGCCGAAGGGGATCCCTTCAGCGCCCTGAAGCGGCTCCGGGCCGCCGGCCTCGACGTCGCCTGCATGACCGAGCATGCAGTGTCGGGCAAGGACCACGGCCAGTACACCTGCGCCAAGTGGCAGGACGGAGGGTGCCGGTTCATCGAGGGGATCAACGAGAACGACTGGGAGACGATGGCGAAGATCGCCGACGCTGCCTACGAACCCGGCGCCTTCGTCTCCTTCCGCGGCTTCGAGTACAGCACCCCGACCGTCGGCCACATCAACGTCTGGTTCGGCAGCGACTTCACTGACCCGGCCCACGAGGCCGCCCTCGCCACGCCCCGGGCCATCTCGCAGATGTGGCGCGTCTTCCCTTCGAGCAAGCCGGTGGCCGACCAATTCCAGAACGCGCCTGACACGGCCACGATCCTGCCGTTCTACGACTGGCTGACCCAGAAGCCCGGATCGGAGCCCTTCGGCGGCGGAAGCGACGCCATCGGAAGCTTCAACCACCCGGGTTACTTCGGGAACTTCCAGTCCTTCGTCTACCACTCCGGCGCGGCCAAGCAGATCTTCCTCATCGAGGCGTTCAACGCCATCACCTACAACCAGGACCAGAGCCATGGGCACACGGCCACCGACTACTTCTGGTACGGGCGCGACCAGGGCCTCCCCCAGCCGTTCAATGCCTGCTTCAACGCCGGATGGCAGGTGGGATTCACCGGGGTGAGTGACGAGCATTCAGGCGTGTACGGCCAGACCGGAAAGGGCCGGGGTGGTCTCTACGTCAACAGCCTCACCCGCCAGGGCGTGCGGCGGGCCATCATGTCGCGGCGCAGCTTCGGCACCCGTGAGGCGGGTCTGCGCCTGGACGCCACCGCCAACGGCGCCCCCATGGGCTCGGAGCTGGCCCTGCCCAAGGGACACCCGGTGAGTATCAGGCTCGACATCGACCGGGGACCACAGTGGAGCGGCAAGAAGCTGTTCGTACAGGTCATCGGGCCGGGCCGCAGCGACCCCACCCTGCTGGACGTGGTGCCCATCACCGTCCCGGGTCCGGGCGAGCCGGTCATCTCGTTCACCGCGAAGCCCAATGGCGCCTGGATGTTCCTGCGGATCACCGATCCGGCGCGTCCGATCGACCCTCTGGGGGTGGCGCCGTTCGAGAAGGCCGCCTATGGCGGTGCGTCCGCTTACGCCAGCCCGTGGTTCTTCAAGCGGGCATGAGCTTCACCCGCGTAGCGACGACGGTCGCGACGTCGAGGTCACTGCCGCAAGGCTGACCACAAGTCGAAGGGGATGGCGACCGGGCGGCCGGAGGGCGGCGTACCATCTCGACGTGTCCGTCGATCGCTCCGCTCCCTGGGCAGAGCAGGTCCTGGACACCCTCGCCCACTCGAGCGATCTCCTGATCGTGGCCGACGCCGGACTGGTCATCCAGTTCGCCAGCCGGGGCGCTTTGGACCTCCTGGGGTACGAACCGGCCCAAGTCGTGGGGCGCAATGGCATCGACTTTCTGCATCCCGACGACGTCAGCCTGTTCGCGGCGGTGGCGGCCAAAGCAACCCAGGGATACGTTCCCAGGAGCGCCATCTCGTACCGATTGCGCCACTCGGACGGTTCGTATGTAAGTCTCGAGCTGGCCGGGGGTCCGGTCCTCGCCGAGGACCGCGCCCAGTCCTTCTGGCTGGTGGGGCGACGCCCGGAGCGCTCGGAGATCTACGCCGAGGTCCTGCACCGTCTCCTCGCCGAGGAACCACTGGCCACCGCGCTCCACAACGTCGGACAAGCCATGATTCCCGAGGTCGGGAGCAAGTTCGGCATCACGCTCTGGAGCCCAGGAGAACCGGTGATCAGCGTCGGTCATCAACTGCCGGACCTACTGACCGGAGCCGAGCCGCGACCCGGCTCCCCGTGGGACCAAGCCCGGCGCACTGGTCTCCCTCAGCTGTCGATGGGTCTCTCGGGTCTCGATCCCGAGATCTCTTCTGTCGCTGAAAGCGAACAGCTGTCGAACGTGACCGTCATCCCGGCCTCTGGCCTGGACGGGACGGTCGTCGCCACCATCACCCACTGGACACCGCCCGGCTATCCGCACCCTGACGCCTCCTCGGAGATGCTCGACAGGACACGGGAGCTGGTCGAGGCAGCCATCCGCCTACGCCAGCAGGTGGAGCAGCTCAAGCTCCGAGCTGCGACTGACCCGCTCACGGGGCTGGCCAACAGGCGCGCCATAGATGACGCCATGGAGCAGATGGACTCGACCATCGAGTCGTCGGTCATCTACCTCGATCTCGACGGCTTCAAGCAGGTCAACGACACCCACGGGCACGCCATGGGCGACGAAGTCCTCCGAGTGGTCGGCAAGCGGATCCAGTCGTTGGTGCGGGCGGACGACCTGGTGGCCCGGCTCGGGGGAGACGAGTTCGCCATCCTGTGCGCCCACTGCGGCCGCCAAGACGCCGCCCGGCTTTCCAGCCGGATACTCGAGGCGCTGCGCGACCCGATCGTTCTGCAGGGCGTCACCCTGAAGGTGAGCGCCAGCATCGGGATGTCGACCTC
The DNA here is from genome assembly GCA_021325435.1 of Actinomycetota bacterium. GTDB lineage: Bacteria > Actinomycetota > Acidimicrobiia > Acidimicrobiales > JAJPHE01 > JAJPHE01. The sequence goes on along the minus strand of JAJPHE010000144.1, from coordinate 17,781 downwards.
ATTGGGGATCGACCAGGAGGCGTTCCGCCAGGCGGACCAGGCCCTCTATCGAGCCAAGCACGCTGGTCGCGACACCGCCCGAGCATCCTGAGCCTGCCGGAGCCGGGCGGCTGTAGCCGTCAGGCGGTCGATTCTGCCCGGCGCTTGAGACCCTCCGCCTCCATCTCCACGTAGCGACGGGTGGTGGAGTCGAGCAGCGGCGCCAGGAGGCGGGCGGCGAAGCCCGAGGTGTCGATGGTGAGGGTGGCCAGGGTGCGGCCAGCCCCGGTGGGGCGCAGCACGTGGCCGGCCACCACCTTGGTGCCCGGCCGCGAGGCCTCCCACACGAACGAGAGTCCCTCCTCCACGGCGGTGACCCGCCACACCACGGAGGGCATCCGGGGCTGCCGAATGCGGGCCCTCGATCCAACCTGGAACGGCCCGGAGTCGAGACGTTCGACCTTCCTCATCGACGCCGTCCACTGCGGCCAGGACTCCACGTCGACCAGCACCTCCCACACCCGCTCCGGTGGTGCCTGGATCTCTACCGGAACCTCCAGTTGCACTTGTCGGCTTCCTCCACCCGCTCCGGCCGGGCGGCAGTCAACGTGCGCGCCCAGCTCCTCTGGACGCCATCCTGGCCTCCGGCGGGGCTCGGGACCACTCCGGCTGAAGGCCTCCCCGCCCTCCCCTGCACGGCGTGGGGTCTGGGGGCTTTGGGAGAGGTTTCTCCGATTTGACCGCAAGATCCAGCCGGGGTCTCGTAACTGGGTCGGGGGCCGGCGAAGGACCGTCCTCCTCGAGGAGCGTCAATGAGGACACTGACCACCCGCATGGCGGCCGTCGCCGCCGCCCTGGCCGCTGGGGCCGGGACCTTCGTCGCAGCTGTGCCCGGTGGAGCCGCCACCGGCGGGCCGGTGGCCGTCGGCCAGGGCGGAAGTGAGCCGGGCATCGCCGTCGGTCCGGGCGGGGTCATCTACGTCGACGCCCCCGACGGCCTGCTCTCCAGCCTGCCTGGCTCACCGAGCTACGTGTGGCGGTCCACGGACGGGGGGTCATCGTGGACCCTCACCCCCGCAGGCCTGAGGGCCGACCTGCCTGGAGGCGGCGACTCGGATCTGGCGGTCGACGGGTCTTCGGGCGCCATCTACCTGACCGATCTCTGGCTCGGCAGCTCGACCATCTCGTCGTCCACCAACCAGGGCGCCACGTGGACGGCCAACCCCTTGGCCGGCGTTCCCGTAGAGGACCGACAGTGGATCGCCACCAGCGGCTCGAGCCCGACCGGCGGCGTCGTGTACGAAGCGACCCACCAGATCCCCTCCGGCCTGGTCGTCTCGAAGTCGGTGGACGGCGGCAAGACCTTTCCGGTCACCACCGTGGCGGCGACACCACTGGACCAGACCGGGTGCGTCTGCCCCCCCGGCAACCTCATCGCCCGGGCGGGATCAGGCGCCCTGGGGACCGGTGACAGCGTCGGCCTCATCTATGCCACCTCCACCGGCGGGGTGAACTTCGCCCGGTCTACCAATGGAGGGGTGACCTTCACCACCTCGACGGTGAGCCCGGCCACGTCGGACACCACCTCCAGCAACTTCCCGGTGGTGGCCGACGCCGGCAACGGTGATCTGTACGCGGTGTGGCTGGACGTGGCGGCTTCCACCGATACGGTGAAGATGGCCGAGTCGACGGACTGGGGCGCCACCTGGGGCCCTCCCACCACCCTCGTCTCCACCGGCACCTCGGTGTACCCGTGGGTGGCGGCGTCGGGCTCGAAGGTGGCGGTGTCGCTGTATCACACCACTACGGTCTCCACCCCGGACGCGGCGCCATCCGGCACTCAGTGGTTCGAGTCGTACCTCGAGAGCTCCAACGGCGGCTCGACCTGGAGCGCGCTTACCACGGCTGACACGACCCCCGCCAAGACCGGTGCGGTGTGCACGGGAGGCACGGGGTGCAGCGCCGACCGCGAGCTCGGAGACTTTCAGAGCGACGCCATCGACGGGTCGGGCAACGTCGACATGTCCTATGTCAGGGTGCCGCAACCCAACCAGACCACGGTGATGTTCGACCAGGTGCCCTAGCCAGCCCGCGGATCTGCTTGCACCGCGGCCTCTGATGGACGTGGCCGGCCCCTCAATCTGAGGGCCGGCCGCGGCCCAGCACGACCGCCTGGGTGTCTCCCTGCTCGGCGAGGCGGAGCACAAGACGGCCAGTCGCGACGACGGTGCCTCACCCCACACGGCCATCGTCTCACGGGCTGCGACACGGCTGGCGCTCCAATGCCACGATGGTCGCGTGTCCTCCTCCGACCACGGAAGGTCTGGGTAGCACCGTGGCTATCCGGGCGGCGATCTTCGACCTGGGCGGAGTCCTCCTCGTCGGAGGCCGACCCTTGGCCCGTCGGGCGTGGGAGGAGCGCCTGGGCCTCCAGCCCGGCGGCCTCGACCGGGCGCTGGGTGATGCGATTGGCCCCGGCTGGGCTGGCGGGCGCACGGAGGAGGAGATCCACCAACGCCTCGGCGACGTCCTGGGACTGCCGGTGCCGGATGTCGTGCGGCTCCTTTCGGACCTCGAAGGCGACTCCTACATCGAACCCGAACTAGCCGAGTTGATCCGCAAGATCCGCTCCACCCATCGGGTGGCGATCCTGGCCAACAACGGGCCCGATGTCCGTAGTCACCTGAACGCCCGCTTCGGTCTGGAGGAGCTCGTCGACCTCGTCGTGATCTCTGGCGAGGAGGGCATGGCCAAGCCCGACCCGACCATCTACCGGCTGACAGCGGACCGTCTCGGCGTTGACCCGGTCGAATGTGTCTTCGTCGACGACCGGCCCGAGAACGTCGAAGGGGCGAGGGTTGTGGGGATGGAGGCCGTGCTGCACCGCGACGTCGGTAACACCGTCAAGTGCCTGCGATCGATCCTCGGTTTGCCGGAATAATCGGGTGGGCCGTTTGCGGTCGGTGGACGATCCGGGCTGCTCCCGCTTGCGCGCCAAAATCCGGCGGTCATCCACGAGGCACCTCGCTCCGCCAAGGTCGAGGGTCTCCAGGGAGTAGAGACCAGGACACGAGGTCGGGTCGGTCGTCCTTCACGGGCTCGTAGGACCGCAGGACCCCTTCACGGGTGAAGCCCATCCGGGCAGCCAAACGGTTGGATGCCTCGTTCTGGGGGTGGATGAGGAGGAAGATGCGCTCGAGGCCCAGGGTGAAGGCCCAGTCGACCACCAGACCGAGGGCGGTGGAGGCCACGCCCCGACCCCGTTCCGGAGCGGCCACCCAGTAATAGCCCTCCGCCGAGCGGTGACGTTCATCGACGCCGAGCCCCACTTGGCCGACGACTCGATCTGAGTCCGCTTTCACGATGGCAAAGCGCAGGTTGCCCCTCGGCCACCACTCCATTCCCCGTCGGATCCACTCCAGTGCCCCTTGGTCCGTGAGTCCGTCGGGCATGAACGTGAACCGTAAGATGTCACGGTCGCGACACGCCTCCGCCACGTCAGGGGCGTCGCGTTCCTCGAACGTTCGCAGAGCGACGCCTCCAGCCTCCAGCCGAGATTCCGGTGGGTACCAGCCCACGCTTCGCTCCTGCGGCGATCCGACGCTGGCCCAAGACGCCGCGTCGAAGTAGTCCCGCCAGGCCGTGATCTTGCCGTTGGCCACCTCGAACACCCCGACCATCGGCAAGGAGATCGTCCTATCCACGCTCTCGAAGTGGTCCACCCGCTCGACGGCGACGATCGCTCCCTCGGCGACCAGCTGCCGGATGTCGACTTCCACCCGCCCCCCCATCGCCATGAACCCGGCGACCGTCGCCTCGATCGCCTTCAACCCCCGGACCGGCTCCAGCAGCATGTTGTGGTAGACCGCATCCGCGGCAAGAAAGCCGGCCAAGAACCCTGCATCCTGCTCGGGCCAGGCAGCGATGAACGCCGCCATGAACGCGAGCACCACTTCCTTCGGTGACGTCATCGCCCCCCCGCTCGATAGACCATCATCGTCTTCGAGAGCGACCGGGAGTTCATGACCCAAGTCGTGAGCTCGACCACCATCTTCGTCGGTTCCACCGGTGCCGCTAAGGAGAAGGACATCGAGAACTTCGGACTGCTCGCCGAGCTGTTCCGTCAAGGCCAGCAGCGTGGAGAGGTGCGCGCCGAGTTGAACCCGCTCCAGCTCGCCGAGATCCTCACCTCGATCTACATGCTCACCATCACCAACTGGACCACCAGCTGGTGGGGGGACCCTGGCGAGCTACGACCTCGGCTCGACTCCGCCCTTGACGTGTTCCTGACTGGCTCCAGTTCGGTCACCCCCAGCGGCGGTCGTGGTCGTCGTAACCCTCAACGAAGTAAGACAGCGCCTTCCTCACGGAAGCCTGGACGCCGGTAGCCATTAATCGGGCTCCCGGGGCGCTCGTCATGAGAAGGATGACCGGGTGCTCCGTGCGTGCCCTCTGTGGCGGACCCCAGAACGCGAAGCCGTCGATCTCGCTTGCTTGGAGCAGCCCAATCACGAGTCAGCGCGGCCGCCCAATAAGGAATGTTCTGGCGGGCTGCTTGGCGGCTGGGCAAAAGTCTGCCCGTGAGGACGCGTCTCCTGATCGTCCAGCACGCCGAGAAGGCAGCGCTTCCGGGTGACCCTGGCCTCTCGGAGGCCGGCATGGCCCAAGCGGATTGGGTGGCCGCAACCCTCACCTCCGTGCCGGTGGCCGCCGTCTATTCGAGCCCGCTTCGCCGGGCGCGCCAGACGGCGGAGCCGATCGGTCGCCGCCTCGGGCTCGCCGTCGCTGTCGATGGGCGGCTGGCCGAGCGGATGAACTGGGATGGGCGGGACAAGTCTTTGCAGGAGTTCCTGGCCGACTGGGACCGTGCCAGCCGCCAGCGCGACTTCACGCCGCCTGGTGGCCAGTCTTCGCGAGCCGCCGGTGAGCGCCTCGGGAACGCCCTCGTCGAGTTCGCCGCCCGGCATCCCGGCGAGACAGTCGTGGTCGTCTCCCACGGCGGCGTCACCGCCGACCTGGCCCGCAACATCCTGGGCGACCACGAGGTGTCCATGATGGCCCCAGGTGTAATCGAGGGGGGCATACCGAACTGCGCCATCACCGAGATCGTTGCCGAGCCGGCCGCCCTACAGGTCCGAAGCCTCGCCGCTCCGACTTGGGATCCCACCAGTTGACCGCTCCGGCCCTACGCCCGATAACCGACGGGCTGATCCGACTCCGGCCCCCAGGACCCGGGGACGCCATCAAGCTGGTAGCGGGCCGGGATGAAGCCTTCCACCGCTTCCTGGGCCCGGGCGCCGACCATCCATCACCCCTCGCCTGCATCGAAGCTGCCGGTGACGTAGTCGGCTGGGTCGACTACGACCTCGACCGGTCCTGGCTCGAACCAGGGGAAGTCAACGTCGGATACAACGTGTTCGCGTCGCACCGGCACCGGGGCTACGCCACCCGGGCGGTTCAGCTGCTCATGCACCACCTGGCCACCAGCACCACCCATCGCACCGCCACCCTGCTCATCGATCCTGACAACACCGACTCCTTGGCCCTGGCCGCCCGGGTCGGCTTCGCCCGAACTGGTGACCTCGATGGGAATCCCTATTTCAAGCGGGCGGTACCGCCGCTGAGCTACTCCGACGGCGTTGTCACCCTGCGCCGCCCCCGACCAAGCGACCTCGACGCCGACCTGGAAGCAAAAGACCAAGAGCAGATCCGCTGGCTGTGGCTCTCCGGCCAACAGCAGTCCTGGGAGGCTATGACCGCCGACGAGCAACGCATGCACGCCGCCCGCGTGCTGGCCGAACGGACCGAGGCCTTTGGGGTGGGACCGAAGTGGACCTTCTCCGTCGACGGTCCAGACGCCGACTACGTCGCCTATATCGACTGCGATCTCGCCAACGAACACGTCCCGGCCGGAGAGGCCAACGTCTCCTGCTCCTCCCACCCTCGACACCGCGGGCGAGGGTTCGTCAGCCGCGGGGTCCGACTCGCCCACCGGTTCCTCGAAGAACACACCGGCTGCCGGGAAGCCCACATCATCGTCGATTCGAAGAACCTCGCCTCCCTCCGGATCCCGGCCTCCCTCGGGATCCCCGAGCACTCACGTTGGACGGACGAGGTGGGCCGCACCATGGTTCGGTACGTCCACCGACTAAAGGGTTCGGTGCCGGCGCCTTAACCGGACCCGGCGCACCGACCCGATGTCCGGGTCGGGTGACACCGCCGGCTTCGACTGGCGAAGGCATGGCCCCCGGCCGGCGACCGGTAGGCTCCGTTACGCGCGGTTCGTCACGTGCCGGCTCTGCTGGCGAGCACGGCGAGGTCCCGATTTGCGTAGCGGTGGTGCCACCACTCCTCGAAGATGACGACCCGGATGCAGTCGCCGACGGTGGTCGCACCACCGTTGGGACTGTCGACCACCCGGGCCAGGGAGCCGTCCGTGGCGTGGCGCACGAGGTCCTCGACAGACGCTGTGCGCTCGGCTCGGATCTCAAGCACCTCGTCGAGCGTCGGTGTGGCGTCCAGGTCGAGCGGAGCTCGCTCTACGGGCGGAGCGCTGTCGTACGGGTAGCCAAGCGGGTGGAACTGGTCCGCCCGGCCAAGGACCGGTCCGGTGATCCATCGATCGGTTGCGAACACCAGATGACGCAGTGTCTGGAGATACGAGAACTCGCCATCAACCGACTCATTGAGCGCCGCCGGGGGTAGGCGCCGGGCGGTATCGAGCGTCGCGGCGGCGATCTCTCGGACCGTGGACCACGCTCTTTGCAGCCCGGGCACATCCTTCGAACCCAGATACCCGAGCTCTGGGTGGCGTCGTTCCAGCTCCGCCTGGACATAGCCGGCGACCTCGACGCCGTTGACGACCAGGGACTGGATGTTGCCTGACAGGTCCAGCGATTGGACCCAGGCGTCGGTCACCTTGGTGCCGATAAGGAACGCGCCATGGACACGGGTTCTGGACAGGTTCACCTGCTCGAAGCGCCTGCCGGACAGGTCGCGGATCTCGGCGGTCATGCCTCGTGTTCTACCCCCTCCCCATGACGTGCGGCCACACATTCGAGCCACTGTTCGCTGCCCGCCGGCACACGGCTGGTCAAACCCCGGTTGACCTCAACGCGGGTCGGGCGCGTCCCACGGGACGCTGCCGGACACCCAGTGGGTGAGCCGTTCCTCCTGATCGTTGCGGTGCAGGTGTCGGGGAGGCTGGGCGAAGGTGGCGTAGGGGCGGCAGCGCACAACGACCCGGTTCTCCTCGGTGGCCATGGCCTGAACGACGGGTCGTGCTTCGGGTCCGACCGGCTGGCCCGACATACGCTCCCCCACCGCCATCATCACGTCGACCACCAGGTCGGGGTCGCGCTCGACGGCGGCGTCGGCGTACACCTGGAGATAGGCGAACGGCCACCGCTCGTCGAGCACGCAGAGACTCACCTTGGGGTCCCGGGCCACGGCGAGAGCCTTGCTCCGGCCCGCCATGGTTGACACCAGCAGCTCGTCACCATCGGTGGGCACGTAGTAGACGACTGACATGGCGGGCCCGTCGTGGAGCCGGGGGTAGCCGAACACGCACGTCCGGTGGGTCCGCACGAACTGGCGGCGCTCCGACGGGAGCATGTCGCGGTCGGTGGGCGGGGTGAAGGGCTCGGGTTCGAAAGGGAGGAGCATGGCCGTCACACGCAGCGGTTGCGGATGGTGCCGATGCCTTCGATCCAGGACTCGAGCACGTCTCCGGGCTGCAGGAACCGGGGTGGCTGGCGAACGGCGCCCACGCCGGCTGGGGTGCCGGTGAAGATCACATCGCCCGGTAGCAGCGGCACCACGGCGGAAAGCTCGGCGATCAGCCGGGGGACGCTGAAGATGAGGTCGCTGGTGCGGGCATCCTGCATCTTCTCCCCGTTGACCGCACAGCTCAGCGCCAGGTCGTCGGGGTCGGCGAGCTCGTCGACCGAGACGACCCAGGGCCCCAACGGTCCGAAGCCACGCCACGACTTCCCCAAGGAGAACTGGCTGCCGGCGGAGAACTGCAGGGTGCGGTCGCTGATGTCCTGCCCGACAGTCACCCCGGCCACGTTCGCCCATGCGTCCGCCTCGTCGACCCGGTCGGCCCTCGCCCCTATCACGGCCACCAGCTCAACCTCCCAGTCGACGGTGTCGCCCGGGATGTGTACATCGTCGAACGGGCCGGCCAGGCAGGCGGGGAACTTGGTGAAGGTGGCCGGCACCGTTGGGACGCCCATCCCGGACTCCTCGGCGTGGGACCGGTAGTTGAGACCGATAGCGAACACCTGCCGGGGGGCGGGGACCGGGTTGCCCAGGCCGGCTTCCACGAGCGGAGCCGACCCGGCCGATACCGTGGCCGCGAAGGCGGCGAACGCGGCCCAGTCGTCGTAGAGGGACATGATCTCGGGGCCGAACCGGCCGCCGGAGACGGTTTCGACGTCGGCGATCTCGTCTCCAAGGACGAGGGCGGCGCGGCCGCGGATGTTGGCGAGCTTCATGGGTGCGCACCTTGCAGGGGTCGGGGGACGGCGGACAATCGCCAGCGGAGATCGGTCAGGAGTTCGGCGGCGGCGTCGGCACCGGCGGCGGTGCCGTAGAGGTAGAAGTCGGGGCGCTGAAGCGCCCAGTTCGCGCCGTGGCGGGCGAGCCACCCGCGCCCGACCCGCTCGTCTGGGGGCAGGCGGAGCACCCGGCCGCCGATCGCGGCGAACCACTCGAGGGCGGCCGGGTCGGGGACGTCGGCTTCGGTGTCGACGGTCACCAGGCGCCAGCCGACACCGCCCACGTCGTCGAGGAGCCGGCCGTCGACGGTGGGCTGCACGAACAGCTCGCCGGCATGTGCGGCGGTGGGGTGGACGAGTCCCTGCCCGATGCCCGGCAGGGCAGGCACGTCGCTCGGCTCGGGACCCACGGTCGCCGCCATGGCCTCGTCGCGGGCCGCCGCCTCCTCCGAGTCGGGTACGCAGATCACCTTCCCGAGCTCGATGGCGAAGTCAATGGACGCCCTCACGGATGGAAGGCGCTCCCGCTCGTAGGTGTCGAGCAGGGAGTCCGGCGCCCGGCCGCTGACGACCAGATCGAGCTTCCAGGCCAGGTTGGCGGCGTCACGCAGGCCAGCGCACATCCCCTGCCCGGCGAAGGGCGGTGTGAGGTGGGCGGCGTCCCCCGCCAAGAGCACCGGGCCGGCCCGCCAGCGTTCGGCGTATCGGGCCCGGAAGGTGTAGACGGCATGACGCTCCAGCCGGGCGTTAGCGGGGTGGACATCCCATGGCGCTAACAGCTCCCAGGCGCGCCGCTCCTCGTTCAGCAGCTCGAGAGGCTCACCGGGAAGGCGCATGAACTCCCAACGACGACGCCCGGGGCCCCCGGACACGACGGTGGTGGGGCGGGCCGGGTCGCATACCTGCAGGTTCATGGGGTCGAACACCCGGGCGTCGTCGAGGATCACGTCGACCACCAGCCAGTCGTAGAAGAACCCGAGGTCACGCAGGGCCAGCCCGGCGGCGCCGCGCACGGTGCTGTTGGCGCCGTCGCAGCCCACGACGTAACGGGCCCGTAGGTCTCCGCGGTGGGCGGTACGCAACGTGACGCCGGAGCCGTCGACCTCCAACCCGTCGACCTCGACGCCTCGATGGACCTCCACGGTCGGGAGGGCCCGGGCCCGCTCGTCGAGCAGCCCCTCGAGGGTGGGCTGGTTGAACATCGACGAAAGGGGCCAGCCCGAGGGGCTGTCCCCGACCCGGCCGAAGCGCAGCAGGGTCACCCCGGCGGCGTTTCGCCATTCGTAGATGTCGGCTGGCTCGATGATCTCGCGCAGCTGCGACCCTATGCCGCAGGCCTGCAGGATGCGCCCGACCTCGTGGTCGAAGTGCACCGCCCGGGGGAGCGGATAAGGCTCCGGCCACTTCTCGACCACGACGACGGAGCGGCCGAGCTGGCCGAGAAGAACGGCCAGGGCGGCGCCGACGGGGCCGTAGCCCACGATGGCGACCTCGGCGTCGAGGTCCGAGCGACCGGTCACGCGCCGGCCCGCATCGGCTTGTGGCCCCACACGCTGGTGGCGTCGTAAACGCGGTTATCGGTCCACGGCTCAGTGATGGTCCGCGCGCCGCTGCCGACCTCGACGAGAAAGCCTGCCGGGCTGGCCACGTAGAAGCTGAACATCCGGTCGTTGTCATGGAGGCCGAGACCCATCGGGAGGGCGAGATCGGTCGCCCAGGCCCGGTCGAACGCCGCGCCCACATCATTGAAGTCGTTGGCCTCAACCATCACATGGTGCAGCTTCTGGGGCAGGTCGAACGGAGCGCGGGCCAGCGCCATCGTGTGGTGCCGGGCATTGCAATGGTAGAAGCGGACCTCCAGCACGATGCCCTCCGCGACCTGCATCTCGAGCCAGTCCGACTGGGAGAAACCGAGGCCATCGACGAGGAAGGCGTGGGACTCGTCGAACGCCGTGGTCGCGAACACGGTGTGGCCGAACCCCACCCCCTCGGTCAGAAACCCCCCAGGCATCAGGGGCGAGGCGAACGGCACCGGCGCCGACTCGATCGCCTCGACGATCTCGACCCGAACACCCCACGGCGCGGCAGCGGACGCCAGACGTCGGACCCGCCGGGCCGCGGCCTCCTCTGCCGACCCCGAGCTCACCTCGTGTCCGGCCCGTCGGAGCCGCTCGACGACCCGGTCGAAGGAGCCCGCGTGGGCAGCCTCCAAACCGACGAAGGTGGCGTCGTTGGCCGCACCGGGCTCGACGATCAACCGATAGGCCCGATCGTCGTTACGCCACGTCAACGTGCCCGCATCAGCCGCCGGCTCCCCTGGGACGAGGCCGACCACCTCAGCGAAGAATGGCGTAAGGGTCGCGGGGTCCGGCACCTCGACACCGAGGTAGCCGAGCTCCAGGTCGTGGCGCATGGGTAATCCCCTTCTTGGTCAGCGGCCGAACAGGAACGTGCACACCGCGTCGGCATGGGCCTCGATCACGTCAGGGGAGGTGGGGTCGAGCCCGGCCAGACGACGGCACTCCGGGCCGAGGACGAACATGGTCGGACCCGCTCCGGTGACGATGTAGTAGAGGTGCTCGACGGGTACGTCCGGCAGATAGCCCTGCTGGCGGAGCCGGGCGAAACGCTCAGTGGTGGCCTGGTATAGGGGGCGGACGTGCCGTTCGACCAGCCAGTCCATACGGGGACCGTCGGCCTTGCACTCCTGGGTGATGATGCGATGCAGCTGCGGGCGCCGGGCCGAGAACAGCACGAACTCCCTGACCACCAGACGCGCTGTCGTCAGATCGTCGACCCCGCTCAGGCCCTCCTCCCGCGAGACGAGCGCCTCGACCAGCTCGCCGAACACCCCGTCCACCGCCGCCCGCCACAGCTCGTCCTTCGAACGGAAGTGGTAGTTGAGCAGCGGCTGGGTCACCCCGGCCCGCCCCGCGATCTCCCGCGTGGTGGCGCCCTCAAACGACCGCTCCGAGAACAAGTCGAGGGCGGCGGCCAGGATCCGCTCGCGGGTGGGATCAGCCGAGGGCCGCGTCGGTCGGTTGGCCAGCCCTGTTTCGCTCACGAGTCAGAAGTCTGATCGTTTGATCAGTCTTTGTCAAGATCGCTGGTCGTATGATCAGTTGCTCTGCTCGACCGAGACAAGAGGGGCCAGCGCGGCCGAGGCCGCGGGCGACCATGACCGGGATCTGGGTGGCTGGCCAACCTGCCGGCGCAATGTCGCTACCCGGAAGTAGGCGACGGTCGCCTCGCCCGAGGCTGACTGCCTTCGAAGAGAGCCCGATGGTCGAGCTGGTCGGCGCCGAGCCTGCCGCTGGCGCGGGGCCGTGTGGACTGGAGCCATCCTTCCGGCGCTCGGCTCGGTCCGGCTCCGGGAGGCTCTTCGACCCTGCTCCTACGATTCGGCCATGGCACGTGAGGTGGTGACGGGTTACTGCTGGCCGCAGTCCGTAGTCGCAGGGGAGCAGGTGCGCCTGCACCTTTCGTCCTCCTCGGGGCGCCCGGTGCGCGTCGAGGTGGCCCGGGTGGGTGGCCGTCGGGAGGTCGTCTTCAGATCTCCCGGGGTGGCCGCGGACGAGCATGAAACGCCGAGGGACGCTTCCTCCAAGGGGTGCGGTTGGCCGGCGGCTCTCACCCTCGACGTCGATCCGGCGTGGCGTTCCGGCTACTACGAGGTCGTCATGGAGATCGACGTGGGCGAGAAGGTCCGGCGCGACTACGCCTTTTTCGTCCTCCGCCCGTCCTCTCCCACCCGGATCGTATTGGCGCTCACCACTAACACGTGGCACGCCTACAACGACTTCGGCGGACCGAACCTGTACACCGGGGGCACCCACGTCGCCATGAGGAGGCCGATGGCGGCCGGCTACCTCTTCAAACCCCCGGGGAAGGGCCGTCGGGTCACCGGAACCGGCGCCCCCGACCCCCAGAACGCCGCCCACGTGGGCTATGTCCAGCTGAATCATCTGTCGGGCTACGCCGGGTCGGCGGGATGGCCGGATTGGGAGATGCCCTTCATCGAGTGGGCCGAGCGAGAGGGCTTCGAGATCGGTGTGTGCACCAATGCCGATCTCGAGGATCACCCAGAGGTTCTGGGCGGGGCCTCCCTGTATCTATCCGTCGGCCATGACGAGTATTGGTCCAAGGGCATGCGCGACACGGTTGAGTCCTTCATTGCCGGGGGAGGCAACGCCGCCTTCTTTTCTGGCAACACCTCGCTGTGGCAGGTGCGCATCGAGGGCGACGACCGCGACGTCATGGTCGGGTACAAGGGCTTCTTCAAGAACGACCCCCTCATGGGAACCGACCGGGAGGTTGAAGTAACGACGTTCTGGTCCGACGTGATCATCGGCCGGCCCGAGAACCATATGACGGGCGTCTCGTTCACGCGGGGCGGCTATCACCGAATTGGTCGCAATGTGTCGGCCGGGCTCGGCGGCTATACCGTGCATCGCCCCCGTCACTGGATCTTCGAAGGCACCGGACTGGGGTACGGCGACGTGTTGGGGGCTGGGGCCACGGTGGTGGGCTACGAGTGCGACGGATGCGTCTTCACCTACCGCGACGGGCTGCCCTACCCCACCGGCGAGGACGGGACGCCGTCGACCTTCGAGATGCTCGGAACCTGCCCCACCCAGCACTTCACCCGCGAGACAGCGCCTCGTCCTCCCAAGCCCGGCGAGCCCAGAGAGTTGGAGTACATCGCGTCACGGGTGTTCGGAACGCGCGATCCAGCGGCCATGGAACGAATACGTCATGGGCACGCTGTGCTGGGCGCATACACCAACCAAGCGGGCGCCACCGTCCTCACCTCGGGATCGACGGACTGGGCCCACGGGCTGGCCGGGCGGGACCCACAGATCGAGCAGATCACCCGCAACGTGCTCGTCCGGCTGGGTCAGGAGGCCGCGCCCAGAGGTTGACGGTCGACGTTCAGGAGGTAGGTGGACTCACCGATCAGGGCCTCGACCCGCTGCTCGCGCTGACCGGCCTGGCCCAGCATGCCTGGGGCCTCAGCAAGCAGCGCCGCCCCCCTGGTCCAGAAGCACGGAGGGCCTGGGGATTTACAAGGGCGGGCTGGGGCTGTCCGGCTCGGACGTCTGGGACACCTGCGTCCTCGGTCGGGCTGCCCGCCCGACCATATGTTGGGGCCCGGGGAGCGCCAGTCGGCAACTCGGGGCCTACGAGGAAGGGGGAGGAGCGGTGGGGGTGAAGGGGAGTCAGCTACCCGCTGGCATGCCGTCTGCTGGGATCCGCTTCTGTGAACGACTGCGTCGGGACCCGAGGAGCCGAGATCACCGCTCTTAACCGAGGGCCGCTAAGACGGACCGGTGGGATGGGAGGGGGCACTAGAGAACTGGGGGGACGACGTCGCTCATATCGAACCGCTAGCTGGCGCAATCGCCAACGAGGTGTGGAGTGTGCGCGTCAACGGACACCTAGCTGTCGCTCGCCGAGGCACTCGGAGCGACGCTGATCTTGTATGGGAAACGACGCTTCTTCAATACCTTGACCGTGAAGGTCTGACCGTGCCGGTACCGATCCCAACTCGGGACGGCCGGCTGTTCGCCGACGGCGTAGTGGTGATGACCTACGTGGAGGGCGAACCGCCCGAGACGGAGGCCGACTGGCGCCGCGTGGCCGACGTGCTGCGCCAGCTACATCGGTTAACGCACGGATGGCCGCAGCGGCCGGGCTGGCAGTCATCGACGGACCTTCTGCACGCCGAGACCGGGACGAAGATCGACCTTGCAGCGATGCCCCCCGAGGGCGTAGCTCGATGCCGAGGCGCGTGGGCCCGCCTCCTGGGACGTGAGACATGCGTCGTCCACGGCGACCCGAACCCTGGCAACGTCCTGCTGACCCCGGAGCGGGTGGCGCTGATCGACTGGGACGAGTCGCATGTCGACGTCCCCGACCTCGACCTTGCACTGCCTCACAATGCCGCCGGCCTCGACGGCGACGCATATGACGTTGCTGCGTAAGCGTCGGCCGCGTGGGAAGCCGCCGTCTGCTGGGACGACGACTACGCAGTCAAGCGCCTCGCCCAGGTGCGAGCCGTCTGACCAGCCCGGGGACAGCGGTCGAAGTGCTCGTCGGTCACCTTCTCACCTAGCGACAGCCCTACCGCCGGCTACGGCGTCAGTGCTTCGAGGAGCGCATCCACCCCGGCCGTCTTCTCCAGGACGGCGGCCGCCCCGAGGCCCCTGGCTGCCTCCTGGACCGCCCCGCTCATCCCAGAGGTGAAGAGGACCACCCGCGTCGCCGGGCACGCCGAGAGCATGCGCGGCAGCGCCTCCAGCCCGCTCATCACCGGCATGTCATAGTCCAACACGACGGCGTCCGGATGCCTCCGCTCCACCTCTTCGACACCCTGCGCCCCGTCGGGGGCCTCCCCCACCACCTGATGGCCGGCCTCGGTCAGCACCAGACTCAGCAGCCGGCGCAGGTCCTCGCTGTCATCCACGATGACGACACGCACCCGCCGGCCTCCCCCACGACCGGGAGCCGTCCCCCCGGTGGCCGCCCTCTACCCCACGGGCCCGGGCATTATGCCGTTGTGCGCACACCGGTCATATCCGGCTCTACGCGCGGATCTGCACGCCCTGGCAGGTCCTCCCGCGGCCCATAGATGTGTCGCCCCCGCCCCTGGGCGATGCCGCGTCGGAGTTCAAGCACCGCGGCCCAGGGCCAACCCCCAGCGCGACATCAAAGGGCGCGACCAGAGGGGCGAGGTGGTCGACCCGGGCCTCCAGTTCCGCCGAGTCGTCGACCTCCTCCGGGTAAGGCGAGGCTGATGTGCGCCGGACTACCTGGGCCATGGCCGGGTCCCAACGTCGCCTCAGGCCCGAACGTGGTCGGCGACGGCGACGTCGGGCAGGAGCACGGCCAGGTGCCAGCGGACAGGATGAACCACGTCAACATCCTGACCTCTAGCCCTGGCGGTTCAGACGGCTTCGGCTACGTCAGGACTTGGCCCGAAGTCTGCGGGGCTTCCAGGTGCGACTCGGAGGGCGATCCTGGCGACCGTCGCCCCGCTGCCCGACGAGCGCGCCTGTGGCAGGGATGCGCCTCAGCAACTCCTCGGTCACCTGACCCGTTCTGCAACCCGCGTCCAACACCACCATCCCCGGGAATCCCTATGCCTGGGCGCCCCATAGCGCTCAGGAACCACGCACCGGATGGCCCTCTAGCCGAAGGGTCTTGAAAACCGACCAGTCGGTATGATCCACTAGGACCGTGTCAGCCAAGGTGACCAGCAACCGCCAGCCTCGAGCGGAGGCCACCCGGGCTCACATCGTCGCGACGGCGGCTCTCGCCTTCGCCGAGAGGGGCTACGAAGGGGTGTCCCTGAATGACCTGGTGGCGGCCAGTGCTTTGAGCAAGGGGGCGTTCTATTTCCATTTCGCGTCAAAGGAAGATCTGGCCCTGGCTGCTTTCCGGGCCAAGCAGGAGGAGTTGGTGTCCCGGCTCCTAGCCAACGAGCTCCCCGAGTCGGCGTCCGAGCAGGTGGAAGCACTGCTGCGCCGCCGGGCGCGGCTGATACGGGAGGACCCCTCGTTCGGGTGTGTGACCCGGCTCGGGTCGGAGCTCAACGTGCGCTCGGCGCCGGGGTCCGCCTACGTGGGGTTCCAGGAGCTGGCCCTGAGCCTGATCGCCGACATAGTCAGGCACGGGCAGGCCCGGCGGGAGTTCCGGGCCGACCTCGACGCCGAGGCGGCGGCCCGGGTGATCTTTGCTGCGATTGTCGGTATCGACGTCTTGTCTCTTTTGTCCTCGGGCGGCAAGGACCTCGAGGAGCGAAGCGACGAGCTCATCGAACTGCTCCTCGCTGGTCTGCAATCGCGAGCGGAGACGTCGAATGTTCCGACACAGGGAAAGGAGCGCGACCATGGCGCACGCCGTACGACACGCGTCCCTCGGTGAGCTTCCGGGGGCGCCGCCTCGGCTCGCCCGGGCTCTGAACCGTCTGACCGCGCCGCGAACTGCACCCACCTCAGTTCTCCGGGCCCATCGCTGGCTCTACGAACACAGCGCCGGACGCATCGGCCATGGGATGATCGGGGCGCCGACGCTGCTGCTGCGCACCACTGGGCGACGCACCGGCCAACTCCGGTGTTCGGCACTCTGCTACGCCCGGGATGGCGACCGGTTCGTGCTAGCCGCTTCGAACGACGGGGCCGACGGGAACCCCGCTTGGTTCAACAACCTGGTCTCGGACCCGTCAGTCGAGCTCCAAGTGGGCCGCCGTCGATTCAGTGGCCGTGCCGCGGTCCTCATCCCCGAGGACCCGGACTACCAACGACTCTGGCGCTCGATGAACGCCACCAACCACGGACGCTACGACTGGTATCAGTCCAAGACTTCCCGGCCCATCCCCCTCGTGATGGTGACCACGACGACCGCTTCCCCCTAACCACGCCACTGTGGCTCGCCCTCCGCCCTTGCCCGGTACTTCGGCATAAAATAGAGGTCGCGAAGATCTGGGCTCGGCAAAGGCCTGCAGCCTCAGATCCGGGCGGCGTGGGTCCGGCGACCGTCGTCGGGTTGGTCGGGGATGCGCCACGTCACCCAATTGGGTTCATCTGCCGATGATGAGGGCGAAGAGGGTGTTGACCGCAGTCTCGATCGGACGGGGGCTCTGCTGTACCTGCGCGAGTAGAAGTCCCCCTTGGAGCGTGGCGAGCACCGTGATGGCAAGGTCGTCCGGGTCGGTGTCCGACGGGAGTTTCCCGTCGACATCAAGGGATCTGAGTCCATCGCTGATGGCGGCTGCCCACTGATCGAACCCTGCCGCGATAAGCGCTCGGGCCTCGGGGTCACTCTCGGCGAGCTGACCGACGAGCGAGCCAAGTTGGCAGCCCCCCTTTGCTTTGGTGCGCTTCGCTGCCGTGATCACCATGTTCCGCCAGGCTTCGACTCCGTTCGCGCTGCTGAGCGCGTGCCGCTGGCGATTGACGATGGCGTCGGCTTGGTAGCCGATGACCGCCTGCACGAGATCGTTCTTGTCGGCGAAATAGTGGGTCATCTGAGAGCCGCTGACTCCCGCCGCCGCCCTCACGTCTTCCAAGGTGGCGCCCGCGACCCCGCGCTCATGGATCAGGGCGGCGGCGGCCTCGACGATTCGTGCCCGGGTGCGTGCTCCCTGAGGAAACGAGTGACCGGCCGCGGCTTACCGCTAGTGGGGGTCAAGGCCTAAGAGGGTGAGCGGATAGGGGCTGGTCAGTGCCGGTCGGGGTGGTGGTGGTCGAGGAGTTTGACGATGAGCAGGATGGCGACGACGAAGGCGAGTTGAGCGGCG
>JAJPHE010000150.1 GCA_021325435.1 Actinomycetota bacterium | reverse complement strand
GGGGCCAGGGCCGAGACGGAGGAATGGGTTGTCCCCGGAATACGACCAGCGGGCGAAGTCGGGCAGAGGGCGGGAGACACGAAAGCCGGACGAAGACTCCTCGGGTGACGAGCGGGGTCGGCAGGCAGGGATCCCGGGGCTGCTGTTGGGGCTGCAGCAGAAGGCCGGTAACGCGGCGGTGGCCCGTTTGGTGGCGGGGACGGCGTCGGTGGCCCCGGCGGAGAGCGCAGCCGAGAAGGGTGCGGAGTCGCTGGCGCCCACCATCGGCCGGGCCCTGGGCGGAGGGGGCCAGGGGGCGCCCCTGCCCCCACCGGTCGGTGGGGGCTCGGCCGACACGGGATCGGGGGGGCTGGCCGTCCCCGAGCAGGTCAGACAGGAGCTGCCGGGGGAGGTCGGCAAGGGCGACAGCCTGCCCGCCCCGGTCCTCGGCCAGCTGCAGTCCAACCTGGGGGTGGACGCCAGCCCGGTGCGGCTCCACGCCGACCAGAAGGCCGACCGGCTGGCCACCGCCCTGGAGGCCCGGGCCTTCACCGCCGGGTCGGACATCTTCTTCCGGCGGGGCGAGTACTCGCCCGGCTCGGCGGAGGGCCGCCACGTCCTCTCCCACGAGCTGGCCCACGTCGCCCGGGGCGACGCCGCCGGCCGCCTGACCCGCCTGGAGCTGAGCGGGGAGCAGAAGTCGGCCCTGTTCGGGCGGGCGGTGTCGATGGACTACAACCTGCTCGCCGACGTGGCCGCCAAGGCGCCCATCGTGTCGGCGTTGAGCGGGCTGGCCGGGGGAGGGGACAAGAGCCAGCGGGACACCGAGGCGGTCGACCGCGAGATGCTCAAACAACAGGTGCTGGTCTCGAGGCTGCCGGCCGAGACGCTGGCCGAGACGGTCCGCGAGGCCGTCGACAGCAAGGACCCCGGGCCGCTGAGAAAGAAGCTGCTGAAAGGCAAGTCGCGCTCGTCCGGCGAGGTGTACCGCCTGGTGGCCGACTGCCGGGCCCTGGTTAACGACTACTACCGGACCCAGCAGAAGGATGCGGGAGCTCAGGCAGGCGATCTGAAGCGGACGGCCAAGAGCTACGACGAGGGTGGCAGCACGGAGTTCGCCGGCAAGCTGGCCCACACCGAGACCAAATCCCGGTTGTTCGGGCTGGTCCAGACGACGAAGACCCGCACCCACACCATGGAGGATGTGATCGCCAAGGCGACGACGGTGGCGGAAGTCGACCTCCGCCACACCACCTCCCCCGAGTCCATGCCCAGCGGCGAGGTCAAGGCGCCTCCCCGGCCCAAGATCGGAGTGGTGGGAGGCGGTCCGATCGGTCTCATGGCGGCGCTGGAGTCGCGCCTGTCCGGTGCCGACGTGGTCATGTTCGAGGCCAGGTCGGACGAGTACAGCCGCCGGCAGGTGTTGGCGCTTGACTCGTCCACCCTGCAGAAGTTCGCCAAGTTCGGCATCCTCGGCGAGCTGCTCAAGGACGGCGACCGCAAGGGCGACGAGCGCAGGGTGGCGGTCAAGTACATCGAGAAGGCGCTGCGGGCCCGGGCCCTCGAGCTGGGGGTTGAGATCCGGACCGGGTGGTTCCTCGGGGGGGCCAAGGAAGGCGAGGACGGTAAGACCCGGGCGACCTTCCAGGTCGGCCAGGACAAGCGCAAAGCCCAGATGCGCCAAGAGGAGCTCGACCTGCTGGTGGTGGCGGCCGGGGCGGGCCTCAGCCGGGCCAACAAGTACACCGGTGCCGTGCTCGGCGACGAGCTCGGCTTCAAGTTCCACGTCCGCGAGACCAAGGACTACGCGGTGGTCGGGCTCTTCCAGCCGACCAAGGCACAGGCGCCGCAAACGGAGGGGGGCGGTGGCACTCCGCAGAGCAAACGCTGGTTCTACCGCTTCGACACCCCCAAGGTGACCTACGTCCTCCAGCAGATACCCGAGGAGCTCCACAAGGAGTTCACCGGTAAGGGGGGCGAAGAGAAGATGCGGGAGTTCATCAGGAAGGTGGCGGAGGAAAAGGGCGTGACCAGCCCGTTCGCCCACAGCCAGAACAAGCGGGGCCAGAAGACGCCCAACGTGGGCACCTTCCCCATCGAGATCCAGCAGGCGGAGCAGTTCGTGAACGAGAAGCTGCGCACCCTTCTGATCGGCGACTCGGCCGGCACCCCGCACCCCAAGACCGGAAGCGGGCTCAACACCGGGGTCCGGGAACTCGACGCCCTCGCCGAGGTGGTGGAAGCGCTGCGGTCCGAGATCGCCCTCCGGGCCGGGGGGAACAGCAAGCAGGGAGGCGACGAGGAGGGCGAAGCGCCCGAGCCGCCCGGCCTCGTGCGCCAGGCGCTCGAGCGGTACAACACCGAGATCAAGGGCCTAACCGACACCATGGTCGGAAAGGCGCTCGGCACCCTGGTCCAGGAGCATGCCAAGCTCGTCAAGGACACGGTCGTCGACCTGCAGACCAAGTACGGCGGCGTGCTCGCCTCCGACTACGCCCTGGGCGGGCGGGTCGAGTCCATCAAGGCCAAGGTGCTCGAGCTGATGATGAACGGCTGGAAAGATTACGGTTCCGGCGACAGCAACCTCTCCTATCTGCGGGAGGTCCGCGCCGAGCTGGACCGGATCCGCTCCGAGCTCGAGTCGATGGCGCCCAAGTCGACCTGACCCCCAAGTGCCCCGACAGGCTGGTTGCTGCTCCTTCGGGCAGACCATCCCTTAGACGCTGGTCGCGGGAGCGGCCGCTCCTTACTGTCCATTCATGGAGGTGATGCGCGACTCGGGCCGCGACAGCGACCGTGACGTCGACGAGCGGCCTCCCCGACAGGATGACGGCGCTGGAGCGGGGGTTCTCGGGCTTCAGGCCACCGCCGGAAACCAGGCCGTCGGCAGCGTCCTCGGCGCCCACCGGGCCTCGGCGCGCGAGGAAGTCGGAGCCACCACCTCGGGGCCGGGCGCCACCACGACCCTCGACCCCCAAGCCAGGGCCCTGGTCGACCAGTTCGTCCACCAGCAGGTCTCGAGCCTGCCCGACATCGACGAGAACGTGATCCCCGACGGGGCGGAGGTGGAGCAGGTCAGGTCCGAGGGTGAGGCCATGGGCCGGGAGCTCGAGGAGATCGGGGTGCGCAACAACGCCCCCCTCGCCGAGCTCCTCCAGAAGGAGGCCGGCGACGACCTCGAGCCCAAGCCCGCCCCGGCGCCCGCCGGCCCCGGCCGGTGGGAGCGGTTCAAGGCGGGCGTCTCCGGCCTCGGATCGAGCATCGGCGGCGGGATCAGCAGTCTCGGGTCGTCGATCAAGTCCGGGGCCAGCCGGGCCGGCTCGGCCATCAAGACCAGCAAGGTCGGCAAGTTCTTCAGCCGGGGGTGGGCGGCCATCTCAGGAAAGAAGACCGCCGCCGCCGAGAACGACCGCAAGTACTGGAAGGACAAGGGCGCCCTGGCACCCGTCGTCGGCACCGTCGGGGTCGTCGGGCTCAAGCACTCCGACCAGGTGCTGACCGGCGCCAAGGACGTGGCCGACAACCCGGGGACGACGGCGGCGGCCGACGCCTTAACCGGCCACCACGGCCAGGTGAGCGCAGCCGGATCGGCGGTGGACGCCGCCTCGTCCAGCGATGGCCTGCACGTGGTGGCCCATGTGGTGCCGGTCCTCAACCTCCTGGTGGGTGGCATAAGGGCCATGATCGACATCCGGGCGGTGTGGCGGACGGGCCGGTCCATCTGGGATCTGTACGAGACGAGGAAGAAGGCGGCCCTCGACGCCAACCACGACCCGGAGGTCGTGAAGGCCATCGACTACGCCCTGCGCCAGAAGTACCAGAAGCTGTTCAAGCGTTCCCTCAGTGCCGCCGCCGGCATCGCCGCCATCGGCGTCACCATCGCCGTGTTGGCCAGCAATCCGGTCGGGTGGGGGGTCCTGGCCGCCCTCGGCCTGGCGTTCAGCCTGGTCGGGCTGGCCATGGCCGGCTGGAAGCTGGCCCGCAAGATCTACAAGACCGTCAAGAAGACCAAGGGGGTCACCCGGGGCAGCGTGGCCCGGTTGCTCTTCCGCAAGCTGCAGGCCGGCGACCCGCTGGCTCGCCAGGCGGTGATCAACCTCCACCTCGACCCCGATGTCGTCGCCACCGACGACAGCGGCGTGCAGCTGATCGAGCGGAAGCTGAAGTCGACCTGACCCCCGGGCCCGGAGGCGGCCCGGGGGTTAGTGTGCGGCGGGGCCATGCACGAGATCTACGGGACGGTCGTGCACCGGTGGTATGTGACGCTGTTCGGCGTCGTCTTCGTCTACGCCGCCGTGCGCCACCTCGGCTGGCGCCGCACCCTCATCTACGCACTGGTCGCCGTCGGGGTCGGAGCCCTGTTCGAGAACGGCTCGGTCCACTTCGGCCTGCCCTACACCCGCTACGGCTTCGACCCCTCCCTGCGGGGCCACGAGCTGTTCCTCGGCGACGTGCCGTTGATGGTGCCGCTCAGCTACACCTTCCTCGGCTACTTCGCCTTCGCGTCGGGGCGGCTGGTCGCCAGCGGGCCGTGGCGGACCCGGGCCCGCCACTGGTGGCACGAGTACCTGCTCGGCGTGGTGCTGTCGGTCTGGGCCATCTGGATCCTCGACCCGGTCTCGCGGCTGGGGCACCGATGGTTCCTCGGCAGCCTGTTCCGCTACCACGGCCCCGGCTTCTGGTTCGGCCTGCCCCTCGGCAGCCAGGCCGGCTTCACGCTGACCGCCGTGGTGCTGGTGGGGGTGCTCACCTGGCTCGACCGCCGGGCGCCCGACGTCGCCGTGGCCGAACCGTTGCGCCACCCGCACCTGACCGCCCTCGCCACCTACCACGGCAACGTGGCCATGATGACGGCGGTGGCCTTCGCCCTCGGCGCCGACGAGATCGGCGGGGCCGCCGTGCTCATGTGGGTGCCGGTGGCGGCGGTTACTGCCGTGCACTGGAGCTCGCTGCGCCCGGCCGCCGGCGCCAGGCTCCCGACCGCACCCGCCCTCCCGGTCCTGGACGAGGCCCCGCTACCGACCATGTCGAAGTAGGGAGTCGTGGGGGCTCTCGTCGCCGGGCCGTTGGGCAGGAGTAGCCGGCCGGCCAGCGAAAGTGATGGGGTGCGGATCCGGATCGTGGCGGCGGCGGTCGCCGCCTCGTTGGTGGGGTGGATGGCGGCTGCCGCGGTGGCGGGGCCGGCGACGCCCCGGTACCCGGTGCCCTGGACGTTCGCCGCCGGCGTGGCCGCCGGCGCCACCGAAGGCCCCGACGTGGCCCCGCCGGGTTCCAACGTGGCCTGCCGGCCCACCGCCGCCCACCCCTACCCGGTGGTGCTGGTCCACGGGCTGGGGGCCGACCAGAACGACAACTGGCAGACCATCTCGCCGTTCCTGGCCGATGCCGGCTTCTGCGTGTTCAGCCTGACCTACGGCAACCGCCCCTCGGAGCCGTCGCCGTTCAACAAGTCCGGCGGGCTCACCGACATGGTCCAGAGCGCTCGCCAGCTGGGCGCCTTCGTGCAGCGGGTGCTGGCCCGCACCGGGGCGGCGAAGGTCGACATCGTCGGGCACTCGGAGGGCGGCACCATGCCCGACTGGTACATCAAGTTCGGCGGCGGATACCGCTACGTCGACCAGTTCGTGGTCCTGGCCGGTGCCCTGCACGGCACGAACTTCTGGGGCATGACCGACCTCTACCGCGACGGAGAGCCCTACGGCATGTCCCAGGCCATGGCGGCGCAGATGTCGCCGTACTGCACCGCCTGCTTCGAGTTCTTTCCGTTCTCAACGTTCATCAGCGCCGTTGACAGCCCCCACGCCCGCGGTGGGGCGCCCAGCTGCTCCAAGGACGGCGCCGCCGTCAGCGGGGTGCGCTACACCTCCATCGCCACCAACAACGACGAGTTGGTGCGCCCGCCTACCAGCGGCTTCATCGCCCCCGGCTGTCCGGGCACGAGGGACATCCTGCTGCAGGACCAGTGTCCGACCGACCAGGCCGATCACGTGTCGGTGGCGGCCGACCCGGTGGCCGCCACCGACATCCTCAACGCCCTCAGCGGTGGGCGACCCCGCCCCGTGCCGTGTGGCGTAGTGGCGCCCGGGCTCGGCGCACCCCTCGGCTGACCGCGACCAACCCCGCCGGGATTAGTAGTTACTGCTCAAGCGTCTTCTGTTGAGCGGATGAGAACGAGAACCGCCCGCTCAAGTTCGGGCACGTCCTGCTCGACAGTGGCGGTGACGATGGCATGTGACGTGTCGAAATAGCGATGGGCCAGGCGGTCCCGCATTCCGGCAACCTGTACCCATGGCACGTCGGGCTGCTGTGCCAACAGCTCAGCGGGGAGAGCCTTGACGGCCTCACCAATCTCGATCAGTCGGGCGCGCACCGCGTCGAAGATGAGGCCATCGGTGAGATCGCCGCGCTGCAGATGGCCCCGGATAGCCTCAACCGCGGCGAGGATGTCCTCCAGGCGTTGGTGATCATGGCGGCTCACACTGGCTGCGCATCGGCGAGGACGAAGCGGGCAACTCCCGACTTGAGATCTCCAGCAGGAATCAGGTCCACCTTGACGCCGAGGAGCGCTTCGAGGTCGCGCTCAGCCCGACCGAGCCCCACGAGCCCCATGCCAGGCGGAACGTCAACCAGTAGGTCGATGTCGCTGGCGGCGGTGTCCTCTCCGCGAACCACGCTGCCGAAGACTCGAACATTCGTCAGTCCATACCGGGCAGCGATTTCTCGGACCTCGGCGCTATGGCGTGCCAGGTGCCGGGCCAGGCTCCCTCGATCTCTCCCCTCGCGGGGGCTCTGCTCCTGTACAAGGACTTTGAGCTCGCAGCCGGTTGCTTGGACAAGGCGCTGGAGCGTTGGCAGAGACGGCTGGCGCGCCCCCGACTCGTAGGCGCTGACGACGCTCTGGGTCACTCCGGCTCGCTTAGCCAGCTCCACCTGGGAGAGGCCCGCCCGTTTGCGGGCCTCCCGCAGAAGGGCTCCAGGGCTCTCCGACATGCTGAGAGCATAGCGGATCGTCGATAATACCTAGCATGTTGCGGCCGGCTCATGCGCCTTTCTGCGCCTCATCGGCTGTGGGCCCTGCCGCCGGTGCTCACCGCCCGCTTGGAAGCCGGGTTCAGGGCCCAGACCTGGCGTCTGGTCACCGTCATGATCGCGTTGGCCGGCGCGGTACTGGCCGGAATCCGCCTCTGAGGGCGCCGCTCAGCTGACGATGTGCAGGTGGGGCCCGGTCGCCGTCTGGGTGACGGCGATGGCGTCGACCGGCAGCTTGACGGCCGGCTCGAACTGCTCGGGGGGTACGGCGCGGCCCAGGTAGAAGCCCTGGGCCAGCGGGCAGCCCTGCAGCCGGAGGCGGGTGAACTGCCGCTCGGTCTCGACCCCTTCGGCCACGGTCGTGGCGCCGATGGCGTGGGCGAGGCTGATGACCGCCGACACGATGGCGGAGTTGACCGGGTCGGTCTCCAGACCGTCGACGAAGCTCTTGTCGATCTTGATCACGTCGACCGGGAAGTTCTTGAGGTAGGCCAGCGAGGAGTACCCGGTGCCGAAGTCGTCGATCGCCACCCGCACGCCGAGGGTCTTGAGCCGGCGCAGCACGTGCTCGGTGCGGTCGAGGTCGTCCATGGCGATGCTCTCGGTGATCTCGAGGCAGATCTGGTCGGGGTCCACCCCGGTCTGCGCCAGGATCGACTCGATGTCCTCGGCCAGATCGGGCCGGCTGAACTGGCACACCGAGAGGTTGACGCTGACCGTCAAGGGGGTGCCCAGCTCCTCCTTCCACCGCCGGGCCTGCAGGCAGGCCTGCTCGAGGACGTAGCGGCCGAGGGGCAGGATCAGCCCCGACTCCTCGGCCAGCGGAATGAACTCGGCGGGGGAGAGCAGGCCCTGCTCGGGGTGACGCCAGCGGACCAGGGCCTCGGCCCCGGTGGTGTGGCCGTCGACCACCGACACGATGGGCTGGAAGTGGACCTCGAGCTCGTCGCGGTCGATGCCCCGGCGCAGGGCGGCCTCGAGCTCGATCTGGGAGGTGGAGCGCACGCCCATCTGGGCGCCGTTGAACAGGGCGTAGCGCCCCACCCTTCCCCGTCGCTTGGCCTGGTACATGGCCACGTCGGCGTCCCGGAGGACGTCGTCGGGGCTCTGCCCCGGCCGGGTCACCGCGATCCCGATGCTGATGCTCGCCACCACCTCGTGGCCGCCCGGGAGGATGATCGGGTCGGCCAGCGTCTCGGTGATGCGCTCGGCGGAGGCCACGGCGTCGGCCTCGCCGCTCACTCCTTCCAAAAGGACGGTGAACTCGTCCCCCCCGAAGCGGGCCACCACGTCACCCGGGCGCAGCGACGAGCGGATCCGCTCGGCGATCGCCGCCAGCAGCTGGTCACCGGCGTGGTGCCCGAGCCCGTCGTTGATCAGCTTGAACCGGTCCACGTCGGCGAACAGGACGGCGTGGCGCTCGCCGCTGCGGGCGGTGCGCAGCTGGGCGTGGGTGAGGTGGTCGAGGAACAGCCGGCGGTTGGCCAGGCCGGTCAGCGGGTCGTGGAAGGCGTGCAGGGCCAGCTGCTCCTCGAACGCCTTGCGCTCGCTGATGTCGCGGAACACGATGACGGCGCCCTCGGGGCCCAGCTCGCCGGGGATGGGCGACGCCGTGTAGGCGACCGGGAAAGCCGCCCCGTCGGACCGCTCGAACTGGGTGTCGTAGCTGGTGACCTGGCCGGCCGACTCGATCGACTTGGTCGCCGGCAGGAGCAGGAAGCCGGGGGCGATCCGCTCCTCGTCCTCGTCCGTCGGCAGCTCCCAGCCCAGCATGGCGGCGCCGGCCGGGTTGATGAAGGTGATCAGCCCCGAGCGGCTGACGGCGCACACTCCCTCGCCCAGGCTGGCGGTGATGGCGGCCAGGTGCTGCTGCTGGGAGCGGGTCTGCTCGTTGAGGGCGGCGTTGGTGAGGGTGGTGGTCCCCACGGCGGCGAGAGCCTCGAGCAGCACCCGGTCGGCGTCGTCGAAGGGCTCGGTGCGGCTGCGGCCGGAGACGCTCAGCCACAGCTCGGTGTCGTTCACCGGCACCCGGGCGGCGAGACGGTCGGCCGGCGGCTCCTCGGTGAGATGTGCTTCGTCGCAGCGCAGCAGCCGGCGGGCGGCGTCGAGGACGGCGGCCCGGATGGCGTTCCGCTCGACGAATCGGTTGACCTCGAGGGTGGCGTCGAACAAGCCGACGGTGCGTTGGTGGTCGTGGCGGGCCCTGAAGTGGCCGGCGAGGATCTGGCGCAGGACGACGAAGGGCATCACCCCGACCGGCGCCGCCCACGGTCGCCGGGCGATGGCCAGGGCCACGACCAGGCCGATGGCCGCCCCCGCCCCCATGAGCAGGATGCGCAGCTCGACCCCGTCCAGCATGGCTTCGCGCCACGTCGTGCCGGTGGCGGTCAGGATGGCGCCGACGGAGAGCCAGTTGACCACCAGGTAGGTGACGGCGCCCAGGACGGCGCCGAGAAGCGCCCACGGCGTGGGCCGGCCGGTGGCGGACACGAACGGGGCGGTCACGGCCAGGCCGGCGCCGACGGCCAGCATCACCTGGCCGAAGTTGAACGCCGACTTGACCAGCGGCCGGCGTTGGATGGCCTGGGCGACGATGGTGGCCGCGGCGAAAGCCAACAGAGTGGTCCAGCCCGGCAGGACCAGGGCCATGGCCACGAAGATGCCCTCGTCGAGCTGGGCGCACTCGGACTGGCCGTCGCGGAAGATGATCAGCGGCCGCAGCCACGCCAGGGTGAGCAGGGCAGTGAAGACCCCGGCGGCGGAGATCTCGGAGGCGCTGAGACCGGCGTGGTGGATGGCGCGGAGGATGCCGGCCGAGAGCGTGGCTACGCCGGCCAGCGTGGCGATGGTGATCAGCGCCCACGCCTGGGCTGACAGCCCCGCTCTCTCCCGGTTAACCACTAGGCCGCTCCCATTACGTCAGAGGCTCAGTTCCACGCCGACCCGTTCCAGCCCGTGCCCGTCCACGATGCGCCGTTCCAGCCCGTGCCGTTCCAGCCGGTGCCGTCCCAGGCCGACCCGTTCCAGCCGGTGCCGTTCCAGCCGGTGCCGGACCAGAACCCGCTGTTCCAGCCGGTGCCGTTCCAGCCGGTGCCGTTGAAGTAGGCGCCGTTCCAGCCGGTGCCGTTCCAGCCGGTCCCGTTCCAGCCGGTGCCCTGGTACGCCTGGCCGTTCCAGCCGGTGCCGTTCCAGCCCGTCCCGTTCCAGCCGGTGCCGGACCAGGTCGACTCGAGCGACACGGTGGCGCCCATCGGCGTGGCCGCCGACGGGGCGTGCTGGGTGAAGGTGAAGGTGGCCTGGGCGGCGCCGAGGGCGTTGAGGTCACCGAAGCCGTCGACGAAGGGGTTGCCGACCGGGCCGGGGGTGGTAGTGCCGATCAGGCGGCCCTTGACCGTGTCGGGGTTGAGACCAGGGGAGTGCTGCAGGACCAGGGCCACCGCCCCGCTGGTGACGGCGGCGCTGAACGAGGTGCCCGACCCGAGGAAGTTGCCGGTGCCGACCTCGGCCGAGGGGTAGGTCGTGTCGATGTAGGAGCCGGGGGCCCGCAGGCTGACCACGGTCCGGCCCGAGGCGACCAGGTCGGGCTTGAACCAACCGTCGGGGTTGGTGGGCCCGACCGAGCTCCACGGAACCATGAGGTCGTTGCTGGGCGAGGTCTGGCCCTGGTCGTCCATGGCGCCGACGGTGATGACCAGCGGGTCGTCGCCTGGCGACAGGATGGTGCCGTTGAAGGGCCCGGCGTTGCCGGCCGAGGTGACCACGACCACCCCGGCGTGCCACAGCTTCTCCACCGCATGGTCGAGCGGGTTCTGGACCGTCGAACTCTGCGGCTGGGCGCCCAGCGAGAGGTTGATGACCGAGATGGCGTCGGTCTGCTGATGGGAGCTGACCCACTGCAGACCCTTGAGGACGGTGGCGACGTCGGTGCTGCCGTTGTTCCCGGCGACCTTGACCGACACCAGGCCGGCGCCGGGGGCCTCACCGGTGTAGGCGCCGTTGGAGGACGCCCCGTTGCCGGCGATCAGGCCGGCGACGAAGGTGCCGTGCCCGTAGCCGTCCTGCCACGGGTTGTTCCCACCGGAGAGGTCGACCCCGTCGACCATGCGGCCGGCGAAGTCGGGGAGCGAGTCGATTCCGGTGTCGAGGACGGCGACGTTGACGCCGGCCCCGTTGTCACCGTTGGCCCACAGCTGGGTGGCGCCGGTCTGCTGGGGGAAGACGGCGGCGCCGGGCCGGTTGTTGGGCCCGCTGGTGGTGTCGGCGACCGACGCGCTGAAGTCCGACGTGACCACCACGCCGGCCATCGCCTGCAGGGAGGTGACCTGCAGCGAGGAGAGCTGGGCCTCGACGCCGTCGGCCACGTCCAGGTTGGCGAGGACGGTGCCCCCGACGCTGGCCACGTCGTTGGCGGCGGAGAGGGACCCGACGATGCTCGGTGTCCAGACGATGTAGAGGTTCGAGGTGTCGGCCGCCGCCGGGGTCGACGCCGCCGCGAAGCCGGTGAGGGTGGCGGCAGCGGTGGCGACGGTGAGCAGTCGCCGCCAGACGCGCGTCCGCCGCATCCGGCCCATGACCGAACGCGACTCCTTGTGCTCAGAAACCTCGCTCATCCGCACTCCCTCTCGTGGCACCTGTGGGGGATCGGACCTGGCTCACGGTCCTGCATCGCTGACATCGATCAGTGACTGCTTGACCTCACTGCGTAAGAGGTAGCAGAGATGGGTCGTTGAACCCATAGCTCTTGGTGGTCAAAGTCAACGGCCCGACCGGACTAACCCCGGGTGCAAGGACGCACTAAAGCGGAGGGATCGGACTACTCCCCCCCGCCCGATGGTCGTGGCGATTGGGGGAGAAACGAGCGAGCTAGGTAGTTCGGGTGGTTAGCGCACCGCGTCGGCGCTGAGGCCCATGAGGCGGTGGGCGAACACGTCGACGATGCCGGCCAGGGTGGTCTGCCCGGCGATGGCCGCCTGGGGCCCCTCGGGGGCGGGGAAGTACAGACCCAGCAGGGCGCGCCCCCGGAACAGGTAGACGGCCACGTTGCGCTGGGGCTGGCCGTTGGCGTCGGTGGTGGTGAAGTCGTAGGCCAGCCGCTGCACGCCGGCCACCTGGGGCCAGGAGCTGTCCGGCGACGGGTTGAAGCGAGTGGTGACCGTCGCCTCGCCGACCGGGCTGACCACCGGCGTGGCCGGGCAGTGGGCGACGGTCGTGCGCAGCTCGGACTGGGCTTGGTCGGCGGAGGCCACGTTCCGGTAGAGGACCGCCTCGGTGCTGAGGGCCACCGTGCCCTGGGCGTCGGCCACCGCCACCTGGAGCCGGGCGGTGCGGGCCGACTCGCTCGGGTACCGCCCGTTGCACAGGTCGAGGGTGGTTTGCCCGTTGACCTGCTCGCCGCCGGGGATGAGCGTCACCGACAGAGCCGGGTCGACGTCAGCCTGGCGGACGACGAGGCCGGGCAGGACCCGGGCGTAGGGGTCGGTCGGTTGCGGGAGGGTGCTCGGCCCGGGAAACGGGGCGGCCTGCGCCGCCGGGCGCGACGAGCCCACGGCGCCGGTGGCGGTGAGGCCGAAGCCGACGGCGAAGGCGCCGACGATCGACGCCATGACGGCGACCACCCAGCCGCGGCGCCAGAACGGCGGCCGGGAGGGCCCGGCGGGCGGCGCCGGCGGAGGAGGGACCGGCGGCCACCAGGGTGAACCCGGAGGTGCCGTCTCCTCCATCTCGTCCGTCCAGTCCGTCACTTCCGCCCTCCGGTGGCGCTTGCCGGTCGTGTGGAATCTCTCACGGCGGATACTCATGCTGTCAGCAACGCGGCGTCGATCCGGGATTTCGGGCGGCGAGCTGGTGGATGACCTCTCCGGTGGTACAGACGGGCTGGCACCCGCTAGCCCGTTAGATGTGATCGAGGTCGCCCCACGCCAGCGACCACGGCGCCTGGGCGATGCCGGGGAGGGTGCCGGCGTTGTCGACCACCCCGACGTGCATGGGTCGGGGCTCGAGCCGGCGGGGGAGCGGACGCAGCCCGACGGCCCGGGCCAGCCGGTAGTGGGCGGTGCCGGACAGGGCGGTGGCGGCGATGCCGTCCACGTTGAGCAGGCCGTGGGCCGAGCGCAACAGGCAGCCCACCACGTCGCGGGCCGCTGACCGGTCGGTGGCCATCAGCTCGAGCAGGCACAGGAACCGCCCCCCGAGGTCGTCGCGCACCAGGGCGGCGGCGGCGCCGGCGAGGCGTCCGTGCCGGCGGGCCTCCACGAACAGGTAGGGGCGCTCGGGGCGGTCGGAGTAGCGCCACTTCCACCAGGCGGCGTGGCGGGCCACCCCGTGGGTCACCGCCGTCTCGGCCCACAGCTCGTCAAGCCCGTCCGGGGGCGACTGGACCATGCCGGCGGCTCCTCCCGCCGGAAGCCGGAAGGCCGCCTGGCGGGCGGCGGCGGCCACGGGCCGGGGGATGCCGAAGCGGCGGGCCAGCCAGCCGTCGTCGACGGGGGCCACCAGCACCCGGGCCCGGCCGACGTCCTCACCCCCGGCCTTCTGGAAGCCGCGCAGCGAGTTGGGGTTGGGCAGGCAGTAGGTGACCGGCATGTGGGCCTTGCCGCCGTCGAGGTACACGGCCCGGGCCAGCTGCTCGAACAGGCCCAGGCCCCGGTGGGACGGGCGGGTGGCGGCGTCCACGCCCATGGACAGGGTGACCGGCCTGCCGTCGATCACCCCGGGCAGGGCGATGCCGGCGTAGTGGGCGACCACCTCGCCGCCGTCCTCGGCCACCCAGGAGCGGGCGGCGCCGAAGGGGTTGGACCAGTACTGCCAGTCCAGGATGTCGGCCCGGGTCTTGGGGTTCTCCGGAAACGACGACTCCAGCACCGACCGGATGGCCGGACCGTCCTCGGGCCCGGCTGGCCGGAGCTTCACCTGGCTGGTCGGGACCACGGAACAGAAGTCTCGCACCGGTAACCTCGGGGGCGAAGTGCCCCCGACCAGCAGCCCGATCGACGTCTCGGTGATCCTCCCGGTCTACAACGAGGCCGGGCATATCCGGGCCGAGGTGGAGCGGATCAGGGCGGCGCTGGACGCCTCTCCTTATACATACGAGCTCATCGCGGTGGACGACGGGTCGCAGGACGCCTCGGCCGAGGAGCTGGCCTCGATCGAGGGGATCCGGGTGATCCGCTTCGCCCAGAACCGGGGGTCGGGCTCGGCCCGCAAGGCCGGCACCCGGGCGGCGGCTGGGCGGGTGGTGGTGTGGACCGACGTCGACATGAGCTACCCCAACGAGGAGATCCCGGCCCTGGTGAAGGAGCTCGACTCCGGGTGGGACCAGGTGGTGGGGGCCCGCCGCACCGAGCAGGGGACGAGCCGGGCCCTGCGGGTGCCGACCAAGTGGCTGCTGCGCAAGCTGGCCAGCTACCTGACCGAGACCAAGATCCCCGACCTCAACTCCGGCCTGCGGGCGTTCCGGCGCGACGTGGCCCTGCAGTTCCTGTACCTGCTGCCCGCCGGGTTCTCCTGTGTCACCACCATCACCATGGCCTTCCTGGCCAACGGCTACTCGGTGCGCTGGGTGCCGGTCGACTACTTCCCCCGGGCCGGCACCTCCAAGTTCCACTGGTGGGCCGACACCCGCCGTTACCTGCTGCAGATCATCCGCATGGTGCTCGTCTACAACCCCATCCGCTTCTTCATGCCGGTCGGCGCCCTGCTCCTGGCGGGCGGCCTGGCCAAGCTGGGCTACGACCTCGCCACCTACAACCTGCACGTTGCCACCGGCACCCTGGTGATCCTGCTCGCCGCGGTGGCGGTGATCATGGTCGGCCTGGTCGCCGACCTGATGGTGACGCTCAACAAGTCACGCGACGAGGTCGACCCGGCCACCTGGTAAGCGTCAGGCCGGCGGGGTCACGACCCTGCCACGACCGCATCTCAAAGCCTTGACCGAAGGCGCAGAGTCCGTCGCGGTTAGTCCTGGATCTCCTGGGGCTGGTGGAGAAACGGATTCACGACCTCGACACCCCCCAAGTGTCGCCCGTCGGCGAGGTCCTCGGTGAGCAGATGCGCACACCCGCTACGGGCGGCGGCAGCAACGATCAGAGCATCCCAGAAGGAGAGACCGTGTTGGTCCTCGAGCGCCCAGGCCGACTCGAGCAGGCGCTCATCGAGGGCGAGCGGGTTCCAGCGCAAAAGGTCTCCTACGTCGCGCCGCGCCTCATCAGCGGGCAGACCAGGCTGCAGGTTGCGGGTGACGGTCACGTAGTACTCGTGGAGAACCTGCACGCTGAGTCGTCCTGAGCGGCGCCTCCACAACCAGTCGATCCACCGCCCGGCCAGTTGCTGTTTGGAGCCCTCCGTCGAGTCGCGGGCGTAGACGAGGACGTTGGTGTCAACGAAGATCGGCACGCTCGTGGAGGTCGTTGCGGGAGGGGTAACCGGGCTGGGTCTTGAGGGGCCGGGCCGGTCGGGCCAGGAAGCCACGCATGGCCGGCTCGTACTCTCGATCGTCGACGATGTGACGGCGGAGCACCGACGCCACCAGCTTCGAAATGCTGGTGTCCTGCCTGGCCGCCTCGACCCGAAGCCAGCGAACCGTGTCCTCGTCCAGGGCGATGGTCACGTTCCGAGTCTTCACGAGATCAGTGTGACGCGGATTACGTGAAGCCTGCCCCCGGGGGACGACGGCACCAGGTTCGGCGCCGCGGGGGCATGCCGAGTGGGTCGGGCGACCCGCCCGCTACCCGACCGGCTCGACGAGCGAGGCGAGCGATTCGGCGAGGCCGGTCAGCTCGTCGGCCAGCCGCTCGAAATGCCGGCGCCCCATGCCGATGGGGTCGGCGACGTCATCCGACGGCGTGCCGAAAAGGTCGGACGCGCTGCGACCGGCCGAGACCTCGGCCAGCCACTCGGCCAGGCTCTGACCCCTCCGCCGGGGCCCGTAATCCTCGCCCCGGCGGACCAGCTCGGGCAGGGTGAACGAGCGATCCAAGGCCCCGGGCACCAGGACCGCCGCCTCGCGCACGTGGCGACGCTCCATCCCGAGCACCAGGTTGGCCTCCTCGACCATGGCGGGGGTGAGCTGGGCGCTGGTATGCCCGGCGATGTCCAAACCCCGCCGGGCCAACACCGCCACGGCGTCGGGATCAGCCGGCGAGCCGCCTCGCAGCAGTCCGGCCGACGCGACCGGCACCAGCTCGGCCACGTGGCCCAGCCGGTCCGACAGGAGAGCCGCCGCCATTGGCGAGCGGCAGATGTTGGCGGTGCACACGACGAGCAGGGAGATGGCTCAGCGTATTCGGGGCCGTATCTGGGAGCCGGGCCGGGGACGACTGGCCGGCCCGGGCACGGTGACTGCCTGGGGACATGGGAGCGAGCGCGACTTCGCATCTACGTGCGTCAATATTGGCACGCACGTGCTAGCGTTGGGCTGGTGAGGACCACGGTCGAGTTCGACGAGGACACCGCCCGGGCCGTCGCCGAGCTGCGCCGCCAACGCGGGATCGGGGTGAGCGAGGCGGTGAACGAGCTGATCCGGCGCGGCATGCTCCCTGGACCGCTCCGAGCCCCGTTCCGGCAGCGCACGACCCGGCTGGGGATCAGGATCGACGTCTCCAACGTGGCTGAAGCCTTGGAGACCCTCGAGGGCTCGGACGCCCGCTAGGTGATCGTCGACGCCAACATCCTCCTCTACGCAGTGGACGAGGACAGCCAGTTCCACCTCCGCGCCCTGGCCTGGCTCGAGGCCGCGCTGAACGGCGAGCGCCGGGTCGGGCTTCCCTGGTCGTCGCTCTCGGCCTTCTTGCGCATCGCCACCCACCCCCGGGCCCTTCGCTCGCCTCTTGATCCCAGCGACGCGTGGCGCTACGTCGAGGAGTGGCTGGAGGCGCCCACGGCATGGGTGCCGACGCCGGGCCCCGGCTATCGGGAGGCGTTTGGCCGGCTGGTTCGCGATCACGACCTGCGCGGCAACCTGATCGGCGATGCCTCGCTTGCCGCCCTGTGCATCGAGCACGGCGTCAGCATCGTCAGCGCCGACTCGGACTTCGCTCGGTTCCCCGAGCTCACCTGGGTGAATCCGCTCGCCAGCTGAGAACCCGGATGGGGTGAGCTCGTCGGCCAGCGCTCGAACTGCCGACGCCCCCTGCCGATCGGGTCGGCGACGTCATCCGACGGCTGGCGAAGGACTCGGAGGTCCCCCGCCCAGCCGTTGAGCTCGAAGCCCGACGATCCGCCGCTACATCAGCACATCAAGAAGAGCGATGATCTGATGCTGCGTGGCGGGTATAGTGGTGCGATGCGGACGACCGTGACCCTTGATTCGGACGTCGAGGCGGCGGTGAGGAAACTGATGCGCGAGCGCGGCATCGGTTTCAAGGCGGCGGTCAATGAGGCGATCCGACGGGGCCTCGCGCCGGCCGGGCCCCCGGAATCGGACAGGCGGCCGACGCCGACTTTTCGGATGGGATGGGCTCCGGAGGTGAACCTCGACAAGGCCCTGGCTTTGGCCGCCCGTCTCGAGGACGAGGCCCTGGCCCACAAGCTCTCTCTGCGGAAGTGAGACTGGTCGACGCCAACGTTCTCCTCTACGCGGTCAACGAGGATGCTCCTCGCCACCGGATCGCCCATGACTGGCTTGACGAAGCTCTGGGCCTCCCCGAGCCGGTCGGCTTTGCTTGGGTCGTCCTGCTGGCATTCCTCCGGTTGAGCACCAGTCCGGCTGTCTTCACCCGTCCGCTCAGCATCGGCGAGTCGTTCGCCGTCGTCAGATCTTGGTTGGAGCGCCCGGCGGCCATGGTGGTCGACCCCCTCCCCCGTCATCTCGCCGTGCTCGAGGGGATACTGGCCGAGATGGGCACGGCAGCCGGTCTGGTGACGGATGCCCACCTGGCTGCGCTGGCCATTGAGCACCGCGCCCGGGTGATGTCGTTTGACGCCGACTTCGAGCGGTTCCCCGGGCTCGTGCGGGAGCTGCCTCCGAGCGCCGAGTGAGGGCGTGCCGGCACCCGACATCGAGCTGCGAGCGGCACGGGCGGTCCACGCCGGGCGGCCGGCGCCTTGCGACGGAAGCCGCATTGCTCCTGGAAGTGCTGCCGGACCAGGCAGACACCGTTCGGAGATGGGACGCGCTGGTCAAACGTGCCTTAGGCCGAGGGTAGCTCTGGCGGGGAGGCGAGCTATGATGTTCGTATGAAGAAGCGCCGCGTGACCCTGAACCTGGACGAGGATGTGGTGGAGGCCCTCGAGTCCCTGGGGGCCCGGAGCCTTTCGTCCGCGGCCAACGACGCCCTTCGCCAGGCGGTGGCCACCGAGGCTCATCGGGCCGCACTGGCCCGCTGGCTGGACGAGCTCGATGCGGCCCACGGTCCGGCGGCCCCGGAGGATGCCAGGGCTATCGACTCCCTGCTCGACGAGTTGGCCCAACCCTCGACCGACGCCGGGGTGGCGTGACCACCTCGGCGGTCCTCGACGCCGCAGCCTTCGACGTAATCGACACGGCCGAAGGTGCGCCCTTGCGCCACCTCCTGCGCCGGGTCCTGCAACGGGGTGGGGACGTGCGCTGCGCGGCGGTGACCCTGGCCGAGGTGTGCCGAGGCCCCGCCCGCACCCGGCGGGCCGAGGTTGCCGTGAGCCGGGATAGAGGGGGCCAGCGGGTGCTGGTCGTACCGACCGACGAGCGCCTAGCCAAGCTGGTCGGCGCTGTGCTTCACACCGCCGGGCGCTCGAGCGAGACGATGGCCGATGCTCATGTCGTTGCGGTCTGTGCCGGCCTCGACGCGGTGGTGGTGATCACCTCGGACCCCGGCGACATCGCCGAACTCGCCACCGCCATACCGGCCACCCGGATAGTCACCCGCCGGCCTGAGGCCATCACGCCCGGGCCATGATCGCCCGCTCAGCCTGGGGCCCTACGAAAGAACTGCTCTAGTGCCCGGTTGAACTGCTCGGCGGCCTGGATGTTGACTGCGTGCCCGACCGGCGCCTCCACCACCTCGACGTGGGGCATGGCCGCCCGGGCAAAGGAGCGAGGCTCGTCGAACTCCTTCTCCTTCACGCCGGCCACCAACAAGGTCGGCACCCGGTTGGCGGCCACCCGGTCCCGTACCGACGACTCCGGCACCGTGTGGAGCAGCGTCTTCGCCACCGCGCCGGGCCGCAGCAGCCGAGAGTCGGATACCAGCGCCGCCTGCACGTCGGCCGGGAGGCGCCTGGCCCGGGCCGGGTGGATGGGCATCGCCTCGACGGCGACGCGCCCGCCCCGTTCGACCCTCTCAGCCAGGCCGGGCGCCGCGCATCCGGGTCCTCCACACTTCGTCGGCGAGCGCCGAGGAGGAGTTGGTGAACACCTGGGCGATGGCCCGCTCCGGATGGCTGAGCGCGTAACGGAGCGTGAGGGCGGCACCGAGGGACTGCCCGATGATCAGCCAGGACTCGACCCCGAGCGAGCGGCGCACCCGGTCGAAGGCCTCGACGTAGGCGTCGGGGGTGTACGCCTCTGGGTCGGACGGCTCCGGTGAGCGGCCGTGGCCCCACAGCTCGACAACCACTGGCCGGCACACTGTCCGCACTGCGTCCAGGTTCGGGAGCCACTGGGCGCGGCTGGACAGGATGCCGTGGACCAGCAGTGCGTAGGGGCCGTCACCGTGGTGGACCTCGACGTGGAGATCCCATCGGCCCGTCACCGGGGCGAGGCTAGAGCAGCCCACGGCCGGCTTCGCGGGGAGCAGCGCCGGCTTGGGGAGAGCGCATCCGCCCGCCGGTCCGGAAGTATCTACGGGTGGCCGGCGCCGAGGTGCGCCCGGCGGTGAAAGGGGGAGCGGTGGGGATCTGCGACGGACGGGTCGTGGTCATCACGGGGGCCGGCCGGGGCATCGGCCGGGGGGAGGCGATCGAGTTCGCCCGCCAGGGGGCCAAGGTGGTCGTGAGCGATCTGGGCGCCCACGTCGACGGGTCGTCCCCGAGCAGCACGGTGGCCGACGAGGTCGTAGAGGAGATCAGGTCGATGGGCGGGGAGGCCGTGGCCAACGGGGACGACGTCTCCGACTGGGAGGGGGCCCAGCGGCTGCTCAACACCGCCATCGAGACCTTCGGTGGGCTCGACGTGGTCGTCAACAATGCCGGCATCCTCCGGGACCGGATGCTGTTCAACATGACCGAGGACGAGTGGGATGCGGTCATCAAGGTCCATCTCAAGGGCACGTTCTGCACCATCCGCTGGGCCGCCGCCTACTGGCGGGAGCGGGCCAAGTCCGGCCAGGAGAACGACGCACGGATCATCAACACCAGCTCCGGGTCCGGCCTCTACGGCAACCCCGGGCAGGGCAACTACGGGGCGGCCAAGGCGGGCATCGCCGGCCTGACGATCATCGCCGCCCGGGAGCTCGCTCGCTACGGAGTGACGGTCAACGCCATCGCCCCGGGCGCCCGCACCCGGATGACCGAGGACCTGCGGCCGGGAGCAGCCGACGTGCCCCCTCCCGAGCAGTTCGACGCCCGCCACCCCCACAACGTCGCCCCGCTGGTCGTCTGGCTGGGCAGTCCCGAGTCCCGCGACGTCACCGGCCGGGTGTTCAACGTCGCCGGCGGGTACATCGGGGTGGCCGAGGGCTGGCGGCGGGGTCCCAGCCAGGACAAGGGGGACCGGTGGGACCCGGCCGAGCTGGGCAAGGTGGTGCCCGACCTGGTGGCAAAGGCCGAGCCCCTGGCCGAGATTCGCGGCCGGGCCTGAGCCAGCCCGTCGCTACTAGGACGCAGGGACGAAGATGATGCCGTCGGCCGTGGGATCGGGCACCGGCTCGCCCGACTCGCGCATCAGAGCAATGTGCGAGGGAATGGCCTCTGGATGCGGCGCTCGACCTCGTCGCGGGTCCGACCCGTAGCGACACATCCGGGTAGGTCCGGAATGTAAGCCCCCCAGTGGTCGCCCTCCCGCTCGATCACCACGGCGTATCCTGTCACGAAGGCCGCCCCCGGATGTGTGCCTGCCTCCAGATGCTCGCCAGCGTACCTTGGGAACCTGGTCACCGAGGGCCCCGGCGACCGTGACCGTGCCGGGCTCTCAGGGTGCCGGAACTGGCGGTGAGATCCCCGGCGGCGTACCTCGCGCCAACCCTCCCGTTCGAGTGCCCTGATGACCTCTCGAACCCGCACGGCCTCGACTTAGGAACAGGATGTGACGTAGCAACAATTGTTGCGCGTGGCCGAGCAGATGATGCGCGCCGGCCCTGGACAGGAGACTGCCCCGGATATAGGAAAGGGGCCCCGGCCGATGGCCGGGGCCCCTTTCCTCGACTAGGAGATCAGGTCGCCGCGTTCTGGGCGGCGATCACTGTGGCGTCGGTGATTGCTGCCGAGCCGCCGAGCACGTGGATGCTCGAGATGGTGGTGTGGTGGCCCTGCAGCCAGGCGGTGGTGTAGGTGCCGAGCGTGTTGGGGTCCTCGGTCAGAAGGATGGGCGCCTTCTCGGTGCCGGCGTGGGGGCCGCCCGCCAGGGCGTCGGGGTAGTTGTCACCCCGGGCCAAGTTGACGTGAGTGGCCCCGGTCCACCCGGAGATTTGGATCTCGATGCTGGCCACCTGTGCTGCCGTGTCGGTCCGGTCCTGTCCCGCCACGCGGGTGACGGTGATGCCCATGGCCGCGATCTGGTTCTGCACGTTCTGCGACACCGCCGCGGTGCCGCCCAACAGGAGGACCTGCTTGATGCCGTCGCTCTGCAGAGCGGACTGGGCCGGCGCCGACAGGCTGCTCGGATCGGTCAGCACGGTCGGGAAGGCGGCCCCGTAGGACAGCGGGCTGCCGGCCAGGGCGTCCGGGAACGCCAGGCCGGAGGCCACGATGGCGGTCGGACCGCCGGTGCCGAGCTCCCCGATGAAGCTCGTGGGATACACGGTGGCGATGGCCTGGGCGGTGGCGTAGCGGTCAGCCCCATAGATCCGCTGCACGGTGTATCCGTCGTTCTGCAGCTGGGCCTGGACGGTGTTCGACACCGCGGCCGGGCCTCCGACAATCTCCACCCCCTTGGCCTGGAGGTTCTGGATCTCGCTGAGCGTCGTCGATGACAGCGACGCCGCCGGGGTGAGGAGAATCGGGGCGTGCATGCCGCCGGCCAGGTAGGCGGCGGCCAGGGCGTCGGGGAAGTTCTCCCCGGAGGCCAGCACGACCGTGGGCACCGGGCCGGTCCCGTAAGTGTTGGCGGCGATCGACGCCGCAGTGCCATAACGGTCGGAGCCGGCAAGACGCTGAGCGGTGACGCCTTGTACGCCCCACGCCGCCTGGCCGAGCACGGTCATTGTCGCCACTGCGGCGACGAGCACGGCTCCGCCTCGTGCAGACCTACGTCCCCATACGCGCATGCAGATCAATCCTCCGTGGAAGTTGACGGAACCGGCTCGTCAGCTGACGGCAGTGGGACGGCGACGCCGAAGGGCGAGCAAGCCGGCGGTGACCAAAGCCAGGGCGACGAGAACCTCGAGGGCGATGTAGGCGCCGGTGAAGGCGATCGGGCCGCTGGGCTTGGTCGCGTGACCGGCCGGCGCAGGGCTCGGTGCGGCGGTGGCTGCGAACGGCGCAGCGGCGGCCGAGACTGCCTGGTTCACCGCGGCCTGGACAGCCGGGGAGCCGACAGTCGGAGAGGCGGTGAAGGTTGACGGCACCGCGAAGTGAGTGGCGGTCGCGCCGGCGGGGGCGATCACCAACGCCACGGTCTGAACCATCGGGTAGTTGCCGACGGTGCAGATGGCGTAGATGACGTACAGGCCGGGTGTCGCCGTCGATGGAGCGGTGACAGTTACAGGGCCCCACGCCCCGTTAGCGCCCGCGGTGGTCGTGTACGTAGCGATCGGCGTCGAGCCGTTAGACACCCGGATAAGGTTGATCGTCACCGAAGTTCCGGCGGGGCACGGGCCGGTGACCGCGGAGACCGACACGGTGCCGCCCGGTGCGATCTTGGTCGCCGACTCGGAAAGGGCCGGGTTGGCGAAACCGCCAGGCGGTCCGTACCCGTGCCCGGGGGATGTGGTGGTCGGGCCTCCGCCGTACTGAGCCCAGGCCGCCGAGGCCGAGGTGAATCCGAGTAGGGCCACAGCACTGACTGCTAGGAGCACCC
Organism: Actinomycetota bacterium; assembly: GCA_021325435.1. GTDB lineage: Bacteria > Actinomycetota > Acidimicrobiia > Acidimicrobiales > JAJPHE01 > JAJPHE01. The sequence goes on along the minus strand of JAJPHE010000150.1, from coordinate 10,946 downwards.
GCCTCATATCCGCCCTTTCTCGCCGATCCGCCAGGTCGAGGCTATGACACTTCGCCTCCCGCGTCCAGGGTTCTCGAATTTCTGCATTCACCGGGCTGTCACCGCGAAGCGGAGGGGTGCGACGAGCGGAAATGCTGCATGGAAGGTGCTTCCATCTCCCTGGGCGGCAAGTCCTTGCCAGTGGGCGGCCGTGGAACCCGAGTAGGTGACGGTAAGAGCGAACTGATCTTCGGTGATGACTGGCTGGCGCCCGATGGCGAGCCGGTAGCCCCCGCGCTGGAGCTGGCCCGTAAGTTGGATGAGGAGGGTGACGGTGCCCCCCGGTGGAATCTGGATCGACGACGTGTACAGGTGGCGTCCGTTGATGAAGGTCCCAAGGACGTTGCCGGTCGACCCGTACAGCCGGGAGCCGGTCAGGGTTAGCGGCGTGTAAACCTCGACCTCCATGAGGTTGGCCCCGCTGGGCGCTTCGGACCCCCCTAGGATGTAGGCGGGCTCGCCGGTCGCCGGCGCCTCGTTGCGCAGGGCGATGGTCGCGGTCGCCTCGGTGGCGCCGGTGCCGGCGTCGTAGCGCACGGCGTAGGAGATACGGCGGTGGAGGTACCAGTCGATCTTGTCCTCGCCGGTGTTCTCGCTGGTCACCTCAAGGAAGTCCCCTCCGGCCGGCACTGGCGGCATGGCGCCGGTGACTCCGAGCTGCCGGGAGAGCGTCCGTCCAGCCGGGTCGTTGGGCCAGAACGCGAAGTGCCCGGCCCGCACGGCTGGCCCGACCACCTGGGCCAAGGTGGCCGGCTCGGGCAGCGGGGTTCCCTTCAGCCGGTCGAAAATCGTCCGGGTGGCGGCGGCCAGGAAGGCCTGGCGGGGGGCCCCTGACAACGACAAGTACTGGTCGTGGAGCAGCACCTGGGCGGCGTTGGTGCTGTTGAGCGGTACCGGCCACCCGGGGACCGCCACGGGCCCGGTGATCTTAAGGAGCGAGGTGAGGAAGACCGGGTCGACGGCAACGACCCCGTCGACCGGCCCCACCACCTGCCCGTAGAGCTGCTCGATGGCGTCCGCGTCGGTAGGGAAGTCAGGAGCGAAGGTGGCGTCCTGGGGGAAGGTGCCGAGGTGGACGTAGCCCTCCGCCGCCTCCCAGAGGGCGGGCAGCCCGGTCAGCCGCAGGTCCATCCCGGCTGGCGGCGTGGTCAAAGGCCCCAGGCTGACCTGGCCTCCCTCGGCGGTGAGGACCCCGTAGTCAGCCATGAGGCCCCCGCCGCCCCGCAACTCGGAGTTGTCGACTACCGCCACCAGGTAGCGGCGGGGGCCAGCGTCCCCTAGCAGGCCGGGCAGAGCTGAGGTTGCGGCGTCGAGGGTGGCCTCCTCCGAGGACAGCCGGTCGAGCTTGGCGCCGAATCGGTCCATGCGGTCGCGGAGGGGCGGCAGAATCCACGGGCCTCGCTCGATCGCCATGGTTCGCTGGGCCTGCCCGACTGCGCTGCGGGCGGCCCTGACCTGGACTCCTAGTCGGGTGATGGCGCCCAGATCGACCTGACCGAGGTGGACGGCCAGCGAGTGAGGGTCGGCGGAGCGGGCGACAGCGGTACCCACTGCCGCCACTCGGTGCCCCTCGGCGGTCAGTCTCACCAGAGCCTCTTGGTTCTGTGCCACCAGTGGCACCGCCCGGCCGACCCGCGCCCACCACAGATCGACGTAGTGGTGGGCCTCGTCGAACTTGGCTGAGGCGCCCTCCAGGAGTTGGGCGGCGGTCGTCACGTGGCCTTGGCGGGCGGCGTCAAGGCCGGCGTTGCTGGCGTCGACCGCGGCGGTCGCCGGACCGCGGGCCTTGGCGACGGAGAGGACGGCAAGGATGACGAAGGCGACTGTGGCGGCGCTCACCACTAGGACCGCGGTTCTGACCTGGCGCTGGACCCTCCGCCGCGACCGCCGGAGCCCGGAGACAGCCAGGGAGATGGCCCCGACCAGGAACATCAAGGTGGTCACCCCGGTGGTCTCCGGCCACCGGCCGCGCATCAGCCCCTGTAATGCGGCCGCGCCCACCAGAGCGCCGAGGACGCGGCCCCGCCGGCCGGCGATCGATGCCCCCGACGCCACCCCGAGCGACCCGCCGGCGACGGCGGCGGCCCACCCGCCGGGTAGACCAGCGACGGCCAGGCCCGACGCCACCAGCCACGACCATCGCCGGGCCCGCGACGCGGCCAGGGTCACCAGCAGTCCGGCGACGGAGCGGTAGGCGATGTCGAGCGGGTGCCAGGCCGTGGGCGCGGGTGGAGCGAAGGCGGCTCCCAGCGCGGCCAAGGCGGCCACGACGCGCACGAACCACGGGTTGCGGTAGGCCAGGACCCCGGGCTGGCGTCGCCCGACCGCCACGACGACGGCGGCGAAGACTAAGGCCGTGGCGGCAGCGGCAACTGAGGACACTGCTTTAAGAGACCTGAAACATCATTCGGCAGTTCAAGAATTTGGAGCGTAGAGCGCGAGCGAATGTCGTAATTCGCGACGGTGATGCCAGAACTATCCAGCGATCGATCCCTTTACCAGGGCTCACAGCCACCGTTAAGGTCCTGGTCAACGGCGGGTGCTGGGGTGGCTTAGCCAGGCGGGTGATAGAGGCGGACATCGGCGAGAGGCGCGGCAAAGCAGTGACGACGCGGGTCGTGGTGGCGGGCCAAGGCTACGTGGGTCTGCCGCTCGCGCTGCGCGCAGTAGAAGCCGGGTTCTCCGTAGTGGGCTATGACCCCGACGAGGGGCGGGTCAAGCGGCTCGACGCGGCCGAGTCCTACGTCGAGGACGTCCCGTCGGAGCGGATCGCCGCCGCTCTGGCCACCGGCAGGTACGCGCCGACCAGCGAGGCCAGTCGTTGCGCCGGGTTCGACGTGGCAGTCATCACCGTTCCCACGCCGCTGCGCGAGGGCAACCCCGACCTGTCCTACATCGAGCAGGCCGCCGCCACCCTGGGGCGCTTCCTGCGGCCCGGTGCCACCGTCATACTCGAGTCGACCACGTACCCGGGGACCACCGAGGAGCTGCTCGGGCCCATCCTCGAGGCCGAGTCGGGGTTGGCGGCCGGCGCCGACTTCCACCTCGGCTACAGCCCGGAGCGCATCGACCCCGGCAACCCGGAATGGCGCTTCGAGAACACCCCGAAGGTCGTCTCCGGAGTCGACGAGGCGTCGCTCACCGCGCTCACTGCGTTCTACGAATCCCTGGTCGAGCAGACCGTGCCGGTGTCCTCCCCGGCGGTCGCCGAGCTGACCAAGCTGCTCGAGAACACCTTCCGCCACGTCAACATCGCCCTCGTCAACGAGATGGGCATGTTCGCCGCCGACCTCGGCATCGACGTGTGGGAGGCGATCGACGCCGCCTCGACCAAGCCCTTCGGGTACATGCGCTTCACCCCGGGGCCCGGCGTCGGCGGCCACTGCCTGCCGATCGACCCGTCGTACCTGTCGTGGCGGGTGAAGCGCCGGCTGGGCCAGAGCTTCCGGTTCGTCGAGCTGGCCAACGACCTCAACGACCACATGCCCGACTACGTGGTGCGCCGGATCGCGGCCGGGCTCAACCGTCGACGCAAGCCGGTGAACGGCAGCCGGGTCCTCCTGCTCGGCTTGGCCTACAAGCGCAATACCAGCGACGCCCGCCAGTCGCCGGCGCTGGTCATCGCCGACCAGCTTCTCGCCCTGGGGGCCGAGGTAGTGGCAGCCGACCCGCACGTCGTCGAGGGCATCGCCGACAGTCGCATCGCTCGGGTGGAGGCCACCCCGGAGGAGGCGGCCCGGGCCGACGCCGTCGTCCTCCTGGCCGATCACGACGCCTTCGACATCGACGCCCTGGCTGGCGCCGCGCGTTACTTCTTCGACACCCGCCGCCGGGCGACCGGCCCGTCGGTGGAGCACCTGTAGATGGCGACCCGCATCCCCCGACCCGCCTTCGCCGAGCGTCCCTACCGATGGGCCCGGCGCCACCGCAACATCAGCGTGGCCGCCCTCGATTGTGTCGTCTGGTCCGTCGCTCTCGTCGTGGCCCTGGTCGCCCGGTTCGACTTCGGGCTGGCCCACATCCCGTGGTTCCATCTGGTGCGCGCCGTCCCGCTCGCACTGGGGGCCCAGATCGCCTTTGGGGTTAGTTTCGGGCTCTACGTGGGGCGCTGGCGCTACTCCAGCTTTGACGAGGTCGTCGCTCTTGCGATGACGGCCGGGGCGTCAGGGGGGATCCTGCTCCTTGTCGACGACTGGATCGCCGGCCGGCACCTGGTGCCGTTGGGGGTGACGGTGGTCGGCGCCGCCCTGGCCACCGTGGGGATGTCCTTCGAGCGCGCTGTGTGGAGGGTGGCAGCCGAGGCTCGGCGCCGGCCCCGGGTCGACACCGGCGCCAGCCCGCTTCTGGTGTTTGGGGCGGGGGAGGGCGGCTTTCAGGTCCTGCGCAGTCTGTTGGCCAACCCGAAGAGCCGCTTCTTGCCCGCCGGCCTGCTCGACGACGATCCGGCGAAGCGCCACCTACGGGTGATGGGCGTGCGGGTGGTGGGGGACCGGAACGACATCGCCCGAGCCGCCGCCGCCACCGGCGCTACCTCCCTGCTCATCGCCATTCCTAGCGCCCCGGCTGAGCTGGTCCGCCAGATCGACGAGCGGGCTCGGGCTTGCGGGCTGGCGGTCAAGGTGCTCCCGTCGGTGAACGAGCTCTATGGGGCCGAGGTGGCCGCCTCCGACATCCGCGACGTGACCGAGGAGGACCTCCTCGGTCGCCGCCCGATCGAGACCGACATCGACGCCATCGCCGGCTATCTGACCGGACGCCGGGTGCTGGTCACCGGGGCCGGGGGGTCCATCGGGTCCGAGCTGTGCCGCCAGATCCACCGCTTCGGCCCGGAGACCTTGGTCATGGTCGACACGGACGAGAGCGCCCTGCACGCCACCCAGATGTCCATCGAGGGCCGGGCCCTGCTCGACTCCCCGCAGCTGGTCCTGGCGAACATCCGCAACGCCGACCGGGTCCGCCAGGTGTTCCGCCAGCACCGGCCCGAGGTCGTCTTCCACGCCGCCGCCCTCAAGCACCTGACGCTCCTCGAGCGCCACCCCGACGAGGCAGTGCGCACCAATGTCTGGGGCACCCTGAACGTGCTCGAAGCGGCCGCCGCTTCAGGAGTCCACCGGTTCGTCAACATCTCGACCGACAAGGCGGCCGACCCGGTCAGCGTCCTCGGCTACACCAAGCGGATCGCCGAGCGGCTCACCGCGGCGATGGCCGACCGGGCGTCGGGTACCTACCTGTCCGTCCGGTTCGGCAACGTCATCGGCAGCCGGGGCTCGGTCCTTCCTGCCTTCCGGGCCCAGCTGAGTGCCGGCGGGCCGCTGACCGTCACCCACCCTGAGGTGACCCGCTACTTCATGACCATCCCTGAGTCGGTCGAGCTGGTCATCCAGGCCGGCGCCATCGGGCGCGACGGGGAGGCGCTGGTGCTCGACATGGGCGAGCCGGTGTCGATCGACGCCGTCGCCCGCCGCCTGGCCGGCTCGAGCCCCCGGCCGGTCGAGATCGTCTACACCGGACTGCGGCCCGGCGAGAAGCTCCACGAGTCCCTCTTCGGCTGCCACGAGCAGGACTTCCGGCCGGTCCACCCGCTGGTATCCCACGTGCCCGTCGAGCCCCTGGCCCCTGACGTGGCCCGGGAGCTGCCGGTGGCGTCGGCCCATCTCTGCCGATGCCTGCGTCAGCTGTCGGCCGGGCTGATCGACCTCAGCCCCCACCAGGAGGTGCACCCGGCGCCCATCTACGCCGCCGGTGCTGACTGAGCCGGCCGCCCGCAACGGGCACGATGGGAGGGTCGGACGGGTCCGCCGCTACGATGACCAGGTGATTCCCGGGGAGGCGGTGGTTGGGGAGCCGGACCTCCGGTCCTACATGCAGGTGCTGTGGCGACGGAAGTGGACCATCGCGCTGAGCGTGATCCTGGTCACCGGCGCCGCCATGGCCTTCTCGTTCCTGCAGGCCAAGAAGTACACCGCCATCGCCGAAGTCCTCCTCCAGCCCTCCAACAGCGGCAACCCGTTGCTGACGGCGAACGGGGGGGTGAGCCAAGACCTCACCCCCACCGACGTCCAGACCGAGGTGCAGATCATGACCAGCGCCCCAGTGGAGGCAGCCGTCTCGAAGACCCTGGGGGTCTACCCGGCCCCGAAGGTGTCGGTCACCCCGGTAGGCCAGACCAACGTGGTCGACATCGCCGCCACCATGACCAGCGGCCGCCAGGCGGCCCGCATCGCCAACGCCTACGCCAACTCCTACATCGACTTCAAACGCAACGCCGCCCTCCAGTCGGTGGTGGCCGCCGAGCAGCAGATCCAGGCCAGGATCTCCGACCTCGACTCCCAGATCACCGCACTTGGCAGCGGCGCGAGCTCCTCACAGCGCGACGCCCTCCTCGCCCAGGAGGCGACGTTCAAGTCGCAGCTGGCCGAGCTCCAGGTCAACTCGTCGCTGCTGAGCGGCGGGGCCGAGCTGATCACTCCGGCGTTGGCGCCAACCAGCCCCAGCTCGCCCAGGCCCAAGCGAAACGTCGGGGTCGCCGTCATCGTGGGCCTCATCCTTGGGGTGGGTCTGGCATTCCTCCTCGAGTACCTCGACGACTCTGTCCGCTCCCAGGAGGACATGTTGAGGGTCGCCTCCGACCTGCCGGTCCTTGCCCTGGTGCCCGCCGTGGAGGGGTGGAAGGACCGGAGGTCGACGATGGTGGTCTCCCTGGCGCGGCCCAAGTCGCCGGCCGCTGAGGCCTACCGTTCGCTGCGCACCTCCATCCAGTTCATGGACATCAACCGGCCGCTGCGCCGCCTGGTTTTGACCAGCGCGTCGGCCACCGAGGGCAAGACGACCACCCTCACCAACCTGGCGGTGACCCTGGCCGAGGCGGGCAAGCGGGTGATAGTCGTGTGCTGCGATCTGCGCCGGCCTCGCATTCACGAGTTCTTCGGGCTGAGCAACGAGACCGGGTTCACCTCGGTTCTTCTAGGTACCTCGCCTCTCCACGGCGCCCTCCAGCCAGTGGAGGAGGTCAAGAACCTCACTCTTCTCGCGTCAGGACCCGTGCCTCCGAACCCCTCCGAGCTCCTGTCGAGCCCTCGCGCGAGCGAACTGCTGGACATCCTGGCAACCTCCTACGACATGGTCCTTCTCGACACGCCTCCAGTCCTGCCCGTCACCGACGCCGCCGTGCTGTCGCGCCATGCCGACGGCGTTGCCGTGGTGGTAAGCGCCGGGGTCACCACCCGAAAGCAGCTGGGTCGGGCGTTTGAGGTCCTGGGGCACGTGAACGCCCCGATTGTGGGTGTAATACTCAACGGCCTGACCGACCAGAGCAGTTACGGCTACTCCTACCGGTACTCGTACGCCTACACCGAGCGGAATGGGAACGGCACCAACGACGCACCCGTCGGCCCGGCCTCCAGTCGGCTTGGTTCCTAACTCGACCGGCCTTTCTCCGAAGGGTCCTTCGACAGCGACTACTCCTCGGATGTCCTCCAGTACTCACGTGACACCGGGGGGTGGCGAGGGGCCCTTCGTTCGGGAGCTTTCGACCGGCGGGACGCCTGCGGGCCGTGCTCTACGACCGCCCATCGGTTGTCGGCTGGTGTTTTGAGCCCAGACGGCTCGTCGGTCCGTTGTCCGCCCCCAAAGTTCGCCTCCTTATATACGGAGGAACGTCGGGAGCAAGGCTGCATCCTTCCCGAAGCGCAGGACCTTGGGGCGGGTTTGTTCCGAGCGGGGGCTCTCGAGCGGGGTAAGCCATAGCTCGACGCTCCCCGAACTCGGGGGTGAAGCTGATGGGATCTGCTTTACGGCGAAGTTCGGACAACCGCATTCCGACTGTGTCCTGACAGTGCCCAAACGACGGTAGCCCCGACTGTTGGTCCTACGGCTTCGTCCCCGGACTTCTGCTCCGCCTCAAAGCCGAGAGGTCACTCGTCCGGCTACGTTCGTAGTCATGTGCGGGATAGCAGGTTGGGTAGGATGCCGGGCCGGTGGCGGGGCGGTGGCGTCCGTCCAGGCTGCGCTGCAGCATCGCGGCCCGGACGCATCAGGCATTGACCGATGGAGCGGCGACGGCTGGGACTGCACCCTGATCCACACCCGTCTCGCCATCAACGACCTATCCGAAGCCGCCAACCAGCCCCTTGTCAACGAGGATGATTCGCTGGCTCTGGTCTTCAACGGCGAGATCTACAACTCTCCAGAGTTGCGCCGCTATTGCGAGTCGCGCGGCCACCGATTCCGGTCGCACTCCGACGGCGAGGTCATCGTCCATCTCTGGGAGGACCACGGGCTTGACGCCCTGTCCCGGCTCAATGGCATCTTCGCGTTGGCGCTGTTGGATCGCCGGGCCGGACGCTTAGTCCTGGCCCGCGACCCTGTAGGGGTAAAGCCTCTGTTTTGGACAGAGAGAGACGGGAGGGTGTGGTTTGCCTCCGAGCTCCGCGCCCTGCAGACCGCCGGGGCGCCGGTCGGCGGCCCCGACCCCACGGCTCTGGCCCAGTTCCTCACGTTCCTCTGGATTCCGGATCCTCGGACCCCGTTCACAAACGCTCACTCGCTTCTTCCCGGGGAGGCACTCGTGTGGCAGGGCGGCCTCATGGAGCAGCGGATGTACCGAAGCCTCGTGGTGGAGGCGGCGGGTCAAGCGACCATTTCCGTTACCACCGCCAGCTCCGAGGTAGCTGAACGGGTCCAAACAGCCGTCCAACGCCAGCTCCTCTCCGACGTGCCGGTGGGGTTGATGGCCTCAGGCGGCGTCGATAGCAGCCTGCTCTGGTGGGCAGCCGAAGGGCGCCTCGATAGGGCGTACACCATCGACTGGTCCGGGGATCGGAGCTTCGAGCGGCTCAACGAGGACACGGCCGCCGTGGGGCGGCTCGAGGGCCACTTCGCCACGCCGGTCAGCTATGTACCTGGAACCGATGTCGATGTCGAGGAACTTCCAGCGAGCGGAGACCTCCTGGCCGACCCCGCGGCGGACCTCGCCCGGCTCATCGCCTCCCGTGCAGCCGCGGACGGCTTCAAGGTCCTGCTCTCCGGCCAAGGTGGCGACGAACTGTTCGGCGGATACCGTCGCCACGTCGTTGGGCCGACGGCAGCCCGGATGAGGCTGGGTCGACCGGGGGAAGTCGCCGCCAGCCTCCTGGCGCGTACGGGTGCCGGCGGCACACAGGTCGAGTACCTAGCCCGCCTGCTGCGGGCCGGAGCCCAGTCGGACCCTCTGTCCTCATACATGGTACTTTCCAGCTACAGCAATGCCCCTGAGCGGGCGTCCGTCCTGGACTGCACAGCCACCGAAGTGGCGGATGAGGTGGTGTGGCAACGCCACAGGGAGGCCTTTGAAGCCAGTCCGGTGGGCTGGTCGTTGCTGCGACGCCTACGAGCTGTTGACCTGACCGTCTACCTTCCGGGCTTAGGCCTGGCCTATTCCGACCGATCCGGGATGCATCACAGCGTAGAGGTTCGGGTTCCGTGGCTGGACCTGGACCTGATCGGGTGGGCGCTGACGCTGCCCGGGGAGGCACTAGTCCGGGGCCGGGTCGGAAAGTGGTTGACCCGGAAGGTTGCTCTGGATGTGCTGCCCGCAGAGGTGGTGAGTCGGCCAAAGCGTGGCTTCGGCGCGCCGATCAACGTAGTGAAGAAGGCCCGGGGATCAGTGGGGTCGCGCGGCTTCCGGCAAGGCGCCTACTTCGCCTTGGCCGAGGGCATTCTTCGTCGTTGGCTGGCCGGCCAGGCGGCGGCCTAAGCCTCTGTTCCCGATCGGAAATGGCGGGTAGCAGGTTTCCCGGTTCCCTTCGTAGAGCCCGGTCGGATCTGGCCGGCCTCGCCCTCCTGGACCCGCTACGACCGTGAGCGCCGAGTGCACCGGTAAGTTCACAGGCACTCGTGGACCCCGGTGGTCCATGCCTGGCGGCACCAGTGTTTGGTCCCACAACTGGCGGGGAGGTGGTCCCATCCTGTCCGATCCCCGTGGCGGCCGACACGAGTTCGCCGCGCCTTCACCGTGCAGCCCGAAAGCTCACCGTGTTGTGTCCTTGTCGTAACTCGGCGAGGTCACGATGATGACGGCGGCCATGAGATCCTCCTCGTAGGCGGACACGAAACTCCCCGCTGGCGGTCACGAGAGTTCCCGATGGGCGGCCACCAGATCTCCTTGTAAGCGTCCGCTGACCGGCCGGTATCCACCGGTCGGTGGGCCCTGTCAACGACGCCCGAAAATTGACCCCCCTGCGACGGCCGAAAATTGACCCCCCTCCCCGGGTCCACCGTCACGCAGCGTCGTCGCTAGGCACCACCCTTCCGAGGTCGCGGTCCTTGAGCCGGTAGCTGTCGCCTTTGAGGTTGACTACTTCGGCGTGGTGGACGAGGCGGTCGATCATGGCGGCGGCGACGGTGGCGTCCCCGAAGGTCTCGCCCCAACGCCCGAAGGGCTTGTTGGAGGTGACGATGACCGAGGCCCGCTCGTAGCGGGCCGAGATGAGCTGGAAGAACAGGTTGGCGGCCTCGGCTTCGAAGGGGATGTAGCCGACCTCGTCGATGATGAGCAGCGGGATCCGCCCGAGCCGGGTGAGCTCGGCATGGAGACGGCCCTGGGTGTGGGCCTCGCCGAGGCGGGCGACCCATTCCGCGGCGGTGGCGAAGGCGACACGGTGGCCGGCCTGGCAGGCCCGGATGCCGAGCCCGATGGAGAGATGGGTCTTGCCGGTGCCGGGCGGGCCGAGGAACACGACGTTCTCCCGGCCGGCCACGAAGTCGAGCGTGCCGAGATGCAGGACCGTGTCGCGTTTGAGGGACCGTTGGTGGTCGAAGTCGAAGAGGCCGCGCGGATAGGCGCTAGCAGGGGGACCATCCACCGGTCGTCGGTTTGGCCCGACTGGGATGTCGGGTTGCTACCCAACCCGACGACCCAGTGGAGGTCG
>JAJPHE010000080.1 GCA_021325435.1 Actinomycetota bacterium | reverse complement strand
GAATCGGTGGGTCAGACCGGACTCGAGGAACCCACCACACAGTGACGCCCCTCGAATCCCCACCCGCGGATGGTGCCCGAAGCCGTCACGCACATCCTCGCTGCCGGCTGTGGGGTGGCATCGGCGAGTGGTGTTTGTCCGATTGGCCGGACCATAACGCTCGGCGTCGGAGCGTGGCGGGTGCGTGCCCTGTATCACAGCACCCGCAAAATACGGAGTTAGAACCCGCTTCCGGTCAGATGTTCCGCAGGGTCACCTCAATGTCGTGGGTCAGCAGATAGAGGTCCAGCCCGTCCTCCCCGTCGAGCGGGCGAAATCCGAAGCGCTCCCACCATCCTCTGGCCGCTGGCGTCAGGGCGGTGACTACGACTGCCCGGCAGGCGGCGGAAAGGTTCAGCTCGAGCGCCGTGGCGAGCAGATGACCGAGCAGAGCCGTTCCGACTCCGAGTCCGCTCCGGTCGACGGCCAGTCGCCCGATCAGCAGGGCGGGGACGGGATCGGGTGCGCCTTTCACGACCTCCTCCGGGGCCGCCGACCTGTCAATCGCCGTAATGGACATGCTGGCGTACGCCACGATGCGGTCCTCGGCGTCGGCGATCACCCAGGTGGCGGCTGTGTGCCTTCGGCGGTTCTGCCCGGCGTAGCGCCGGATCCACTCGTCGAGGACCGGCTCACCCGAGTCGAAAGCGGCCCGGTCGTGCCGCCGGGTGTCGAGGGGCTCCGGGCGACGGAGCTCAGTCAAGCCAGCGGAACTTGCGTGGCCGCCGCAGGGCCTCGGCCAGTCGTTCGTTAACCGCGGCAGGGCGTGAGAGCGCCTCGCTGAATGCCTGGGCGGCCTCGGGGGTCAGTCCGATGACCGGGCGCTCGGCCAGCACCTCCTCGGCCCGCATGGCGGCCGACTGGACTACAAAGGCCGAAACGTTGAGATGCGACGCCGCGGCAGCCCGCTCGATCAGGCGCTTGTCGGCCGGGTCGACCCGGACCTGCAGGCGGTCATCCTTGGTGGAACCCATGTACTCACATTGGCAGTACATCAGCCACGAGTCAAACCTCCAGTGGACCGAGGTCAACGGGCCCACCGGAATCCTAAAGGTGGAATTACTCTCTTGACATTCGGGTAGGCCAGTGGCAAGTATGCGCCTGATGCCCGAGATGCCCGATTACCGGACCGAGCCCAGCCCCTCCCCCGAGGGTGACGCCATCGCCGTCTCCCGTTGGACGACCTGGGCGGAGAACCTCGACCCGACCCTCGCCGAGGATGACCGCGACGCCATAGCGGCCCGGGTCATCCGTGAATCCGAGCTGATCGCCTTTTGGATGGCGTGGCACCGGGCAGGCGGGTTCGCGGAGCTCGAGCGGGGCGGCTGGGACCGCTCCACCATCTTCCGCAAGATCCGCCGGTTCCGCTCCTACTACGGCGTCCACCCCGACCATGCCCGCTTCCCCTGGCTGGACCCGGACTGGGAGCGCTGCTGGAGGAGCGACGAGCAGGTCGCGCTCAACTGGGCCTCGCAACCGGCCCGGAAGGTCAGCTCCTCCCGGACGGACGACGAACGCTGGCAGCCTCACTGGGCCCCGGTGAGACCAGACCCGCACGACCTCGAGGCGTACGACCATCTGGCCGAGGCGGCCGCCCGGCGCAGCCAGGTCACCCCCATCGGAGAGGCATCCGGCAGTCGCCGGCGCCGCCCGCGGAGCCGATCGAGGAAGTAGGCGTGCCATGGATCCCCCGTGCCGGCCCGACCAGCGTCCATCAGTCGCAGATCTGCCTCTGACGGAGCTGGCGTCGGGGGTCGACGCTCTCTACCTGTCCGGGCGGCCAGAAGTCCCGGGAGAGCTACTGGACCGACTCGAGGACGGCCGGCAGCTGGCGGAGGGGACGACCGTGCCGATTCCGTTCGACCTCGGCGGCGACAAGTTCGATCTCGCACCGCATGGGTGGGGCAAGTACCGCTACTGCCTCGACCATCCTGACGGCCGGGTCGGCTTCACCACGTCCAAGCAGCTGCCGGCTGTCCGAGTTCAGCTCCGCAGCGCCTTCCTCCACACTGCCGGCCCCGCCGGCGCCGTCGAGCGGTTCCATGCCCTGCTGCTCGCTGAGTGCGGTGAGTTGAGCTTCTCGGTCAGTCGCATCGACCTGTACGCCGATTTCGAGGGCTGGGACCTGAGCCTCGAGGACCGTCCCCGCTTCGTGTGCCGGGCGGACTCCGTGCGCACCTACGAAGCGGAGGGGCGTCTCACCGGCTTCGACTTCGGCAAGCGTGACACCGGCACCATCTCCGCCCGGATCTACAACAAGACCGTCCACGTCGCCCGCACCGGCGTCGACTGGTGGTTTGACGTCTGGGACAAAGACCGGCAGTCCTCCTCCACCATCCACCGGGTCGAGTTCGAGCTGAACCGTAAAGGCCTTGCCCAGTTCGGTCTGCTGGGACCGGCCGAGACCCTGGCCAGCGCGGGGGACCTCTGGAGGTACGGCACGACCGAATGGCTCACCCACCGCTCCCCCACGGCCGACGGGAACCGGGCCCGCTGGCCGACATCGGCGGAGTGGTGCTGCGTGCAACGGGCGACACTGGCTCAGCGCCGGGTCGGCGCCGATCGCATCACCAGCCAGCTGAGGTGCGGCTCGCTGCGCAAGCTGACGCCCGGCCTGGCCGGCTATCTGGTGAGCTTCGCCGTGCTCTCGGGGACCAGCGGTATCGACGACACCGTGTCCGCCCTGGGCCACCACCTCCGCCAGGACGAGCTCGCTCGAGGTCTGGCCTTCTCGGAGCGGATACGTCGCCGCCGGCTGGAAGGAGGCCAGCATGGTTGAGCCGGACGCCTCCGATCGGAGCGGCACCCAGCTGCTGCTGACGCCGGAGCAGGCCGCTCGGGCGCTGGCCATCGGACGGACCAAGCTCTACAGCCTGATCGCCAGAGGCGTGATCGCCTCGGTCAAGGTCGACGGCTGCCGGCGGGTCCCGGTCCGGGCGGTCGAGGCGTACGTGGACCAGCTGCTGCGGGAACGGAACGTCGGATGACCCGAGTGGTGCCCACCTCGTCGACGACGGGGACGCCCGCAGGGCGAGCCGGCCGCCCCGCAGGGGATGGCCGGCGGTCCCCGGCGAGTCGGCCGGCCGTCGGTCAGACGGTCCTGGCAGCAAAGTGGGTCACATCGGGCGGTTACCGTCCGGCAGGACGGCTGGACGCACGCGGGCATCCTCGTCAGGTCGGGTGGCGGATGGCCCAGCTCGTGAAGATCGACGCCAACTCGCTGCCCAGCAGCGAGGCGGCAGGACCGGGCCTCTGCAGGGAGGACTGAATGGCCAGCATCAGAAGACGGCCGAGGGCGAGCGGGCCTCGATGGAGCGTCCGCTACCGGCTCGACGGAGAGCCTCGGGAGAAGACCTTCAAGCGCCGTTCGGACGCCGAGGCGTTCAAGCGCAGGATCGAAGCCGACGAGGTGGCCGGACTGGTGATCGACCCTCGGGCCGGTGAGCAGGCCTTCGGTCCCTATGCCGAAGCATGGGTCGAGTCCCGGAGGGTGAAGGGCAAGCCGTTGTCGCCCACCACGGTTGCTGGTTACAAGAGCCTGTTGCGCCGCTTCCTCATCCCCGCCTTCGGCCGGACACCGTTGCGCAAGATCACCCCGGACGTCGTGCGCAACTGGTACGCCGAGCTGGCCAAGACCTCGGGCCAGGACCCGGCGGCCAAGAGCTACCGGCTCCTGCGGGCCGTCCTCAACACCGCCGTGTCCGACGACATCCTGGCCCGGAACCCCTGCCGCATCCGAGGCGGGGGGATCGAGCACAGCGCCGAGCGACCCATGCTCGACGCAACGACCGTGCTCACCGTGGCCGACGCCGTCGACCCCCGCTATCGGGCACTGGTGCTGCTGGCCGGGTTCGGCGGGCTGCGCACCGGCGAGATGCTGGGGCTGAGTCGCCGCGACGTCGACCTGATGGGCGGCCTGGTCCACGTGCGCCATCAGTCCTACGAGGTGAAGGGCAAGGGCCGGGTCCTCGCCGCCCCGAAATCAGAAGCCGGAAGGCGCACGGTCGTGCTTCCTGCCTTGGTGGTCGATGCGCTGGGAGACCACCTGCGCACCTATGCCCAACCGGGGCCCGACGGTGCGGTGTTCACCGGGCCGTTGGGTACGCCGCTGCGCCGGGCCACCCTGTCAAAGCAGTGGCGTGAGGCGTGCGCCGCCGTGGGCCTGGAGCGGATCAGGGTGCACGACCTACGACATCACGCCGCCACGGCGATGGCTCGCATGCCGGGCATCACCACCAAGGAGCTGATGGCCCGTATCGGTCACGCCTCGCCGCGCGCCGCGCTCATCTACCAGCACGCCACCGAAGAGCGCGACCGCACCATCGCCGCGTTCCTCGACGGCGAGATCGCCAGCGCGCAGACGGCGCTGCGAACGGGGAAGGTCACACCGATCCGTTCTCTGCCGCGGGCCAAATGTGGGCCAGTCGCATCTCGGCGACTCGTCTGCAGGTCCAGAAATGCCCTCTGAGCAGGTCTTTTGTGAAGAGGCGGCGACCGGAATCGAACCGGTGTACAGGGCTTTGCAGGCCCTTGCCTAAGCCACTCGGCCACGCCGCCGGAACGGCCCACGATAGTCGCGCCACCCTGCTCCGGCGCCTGCCTAGCCTGGCCCGGTGAAGTTCCACGTGGAGAATCGCATCCTGGCCGACCGCGACGCCGTACAGGCCGCCTACCTGGACCCGGCCTTCTACTCGGCGATGGTCGACATGCCCAAGATCTCCCCGCCCGAAGTGGTCGGTCGCGAGGAACAGGGCGACGTCATCCTCATGAAAGTCAGGTACCGGTTCTCCGGTGACCTGCCCCCTGCGGCCCGGCGGGTGCTCGATCCCGACAAGCTGACCTGGGTCAACGAGTCAACGGTCGACCTGGCCGAGCATCGCACCGAGTTCCGCATGGTGCCCGACAACTACGGTAACCGCATCCGCTTCGGCGGCACCTACCGGTTCGAGCAGGTCGACGCGGCCACGGTGCAGGTGATCGAAGGCGACCTTGTCGTCCGCTACCCAATCGTCGGTCCCCTGGTGGAGCGGGCCATCCTGAGCGGCATGCGTGAGCACCTGGAACAGGAGGCCGCCTTCCTCGAGCAGTGGACTGCTTCGACCCGCTGAGGCGTCACTGGCCGGGTTCGGGCTCGATCAGCGCAGGTCTGGGTTGTTCGGCGGGCGGTGACCTGCGTCGAGCGACTTCGTCCGCCTCAGTCTGGTCGATCACGTTGCGGATCGTGCCCCGGATGGCCCAGGCGCCGAACATAATCACCAGACCGCAGACGAAGAGGACGGTTCTGGGGGGGTCAAGGCGACCGACGAGGGGGAAGCGGTTGCTGCGGATGACGTCACCGGCGATGCCGGCGCCGATGGCCCCGAGCACCAACGAGATACGCAGCCCGACATGGAAGGCAGCGAAACCGAGCTGCCGTTCGGTGTCGTCGTCCAGGGCTTTCTGCACTCCGGTCATGCCCGCCACCATCGAGTAGCTGGCGCACCCGCCGAAGAGCACTGCTCCGACGAAGGCCACCCACAGGGTCGGGGCCAGGCTCATGCCCGACAGGACGATGCCCATCGTCGTCACACCCGGCCTGAGCACCCGCAGCGGCTGGGGAGGGCGACGAATCTGGAGCACGGCCATCCCCAGCGCCGCGCCGACCCCGAACAGGATGACCAGCACACCGAACTGGCTGTCCGAGGCCCGCAGGGTGTGTTTCACGAAGTCGATACCCAACGAGAAGAGACAGCCAAGACCCAGCGCCACCCCCACCACGGGTGGGAGCGTCGAGCGCACCAGGGGCATCCGCAGGGCCCGGAGGAACGACGTTGGCTCCGCTTCCTCGCCCTCCTCCTCGCCCGGCACGTGCACCGACCGAAGCGACGTGATGCGGGCGATGAGTAGGAAGCCCACCACGAAGGTGAGGGCGTCAACCCAGAAGGCGAGGGCGAAGCGGCCCCCGGGCAGGAACGACAGAGCTCCGCTCGCCAGGCCACTCACCAAGGCGAACAATCCCGCACCCAGCGGAAGGGTGCCGTACGAGGATCCCAGGATCAGCCCGTTGGCCAGGGTCAGGTCGTCCTCATCGTCGAGCAAATGGAGGATCGAGGCGTCTCGCGCCGGCAGGAACACGAGGCTGCACAGCTCGAGGAGGAAGGCCCAGAAGAACACCCACCAGACCGTGTACAGCAATGGGATGACCGCCACGATCAGGGCTCGGATGGCCGACATGGCGAGCATCGTCCGGCGGGGATTCCACCTGGCCACCACCCGGGCGGCCACCGGTCCCGCTACCGCGGCGGGGGCCAGGCGCAGGGTCAGCATTCCGCCGACGGCCGTGGCCGAGTGAGTGATGTCGAAGACCAGGGCGATGAAGGCCACCGTTCCCAGCCAGTCCCCGAGCGCCGAAACGGACTCGGCGATCAGAAGATCGCGGTAATCGCTGGCGCGCAGGACGCGGGGTAGGTGCATCAGGCCACCCAGTCGTCGCGGTCGTACAGGAGGCGGGCGAGATAGACGCGGGGGCCGGAGCCGGGCTTGGGCGGACCGTTGCCCATGACCCGCTTCAGCAGCATCGGCCCCACCACGGCCGCGCCGGCCAGGGCACCTCGCCGCCCCCGGGTGGCGGCGAGGGTAGGCACGATGGCCACCTGCGAGGCAAAGGTGCCCAAAGCGGTCTGGTGGGTGAGCCGCCCGGCGACCAGCCCAGCGAGCAGGAGAACGGTCCCCTCCGGAGCGATCACCCCGTAGGCGCCGAGCGCCGGCGACACCCCCCGCCCCCCCGCGCCGTCGAGGAACGGGGACCAGTTGTGTCCGACGACCACCAAGCCGGCGGCCAGGGCCTCATCGACGGTCGGGGACCGCAGCCCGCCGCCCACGGCCGCCCGCGGGGCCGGCCGCCGGGCGAAAGCGGCGACTATGGCCCCTTTGGCCACATCAAGCGACCCGGCGACCGCCAACGGCTTGAACCCCGCCACCCGGTACAGGCCTGAGCCCGAGACCGTCCCCGACCCGACCTGGCGCAGGTCCACACCCGAGATCCACGCCGCCAGCACGTTCGAGAAGGGGATGGCCCCGGCCAAGTAGGCGAGGGCAAGGCTGACGAGTCGTCTCAAGGGTGCGGAACCTCCCCCCTCATCCTTCCATGTCGGACCTTTCCGCCCCGGAATGGTGCGCCCTTCCCGCTCCGGCCCTCAAGAGCCCCGGCGTGGAGACCGACACAAGTAGTTGCCCCGCCAGACCTAGGAGCCCGCCGTGACGGTTGCCGTGCACGATGCACCCCGCCACACCATCCACCTCCCGGCTCCGCTGGTGATCGCCCGCACTGCCGCCTCGCACCTGTTCGAGGCCACCATCGCCCCCCTTGCCATCTTCTACCTGGTGATGTCGCAGCTGGGGCTGCACTGGGCCCTCATCGCCGCCCTGGCCTGGTCCTATGCGTCGGTGATCCGGCGGATGGTGCTCGGCCAGAGGCTGCCGGGCCTGCTGCTGATGGCGGCGGGCCTGTTCACCGTGCGGACCGTGATCGCCATGGTGACGGGCAGCACCTTCATCTACTTCCTGCAGCCGACCCTGGGCACGTTCGTGGTCGCCGGGCTGTTCCTGGCCTCTGTTCGGGTCGGCCAGCCCCTCGCCGAGCGGTTGGCCCACGACTTCTGTCCCCTGCCTGACGCCCTGGTCCGCAACAGCGCCGTGCGCCGCTTCTTCCTGCGCATCTCCCTGCTGTGGGCGTTCATCTACCTGGTGAACGGGATGACGACCCTGCTGCTCCTCCTGCGGTCAT
This sequence comes from Actinomycetota bacterium, assembly GCA_021325435.1. Taxonomy (GTDB): domain Bacteria; phylum Actinomycetota; class Acidimicrobiia; order Acidimicrobiales; family JAJPHE01; genus JAJPHE01. The sequence goes on along the minus strand of JAJPHE010000080.1, from coordinate 37,739 downwards.
CCCTACCGACCTTTCTCGTCATGCGCACCGTCTCGTCGACGACCTTGACGATCTGCGCCATCGCCCTCTCTTACGTGTGGTTCATGCGGTCCCTCCGCGCCGAGGGCGTCGCCCTGCGCTGGGCCCGCTCGCGGCCCTGACCTGCGGCGGGGCCAGCGGCAGGCGCCGGTAGCATCGCGGCCCAGACATGAGCGACGGAGCCGCCATCCCCCATCCGGCCGCCCCCCGCCGCAGCGTCTCCGGACAGTGGGTGGTCATCGGCGCCGCGGCCATGGTCCTCGCCGCCATCTCGGTGTTCATCGTCGCCGCCCTGGGTCAGCCCCGGTCGGTACACGTCTCGGGCTCCCCGCCCCTGCCGGCCGCCGCCGCCGCTCCCCTGCTCCGGCCGATCACCGGCCCCGGGGCCCCGCCGGACGACGTCTTGTCGCGCTTGGTGGTGCCGGTCGGGTCCCGCCCCGCCAGTTACCTCAGCCAGGACACGCCCGAGGGCCAGTACGACCGCCAGGCGACCCTGGCCGTGCCTCAGCCGCTCACCGAGGTCGTCTCGTTCTACGCCCAGCGGCTGGCCGCGCTCGGATGGCGGGTGGCGTCGGTGACGGTCAGCCGCGACGGCCGCGGCCGCCAGGTGGTGGCCGAGCGGCTCAGCCGCGACAGCTACACCTGGGACGTCGGGGTCACCGTCGAGCCGGCGTCGTCGGGCTGCCGGGTCGTTCTGCGACTCTTCCAACGCTCCGAGACATGATTCGCCGGAACCACCCCGCCTCGGATGCAACTCAGTCGCGTACCGCCCGCCGGTCGAACCATCCTCCCGCCGTCACGTATCCACGGGCGGCGAGCGCCCGGAACAGCGGCATCACCGCCGGCCAGCGGGGCACCCAGCGCTCATAGCTACCGCGTTCGACGCACTCGATGATCGCCGCGCTCACTTTCTCCGGCGGCTGAAAGCGGCCCCGGTAGGCGGCCGGTTCGTCCAGCTTCTCCCAGATCTCGGTGGCGATCGGTCCGGGGATCACCAGGTGCAGCCTCACGCCGGTGCCGACCAGATCCGAGGCCGCCGCGTCCGTCCAGCCGACCAGGGCGAACTTGGAGGCGGTGTAGGCCGACTCTCGGGGGCTGCTCACCCGGCCGGCGACCGAGGCCACGTTAACCACGTGACCGTGGCCACGAGACAACATGCCCGGCAGGGCGGCCATCGTCGCCCGGACCGGCGAGGTGAAGTTGACGGCCATGGCCATCTCCAGCTGGGCGGGGGTCAGCCGGATGGCGTGGACCCGCATCGGCACCGCCGCGTTGTTCACCAGCACGTCGATGCCACCCACCTCGGCTTCGACGTCCTCGACCAGGCGAGCGGCGGCATCGGGGTCCGACAGATCGATGCACTTGGCCACGCTCCTGGGCGAAGCGGTGGCGCATCGGGCGATCACCTCGTCGAGGCGCTCCTGGCGGCGGGCCACGCCCACGACGGTTGCCCCCCGGTCGGCGAGGTCGATCGCCACCTGGCGGCCGATGCCCGACGATGCCCCGGTCACCACCGCCACCTTGTCCTTCCATTCCCAGGCCATGGCGCCAGCATCGCGTCGGCGGCCCCGTTGGCGGCAATCGGTGAACCCCCCGGACCTTCGACGGGGGTCAATTAGCATCGGCGGCGCGACATGAGGGCCACCCGACCGAGCCAGCGCCGATGAGACGCCCCGACGTCGTCGTCGTGGGCGGCGGTGCCATCGGTCTCGCCGTGGCCTGGCGGGCGACGGCGGCGGGCCTCACCGTCGAGGTGGTGGACCCCGCGCCGGGGCGGGGAGCTTCCTGGGCGGCCGCCGGCATGCTGGCGCCCGTCACCGAGGTCCACTACGGCGAGGAGTCCCTCCTCGGGCTCAATCTGGCCTCCGCCCGCCGCTACCCCTCCTTCGTGGCCGAGCTCGAGGAGGCTGCCGGCCGACCCGCCGGCTACCGACGTTGCGGCACCCTGGCGGTGGCCGCCGACAACGACGACAACCGGGCCCTGGGCGAGGTGATCGACTTTCAACGCCGGCTCGGCCTCGAAGTGGAGCGGCTGACGGCGCGCCAGTGCCGCCAGCTGGAGCCGGCCCTGGCCCCCTCGGTGCGGGGCGGCGCCCGCGTCGAGGGTGATCACCAGGTGGACCCGCGCACCCTGCTCTCGGCCTTGTTGGGGGCGTGCGGCAACACTGGGGTGGCCTTCACCACTGAGCGGGTGGCCTCGGTCGAGGTCGCCGGCGGCCGGGCCACCGGTGTGCGGTTGGCGTCGGGGACGTTGGTGACGTCCGGGTCGGTGGTGTTGGCCGCCGGGGCGTGGTCGCCGGCCATCGTCCCCCAGGGGTGGTCCGTGCCGGTCCGACCGGTGAAGGGCCAGATCCTCAGGCTCCGCCACCGCGGCGGCCGGGCGATCCTGTCGGGGAACCTCCGGGGCTTGGTCGGCGGCTCTCAGGTCTACCTGGTGCCCCGGTCCGACGGCCGGCTGGTGGTCGGAGCGACCGCCGAGGAGATGGGATTCGACCCCGCTGTCACCGCCGGCGCCGTGCTCGAGCTCCTGACGGACGCCTGCGCCCTCGTGCCCGACGTGGCCGAGCTCGAGCTGGTGGAGACGAGCGCCGCCTTCCGGCCCGGCACCCCCGACAATGCGCCGCTTATCGGCCCCTCGTCGCTCGACGGGTTGTCGTTGGCGACCGGCCACTTCCGCAACGGCATCCTGCTCACCCCCGTCACCGCCGACGCGATCGCCGAGCATCTAGTCTCCGGCCAGCTCCCGGATGTGGCCGCGCCCTTCACGCCCCTTCGCTTCGCCCGGTCGGTCGCATGAGCGCCTGCGCCTCGGTGAACGGCGAGTCGGTCGAGCTCATCCCGGGCACCACGGTGGCCGACATCGTCGGCACCCTGACGGGGGGCGGCCGCGGGGTGGCCGTCGCCCGCAACGGAGAGGTCGTGCCCCGCAGCGAGTGGGGCACGACCGTGGTGAAGGCCGAAGACCGTATCGAGGTCCTAACGGCGGCGCAGGGAGGCTGAGGGTGGTCATCGAGGCAGAGCGGACCGACCCCTTCATGGTCGCCGGCGAGCGGATCGGGTCGCGGCTGATCCTCGGAACCGGCGGCGCGGCAAGCCTCGACTCTCTCGAGCGCGCCCTCGTCGCCTCTGGCGCCGACCTGGCCACCGTGGCCCTGCGAAGGGTGGACCCGACAGCGCGGGGGTCGGTGCTCGACGTCCTTACCAGGGCCGGGGTGCGGTGCCTGCCCAACACTGCCGGCTGCCGCACCAGCCGCGACGCTGTCACCACCGCCCAACTCGCCCGCGACGCCTTCGAGACCAACTGGGTCAAGCTGGAGGTGATCGGGGACGACCGCACCCTCCTGCCCGACGCCGTCGAGCTGCTCGACGCGGCCGAGCGGCTGGTGGACGACGGTTTCGTCGTCCTGCCCTACACCAACGACGACCCGGTGACCGCCCGGCGCCTCGAGGAGATCGGCTGCGCCGCGGTCATGCCCCTCGGGGCCCCGATCGGCAGCGGCATGGGTATCCGCAACCCGTACAACATCGCCATGATCGTCGAGGAGGCGGCCGTCCCCGTGGTCCTCGACGCCGGGGTGGGCACGGCGTCCGACGCCACTCTCGCCATGGAGCTGGGCTGCGACGCCGTTCTGGTCGCCTCCGCCGTCACCCGGGCCCAGAACCCCGAGCTGATGGCCGAAGCGATGCGTTTCGCCGTCGAAGCCGGGCGCCGGGCCCGCCTGGCCGGGCGGATACCCCGCCGGCGGCTGGCCCTCGCGTCCACGCCCGACGAAGGCCTCCCCGACCTGAGCGAGGGTTGAGCCCGCCGCCGGTCGTGCTCACCGTGGCGGGCACCGACCCGTCGGGGGGAGCGGGTGTCGCCGCCGACCTGCGCACCTTTGCCGCCCTTCGAGTCCACGGCGCATTGGCCGTGGCCGTGGTGACGGCCCAAGACGGCGACACGGTCAGTGCCGTACGACCCTGCCCGCCGGAGCTTCTGGACGCGCAGATCGCCGCCGTCTCCGGGTCCATGGCCATCTCGGCCACCAAGACCGGGTTGTTGGCCACGGCCGCCAACGCCGAGGTGGTGGCGGCTCGGCGCGCCGACCTCGGGGTGCTGGTCGTGGATCCGGTGCTCCGGGCCTCGTCAGGCTCCACCCTCGTCGAGGACGCCATGGCCGAGGCCTACCTGCGCTCGCTGGTGCCCCTCGCCACCGTCGTGACGCCCAACCTGGCCGAGGCCGAGGCGCTGACCGGCCGGCGAGTGAGCGACCTGAAGGACATGCGGCAGGCGGCGGCCCTCCTGGTCGAGGCGGGGGCCGGCGTCGCGGTGGTGACCGGCGGCCATCTGGCCGGCGGCCCGATCGACGTGTTCTTCGACGGGAGCCAGTGGGCGGAGCTGGCCGGCGCTCGGGTGGTCAGCGAAAACAACCGGGGGACGGGATGCACGTTCTCGGCCGCCCTGGCCGCCGAGATGGCGCTCGGCCGTTCTCCCCTCGAGGCGACGCGGCGGGCCGGTGAGCTGGTGCGCCGGGCCTTGGCCGGCTCGGCCGCATGGGGGATCGCCGCCGGGCCGGGTCCCCTCGATCAGCTCGGGTGGGGATCGGCCGCTCCGACCTGATCGGCGCCCGGCTCAGCGGAGTCCGGCAAACAGGTCGTCGCTGACCTCGCCAACCGGAACTGGGCCGTGACGCAACACGAAGGACTCGAACGAGAACGCCATCCGGAAGAACTCCTCCGGCAGGCGCAGGAAGAAGGAGTTGTCGGTCTGGCTGGCATGGGCGGCCAGGGCGGCCCGCTTCTTGTCCACGACCGAACTGACGTCGATCACCGCGGCGATGCGCTCGTCGGCCGTGCCGAAGCTCGGCTCTTCCCCGTCGATGGCCGGAAACCCCATCTCCTCGAGGTCGACACCCGAAGCGCGCACGGCCGAGGCGAAGGCCTTCACCGCCGAGCGGGGGATGGCCGTGTAAAACACTCGGGCCGGTATCCCCGTGGCGTCGGCGGCGGCCACGGCCACCCGGTGGGCTTTCACGTGGTCAGGGTGCTCGTAGCCGGAGGGGTCCTCGTCGTAGGTGACGAGAACCTGGGGACGGTATCGCTCGATCAGCTCGGCGACCCGACCCACCGCCTGTTCCATGGGAACGTTGGCGAAGGCGTCGGGCCGGCCATTGGCCTCCCAGCCCGGCATGCCCGAGTCGCGGTAGCCGAGCGCCTCCAGGTCGCCGACGCCCAGCAGAGCGCAAGCCTCGTCGAGCTCGCGCCGCCGGCACGCCACCACCGAATCCTCGTCGTGGTCGGCGTCACCCGGTTTCACTCCCCCGGGCCCGTCACCCTGGGCTCCGTCGGTGCAGGTGACCACGACCGTGCGCACGCCCTCGGACGCGTAGCGGGCCAGCACGCCGCCCGTGCTCGAAGACTCGTCGTCCGGATGGGCGTGGACAGCCATGAGAGTGAGGCCGGAGGTCGCCACGGGCGCCGCCGCTCGATCAGTCGCTGGCGGACGTCGAGCCCGCGTCCCCCACTGTCTCGGCCGGCTTGGCCGCCTTCGCCGCCGCCCGCGACTTGGCCGCCCCCGTGGTCGCCTTGGCCGACTTGTTCGGCTTGGCGGTCTTGGTCGTCTGGACGGCCTTGGCGGTCCTGGCCGTCTGGCGCTCGGTGCCGGTGGCGGCGTCGGCCGCCTTGCGCAGCTCGTCCAGGGACTCCTCGACGTAGTGGGCGAGGTTCCAGATGTCAGGGATCACCTCGCGGCAGGCGACCAGGCCGAAGAACATCGTGCCCATGTAGCTCATGACCGTGATGTTGAGACCCACGCCGTCGTTGACCGGGCCCATCGGGTACATGGCGACCATGCGGGCGCCAGCCGAATACAGCGGGAACGGCGGCCCGGGCACGTTGGAGATGGTCACGTTGAAGACCGGATTGAGCCGCTCGAGCACCCGCATCGAAGAGGCCAGCCGGGCGGCCCGGGCCGCCAGAGCGGGAGCGGCGAACTCCGTCCAGTCGGTCAGGGTCTCGGCGCTGATGGCGCGCTCCTGGTCCTTGGCCCGCTCGGTGCTGTCGGTGATGACCCGCAGCCGCTCGACCGGGTCGGCGATGTCGGTGGCCAGCGATACCAGCATGGACGACACCCGGTTGCCCATGGTGCCCTTTTCGCTCTCGGCCCGGACCGACACCGGCACCATGGCGATCAGGGGCTTCGTGGGCAGCTCGCTGCGGTCGCTCAGGTAGCGGCGCAGGGCCCCGGAGCACACCGCCAGCACGACGTCGTTAACCGTGCCCCCCAGGGCGTTCTTCACCTGCTTGACGTCATCGAGCGAGGCCTCGGCGAACCCCATGGTGCGGTGGGCGGTGATGTTCTGGTTGAAGGAGGTGCGGGGGGCGCTGAAGGGGGCGGGCGGAGGCTTCACCCCGGGCCGTCGGTTGCGACGCCGCAGGTTGAGGCCCATCTCGACGGTCCGGCGGGTCGCCTTGATGGCCCGTAACGGCTGGCGGGCCAGCGAAGCGAGGGCGTAGCCGACGAGCTCGAGATCGGAGGGGATCCGGTCGGGGGCCCAGTCATCCGGCGGGGCGGGGCTCGGCTCGGGCTGCAGGTCGAGAAGGTTGACCGTCAGCTCGGCGCCCGATACCCCGTCGATAGCCGAGTGGTGGGTCTTGGTGACGGTGGCGATGAGGCCGCCCTCCACCCCTTCGATCACGTACATCTCCCACAGCGGCCGACTGCGGTCGAGCTGCCGGCTGTTCACGTCGGCCGAGAACTCGGCCAGCTCGGCCGGGCCCCCTGGGGAGGGAAGGGCGGCCCGCCGCAGGTGGTAGTCGATGTCGAAGTCCGGGTCCTCGATCCAGAGCGGATGATGGAGCCCGAACGGGACCTCCGCCAGCCGCCGCCGGAAAGGCGGCAGGAGCGGCAGCCGCTCCGACACCAGCTGACGAACCTTCTCGAAGGAGTACCCGCCGGGCACCGTCGACGGGTCGAAGATGCACGTGGAGGCCACATGCATGTGGTTCGTGGCCGTTTCGACGTAGAGGAACGTCGCGTCAAGTCCGCTCAGTCTCTGCATGACACCCCCGGGCGCTGTCGACGAGCTGCCAACCACATCGAACTACCCCGCCGCCCCGAGGGCCAGTCCCCCACGCGGATCGCGCGCCCCGCGGTGGCTCGACCGCGCCTTCAGGTCTCGACCAGGACGGTCACCGGCCCCTCGTTGACCAGCTCGACCCGCATCCAGGCCCCGAACCGGCCGGTGGCCACCACCACGCCGAGCTGGCGTAGGGCGGCGCAGAACCGCTCCACCAGCGGTTCGGCCACCGGGCCGGGAGCGGCGGCCGACCACGACGGCCGGCGCCCTCCGGTGGTGTCCCCGTACAGGGTGAACTGGCTGATCACCAGGGCGGCCCCGCCCGTGTCGGCCAGCGAGAGGTCCATCCGCCCGCTGGCGTCGTCGAGGACACGCAGACCGTGCACCCGGCGGGCCAGACGGTCGGCGTCGGCCTCGGTGTCGGAATGGGTGACGCCGACCAGAACGCAGAGTCCGGCGCCGATTTCTCCGACCGGGGCGCCCTCCACCGTGACCGAGGCCCGGCTGACCCGCTGAACCAGGGCCCTCATGCCTCTACAGGAACCGGCGGGCGTCCTCGCCTGCGTAGGCGGCGACGGCGGCGTCGGCCCTCGAAGTGGTCTCGAGCTGCTCGAGCACCTCGCCGAGGCGACCGGCCGGGATGACGCAGGCCGTCTCATGGCTGGACATGCCCGTGCGCACCCGGCTCAGCATGCAGCCCACACTGGCGGCCACTGCCCCCTCCTCGGTCGCCAGCGGGATGATGTGGCACTGGGGCTTGCCCTCGATGCGCAGGTCGGGCACGGCGTCGGAGAGCACCATCAGCTGCTTGGCGTTCATGCGGATCATCACCACGTCCGGGTCGACCGGGGTCGCCCCCAGCGGCCCGTAGGTCACATGGGTCGGGCGGCCGGTGACGGCCGGCAGCATCGACAGCATGCCCTCAGGCGCCCAGCCCGACTCGACCAGGGCGGCCACGTCTCCGTTGCCCGCCACCTCCTCGGCCGTCTTCAACCCGTGGGTGAGGCTGCCCACGCTGCAGTTCCCGTGGTCGGCGGCCTCGGTGGTGAACGCTGACTCGGCGGCCCGCATCCAGAACACGCAGCCGGCCGGCACCCGGCCCGTGCGCCCGTCTGGTGCCGGCTCAGCCATTGGCGCGTCGAAGGGAGCGACCCCCTCCGGTGCCTCGGTCGAGAAGGTGATTCCGATCGGGGGGTGGGCCAGATGAAGGGCAGAGGTGAGCTCGGCGGACATCTTCTGCCACTCCTGGGCGGGCATGGGTCTCCTTTTCCGCTCGGGGCCACTTCGTGTTCCGGGCGTGCTGGCCCCTACTATCCGGCCGCCAAAGAAGGACATCCGAGAGATCGCACCAAAGAGGAGAAGGAAATGGCCGGTATCTGCGAGGGGCGGGTCGTCATCGTAACGGGGGCGGGGCGGGGAATCGGCCGGGCCCACGCCCTCGAGTTCGCCCGGCAGGGCGCCAAGGTGGTCGTGAACGACCTGGGTGCGGAGGTCGACGGCTCCGGCAGCTCGATCGGGCCGGCGGGGGAGGTCGTGGACGAGATCCGGGCCATGGGGGGCGAGGCCGTGGCCAACGGCGACGACGTCTCCGACTGGGAAGGCGCCCAGCGCCTGGTCAACACGGCGGTCGAGACCTTCGGGGGCCTCGACGTCCTGGTCAACAACGCCGGCATCCTGCGCGACCGCATGCTGGTCAACATGACCGACGCCGAATGGGACGCGGTGATCAAGGTCCACCTGCGGGGGACGTTCGGCCCGGCCCGGTGGGCCGCCGCCTACTGGCGCGAGCGCTCCAAGGAGGGCCAGACCAACGACGCCCGCATCATCAACACCACGTCCCCGTCGGGCATCTACGGCAACGCCGGCCAGACCAACTACGGGGCCGCCAAGGCCGGCATCGCTTCGTTCACCGTCATTGCCGCCCAGGAGCTCGGCCGCTACGGGGTCACCGTCAACGCCGTCGCCCCGGCCGCCCTCACCCGCATGACCGAGAACCTGGGCATGGGGGCGGCGTCCGCCCAGCGCAAGCCGGAGGAGTTCGACCGGCTGGCTCCCGAGAACATCTCGCCGATCGTGGTGTGGCTCGGCAGCCCCGAGTCCAAGGACATCACCGGTCGGGTCTTCAACGTGGTCGGCGGCCACATCAGCGTGGCCGAGGGCTGGCACGCCGGCCCCGGCGCCGACAAGGACGACCGTTGGGATCCGGCCGAGCTGGGCAAGGTCGTGCCCGACCTGGTCGCCAAGGCCGCTCCCAACGCCGACATGTCCGGTCGCATCCCCGGCCGCAGCTGAGCCCGAGCCGGCGCGGCCGGCCGGTCAGCCCGTCGTCAGACCAGCCGCCCGGGCACCGGGTCGGGGCCCAGGCCCCGTTCGGGGTCCAGCGGCTCGAACTTCGGCGGGCGCCGCTCGACGAAGCTGGCCACACCCTCACGGAAGTCGGCGGCCCGCAGCGACTCGGCCATGAGCCGGTTGGACTCGTCCATGGCCGTGGCCAGGTCGGTCTGCAGGTGGCGGTAGACCTGGCTCTTCATCGCCGCCACGGACGCCGGCGAGCAGTTGGCGGCCACGTCGCGGGCGTAGTCGAGGACCGTGGCCAGGAGCGAGTCCGCCTCGACCACCCGGTTGACCAAACCGAGGGCGAGGGCCTCCTCGGCCAGCACCACCCGGCCTGAGAGGAGCAGGTCGAGGGCGCGGGCCGGGCCGACCAGTCGGGGCAGGACCCAGGAGATTCCGTGCTCGGCGACCAGGCCCCGCCGGGCGAAGGCCGTCGTCAGCTTGGCGCCGGCGGCCGCGAAACGCAGGTCGCACATGAGCGCCTGCACCAGTCCCAGGCCGGCGCAGGCCCCGTTGATGGCGGCGATCAGCGGCTTGCGCACCGAGAGCGGGAAGGTCTGCGGCCGGCGGTCCCAGTCGCCCTGCACCGACCCGGCCTCCCCGATGGCGTCGAGGTCGTCCATGTCGACACCGGCGCAGAACCCCCGCCCGGCGCCGGTGACCACGACCACCCGCACCTCAGGGTCGCCCGCCGCTTGCGCGAGGAGGTCGAAGTAGCGCCGCTCCATGGCCGACGTCCAGGCGTTGAGCCGGTCCGGCCGGTTCAGGGTGAGGACCGCGACTCCGTCCTCGACCCGGTGCAGGACCACCTCGTCGCCCGCCATCGCCCCTCCTAGAACTTCGGCACGTAGCCGCCCCGCCCCATGGCGAAGCTGTCCTCCCAGTCCACGCTCTCGTCCACGCCGCCCTGGACCTCGGTCACCCAGTCGAGTCGGTCCTTAAGGATGCGCTCCACCCCCGCCTGCAGGGTGGTGGCGCTGATGGCGCACGAGCTGCACGAACCCTGGAGCACGACCTCCACCACGCCGATCTCGACATCGGCGCTGACCAGGGCGAGGTCCCCGCCGTCGGCCTGGACGGCGGGCCTCATCATCTCGATGAGCGAGTTCAGGTCGGCCAAGCGCTGGGCGCGCTGCTCGTCGGTCAGCAAGGGTCCTCCTCCGGGGCGGCTACCCATTGTGCAACAACCGGGCGGCCGTTCTGATGCCCGGAGCCCGGCAGGACCCCGACAGCGGCTGCGAGGATGGGTCCGTGACCGAGCAGCCCCCGGCGGCGGTGAGCCTCGCCGAGCTGGCCGGGGCCGCCGGCGGCACCGGGGCGGTCTGGTCGCTGCCTGGCGCGGGGGATCTGGGCGCCGGCCTCTACCTGCTGGGCCCGGGTGAGTCGGTGCCCGGCCACGTGAACCGCGAGGCCGACCTGCTGATCGTGGGGGTGACCGGGTCAGGAACCGTGCGGGTGGAGGATCGGGCGGTCGACCTGGCGCCGGGCGTGCTGGTCCACCTGGCCAAGGGCCGGCGAAGAGAGGTGACGGCCGGCCCCGGTGGGGTGTCCTTCCTGACCGTCCACCGCCGGGTGGCGACTAGCAGGGCGCGCCGGGCGCGACGAGAGGCCACGGACGAACTCGCTCCGCCGTAAGGGCAAGGTCGAGGAGCAGGGCGTCTTCGTGGTGGCGGCCGATGACCTGCAGGCCGACCGGCAGCCCATCGACGGTACCGGCGGGGATGGACACGGCCGGGTTGCCGCTGATGTTGGCGGGGATGGTCAGGGCGCCGTTGTTCTCCGGGCCCACCGTCAAGTCCCCCACCCTGGTGTTGAGGGTCACGTCGGCGCCGAAGGCGACGTCAGGGTTCGTGGCGCAGAAGACGAAGTCGACCGAGTCGAACACGTCGGCCATGGCCTCGTTGGCCCGGGTGCGGGCGGCCTCACCCCGGGCCGCCACCTGGAGGTTGAACATCTCGGAGGCCATCTTGAGGCCGAAGGCGATCTCGGTCGTCAGGTCTTCGCCGCACGCCGGGTAGCGGTCACCGAGCTCCTCGAGGAGAGTGGCCAGGTTGGCCATGGCCCACTCAAAGCCGAGCGAGGGCAGCTGCACCGGCGCGTCCACCAGCACCAGGCCCGTCGACCGGGCCAGCTCCTCGGCCGCTTCGACGACCAGTGCCTCCACCTCGGGCCGCACCGCGGCCGACCCCAGGGTGGGGGCGATGACCGCCCGTCGGCCGGCGAGCTCGTGGGTGCCGAGCCCCGCCTCCCACCCGTCGACCCGGGGAAGGCTGTAGGGGTCGCGGCTGTCGAACCCGTTGGTCACGTCGTAGTAGCGGGCGATGTCGCGCACCGAGCGCGACAGACAGCCGAGCACGACGGTCAGGGGTCCGATGACCGTGCGGGGGCCCCGAGGTATCCGCCCCGCCGTGCCTTTGAGACCGGGCAGGCCGGTGAAGCCGGCCGGAATCCGGATCGAACCGCCACCGTCCCCCCCGGTGGCCAGGGTGACGATGCCGCCGGCGACGGCGGCGGCGCTGCCGGCCGAGGAGCCTCCTGTCGTGCGGTCGGCCCCCCACGGGTTGCGGGTGACACCGTGCAGCCGGCTGACGCTGATGTTCAGCCCCCCGAACTCGCTGGCCGTGGTCATGCCGACCGGAACCGCCCCGGCACGCCGAAGCCGGGTGATGACGGTGGCGTCGTGGACGCCGACCCGGTCGCGGAACACGAGAGACGCCTCGGTCGCCGGCCACCCCTCCACCGGGTCGAGCTCCTTGACCGCCACTGGCACCCCACCCAGGGGAAGGCCTGGATCGGCCTCCTGGGCCGCTCGACGGGCTCCGTCGGCGTCGACGTGGCAGAAGGCGTTGAGGCCGCTCGAGTCGATGGCGGACAACACCGCCTCCAACTCCTCGACCGGGCTGCGCTGGCCGGCGCGGAAGGCGTCGACCAGAGAGCAACAATCCTCCTGCCAGGGCTGATCCGACATATGACGGTTTCTACCAGCCGGTCGGGCGCGAGTGCCTCCTCGCCCACCAGTTGTGGTCGCGGGCGTGGGCGTGGAAGTGCTCCGGAATCTGGCGCATCACCCGGTCCACGGTGAACTGACCCTCACCGAACAGCTCCGTCGCCACCCGCGTCAGCTGGTCGAGCATGTGACCGACCTCGTCGTCGGGAGGCTCCGCCCCGTGCCGGTTCCACACCACCATGGGCACGTCGCAGGCCTCGCAGTCAGCCACCCAGCAGATTTCGTCCTCGTGGTGCCAGGGGGTCATGCGGGCCGCCTCGCACAACTCGCAGCCCGAGACCTTGCCCGCGTTCATCCGGCGGCCCAACGGCGGAGCCCGACCCGGTGGATCCTGCGGGCGGTGGCGAGGTCCGCCCGGGTGGGCCCCTTGCCCTCCGGCCCGGCCACCTCGAGCAGGACGGGCAGTCCCTGAAGCCGGGGGTGGCCGAGCATCGGCGCCAGTCCCCCGGCGCCGATGGTCCCCTGGCCCAGGTTGTCGTGACGGTCGCGCTGGGACCCGAAGGGGACCTTCGAGTCGTTGAGGTGGATGCAGTCCAAGCGGTCGAGGCCGACGGTGGCGTCGAAGTCAGCGACCACCCGGTCGGCCTTGTCGACGCTGGAGAAGTCGACGCCGGAGGCCCACAGGTGCTGGGTGTCGAGGCACACGCCGAGGCGAGGGTCCCCGCCCGCCGCCTCGAGCACGGCGGCCAGCTCGTCGAAGGTGCGACCGATGGTGCCGCCGCCCCCCGCCGTGTTCTCCAGCAGGACACGACAGGGCCGCTCGAGGGCGTCGAGGGCGTCGAGCAGAGCCCCGGCCACCTCCTTGACGCAGGCGTCGAGACCGGCCCCGAGGTGGCTGCCCAAGTGGAGCACGAGGCCGTCGGCGGCGATGGACCCGGCGACCGCCAGATTGTGGGCCAGGCAGTCACGTGACCGCTCTCCCACCGTCGGGTCGGTGGCAGCCAGATTGATCAGGTAGGTGGCGTGACAGAACGAGGAGCGCACCGCCGGGTGCTCCCGGCGGGCTTGCAGGTACTCGGCGACCGCCTCGGGACCGTGGGGATTGGGCCGCCAGGCGCGGGGGCTCTGGGTGAACAGCTGGACCGTCTCGGCTCCGATCGCCGCCCCCTTGCGAAAAGCGGCGGCCAGGCCGCCCGACCGACCAACGTGGGCGCCGAAGTACACCCGCTTCAGCCGGCGTCGAGGGCGGCGCGCAGCGTCGAGACGAACTCGGCCGCGCCCTCGGGGCCGGCGCCTTCGAGCAGGCGGCGCACCAGAGCGGAGCCCACCACCACGCCATCCGCCTCGGTGCACACCTCGACCGCCTGTTCGGGGGTCGAGACCCCCACGCCGACGAGCACCGGCTTGTCGGTGACCGACCGCAGCCGCTTGGCGATGACTGTGGCGGAGGAGGCCAGGGCCTGACGTTCGCCGGTCACGCCCATGACCCCGACGGCGTAGACGAACCCGCGCGACCTGTCGCAGATGGGAGCGAGCCGCTCGTCGGGCGTGGTCGGCGCGGCGAGCAGGACCGTCTCGACCCCGGCATCGTCGGCCGCCCGGGCCCACTCTCCGATCTCGTCCAGCGGAAGGTCAGGAACGATGGCGCCGGCCACGCCGGCTTTCACCAGTGACGCCGCCATGCGGCGATGGCCGCCCCGGAAGATGATGTTGTAGTAGGTCATCACGGCGAGCGGGGCCGGCACGTCGAGGCCGGCCAGCCCTCCGATGACCGAGGTCGGAGTGGCGCCGGCGGCCAGCGCCCGGCTCGACGCCTCCTGGATCGTCGGGCCGTCGATCATCGGGTCGGAGAAGGGGATTCCCACTTCGACGGCGTCGGCGCCGGCGTCGACCACGGCCTGGATGATCCTCGTCCAGTCCTGTCCGAGGCCACCGGTCACGTACGGCACCAGCAACTTGGCCCCGGAGTCGCGACGGGCCCGCAGGTGCGACTCGAGGGTCAACCGAGCATCTCCATGGCCTGGGCCGCGTCCTTGTCGCCCCGACCGGACAGCGTCACCAGGACCGTCGAGCCTGCCGGTATGGAGCGGCCCGCCTCTCGTGCGACGAACGCCACCGCGTGGGATGGCTCGAAGGCCGGGATGATCCCCTCGGTCCGCGACAGCAGCCGGAATGCCTCCAGCACCTCGGCGTCGTCGACCTGGGCGTAGGTGGCCCGTCCGATGGCGGACAGGTGGGCGTGTTCTGGACCCACCCCCGGATAGTCGAGGCCGGCCGAGATCGAATGGGCCTCGCGGATCTGGCCCTGCTCGTCCTGCAGTACGAAGGACTTCATCCCGTGGACCACTCCCGGTACCCCGCGCCCGATGGCCGCCCCTCCGGCCGGCTCGACGCCGACCAGGCGGGCCTCGGTGTCGACGAAGCCGGCGAAGGTGCCCGCCGCGTTCGAACCTCCACCCACGCAGGCGACCACATAGTCAGGGTCGCGCCCGTCGAGGAGACGCCGGCACTGCTGGCGGGCCTCCTCGCCGACGACCCGCTGGAACTCGCGCACCATCCAGGGGTAGGGGTGGGGCCCCATCACCGACCCGATGCAGTAGTGGGTGTTCTCGACGGTGGCGACCCAGTCACGCAGGGCCTCGTTTACCGCGTCCTTGAGCGTCCGACTCCCCCCGGCGACGGGGCGGACCTCGGCCCCCAGCAGCTTCATGCGGAACACGTTGAGAGCCTGTCGCTCGACGTCGACCTCGCCCATGTAGACCACACAGTCCAACCCGAAGAGGGCGGCGGCGGTGGCGGTGGCCACCCCGTGCTGGCCGGCGCCGGTCTCGGCGAGGATGCGGGTCTTGCCCATCCGCCGGGTGAGCAGGGCCTGGCCGATGACGTTGTTCAGCTTGTGTGAGCCGGTGTGGGCGAGGTCCTCACGCTTGAGGAGTACCCGCACCCCCAGCTGCTCGGAGAGCCGGTTGCACTCGGTGACGGGGGTGGGGCGGCCTCCGTAGTCAGCCAGGATCCCCTTGTATTCGTCGACGAAGGAAGGGTCGGCCCAGGCGGCCCGGAAGGCGGACTCGAGCTCGGTGCACGCCGCCACCAGCGACTCCGGGACGTAGCCCCCGCCGAACTCCCCGAAGCGGCCGCCGGCAGCAGGGTCGTCCATCAGGGAGGCCACTAGGCGTCCTCCTGCCAGTCGTAGGGGACGTGCTCGCCGCCTTCGTAGGCCGGCGCCTCGGCGCCCTTGGCCGCGGCGATGAACGCCCGCAGCTTGCGGGGGTCTTTTCGGCCCGGTGACGCTTCGACTCCAGTGCACACGTCCACGCCCCAGGGGTGGACCTGGCCGATGGCCTCGGCCACGTTGCCCGGGTCCAGCCCGCCGGCCAACAGCAGGCGCTGGCCGTCGGGCACCCCCTCGGCCAGCCGCCAGTCGAACACCTGGCCTGAGCCGGGCGAGGGGGCGTCGATCATGACGACGTCGGCGCCGTAGTCGGCGGCCCGGGTGACGTGCCGGTCACCGGCCGCGAAGGCCTTGATGGTCATCCCCACCCGCTCGGCCACCCATCTCACCTGCTCGGGGGTCTCGTGGCCGTGCAGCTGGGCCGCCCGCAGCCCGGAACGGTTGACGACCTCCGTGACCCGCTGGGGGGTCTCGTCGCGGAACACCCCCACCGTGATGACCTCCGGGGGCAGGCGCTTGGCGATGTCCGCCGCCAGCGACGCCGCCACCTGACGGGGTGAGGGGGCGAAGATGAACCCGACGGCGTCGGCCCCCATCGCCACGGCCAGCAGGGCGTCCTCCTCCGAGGTGGTGCCGCAGATCTTCACGAACATCGGGCTACCTTCGCCCGGCCGGCGCCGCCTCGAGCGCCGACATGGACCGCACGGCTGCGGTCGGGTCCGCCGAGCGGACCAGCGACTCTCCGACCAGCACGGCGTCGAAGCCGGCGCCGGCCAGCCGGGCCGCGTCCTCGGCGTGGCGGATGCCGGACTCGGCCACCTTCACCACTCCGTCCGGCAGGGCGGCGGCGACCCGCTCGGCCCGCGCCGGGTCGACTTCGAAGGTGAACAGGTCGCGCTGGTTCACGCCCACGACGGTGGCGCCGGCGGCCAGCGCCCGCTCGGCCTCACGCTCGTCGTGCACCTCCACCAAGGCCGCCAGGCCCAGATCCGCCGCCAGCCGGCCCAGCTCCGACAGCTCGGCGTCGGTGAGGGCGGCCACGATGAGCAACACGGCGTCGGCCCCCATCAAGCGGGCATCGCAGACGTCGGCCGGGGACACGGTGAAGTCCTTGCGCAGCACGGGCAGGGTGACGGCGGCCCGGGCCTCGGCCAGGTCGGTCGGTGACCCGGAGAAGAACTCCTCGTCGGTCAGCACCGACAGACACGCCGCCCCTCCTGCGGCGTAGGCGGCGGCGAGCTTGGCCGGGGAAAGGTGGGGCGCGAGGTCGCCCTTGGAGGGCGACCGCCGCTTGATCTCGGCGATGACGGCCAGCCGGTCGCCGGCGAGGGCCGCGGCGAACGGGCGGGGGGGCGGCTCGGCCCGGGCCGCCCCCACCAGGGCGTCGAGATCGCGCTGGTCGGCCTCGGCCGACCTCCGGTGGGCGGCCAGGATGGCGTCGAGGTAGGTCGGCATCGGCGCCGACCAGCCTACCGGTGGCCCCGGTTCACACTTTCCTCATTACCGGGTGCCACCCTGTTTCCATGCCCGGAGACAGCGGGACGATCGTGGTGGTCGAGGACGACCACAACATCGCCGACCTGGTGGACCTGTATCTCAGGCGCGACGGCTTCCGGGTCGTCCAGGCGGCCGACGGCGCCTCCGGGCTCGCTGCGGTGGAGCGCGAGCGTCCCCGCCTGGTGATCCTCGACGTCGGCCTGCCCGGCGATGTGGACGGCATCGAGGTCTGCCGCCGCCTCCGGGCGGCTGGCACCGTGCCCGTCCTGATGCTGACGGCGCGCGACACCGAGGTCGACCGGGTGCTGGGCCTCGAGATGGGGGCCGACGACTACGTCACCAAGCCGTTCTCACCTCGCGAGCTGGTGGCCCGGGTCAAGGCCATCCTGCGCCGGTCGGAGGGCCAGCCTCGCGAGTCCCCCCAGGTCCTGCAGGCCGGCGGGGTGGAGGTCGATCGGGGCCGCAGGGAGGCCAGGGTCGAAGGCGAGGTCGTGCCCCTGGCCACCCGCGAGTTCGACCTGCTCGCCTACCTGGCCGAGAACGTCGGGCTGGTCCTCTCCCGCCGCCAGCTTCTCGACGGCGTCTGGGGCCCCGGCTGGTTCGGGGACGAGCGCACCGTCGACGTGCATGTGCGCCAGCTGCGCAAGAAGCTGGGCGACTCGCTGCCGCTCTCCACCGTGTGGGGAGTGGGGTACCGGCTGGGATGAGCCGAACCGCAGGATCCGACTGATGCGCCGGCGCCTGACGCTCGCCATCGTCGGCGTCGTCGCCGGTGCCCTCGCCCTGGCCGGGCTGGGCAGCCTCCTCCTGGCCGGCCACGCCATGGCCAACGACACCCGGTCCGACCTCGTCCGCCAAGCCGACGAGCTGCGGGCGGGCGTAACGGAGATCGCCCGCCCCGGCGTGCTGACCCTGGTCCAACGGGTCGCCCGCCTCGAAGGGGCGAGCATCGTCCGGGTCGGCACCGACGGGGCGATTACCGGACCGCTCCCTGCCGGGGTGACCCCAGCCATGGCCCATCCCTTGGTCCTACTGGGTGGAGCCACGGTTTCCGGCGTCCGCCACGGCCTGGCTTACGCCGCCGTCCCCGTCGTCATCCAGCCGTCGCAGCTGGCAGCCCGCCGCCGGACCCTCGGCCAGCCGGTCACCGCCGCCATCGTCCTAACCCGGCGGGTGCCGGGGGTGCCGGGCGGGGGCGCCTACTTCGCGGTGACGGCGGCCCTGATCCTGCTGATCGCCGCCGTGGTGGCCGAGCGGCTCGGTCGGCGCATCACCCGGCCGCTGGCCCAGGTGGAGGAGAACGCCAGCCGCATCGCCGGGGGTGACCTGAGCGGCAAGGTCGAGGTGTCGCAGGCCGACTACCCGGAGCTGGTCTCGCTGGCCGAGTCGATCAACACCATGACCGACAGTCTGAGCCGATCGCGGGGTCTCGAACGGCAGTTCCTCATGTCGGTGTCCCACGATCTACGCACCCCGCTGACATCCATCCGGGGCTGGGCGGAGGCGATCGCCGACGGGGCGGCGGTGAGTGACCGCCGGGCGGCCGAGGTGATCGGGGCCGAGGCCCGCCGCCTCGAGCGCCTGGTCCAGGATCTGTTGGACCTGGCCAAGCTGGACGCCCGGAGCTTCTCGCTCGCCCTGCGCCCGACCGACGTCGCTGAGGTCCTCACCGACACGGCCGAGAGCTTCCGGCCGGCCGCCGCCGACGCCGGGCTCTCCCTGACGGTCCACGCGGATGGCGACGCTCGCCTGGTGGCTCGGGCCGACCCCGACCGGCTGGCCCAGGTGGTGGCCAACCTGGTGGAGAACGCCTACAAATTCGCCTCCCACCGGATGGCCGTCACCGCCCGGAGCCGAGGGGACTGGGTGGTGGTGGCGGTGGAGGACGACGGCCCCGGGGTGACTGCCGAGGACCTGCCCCGGCTGTTCGACCGCCTCTACCAGTCGGGCCGGTCCCCGGCCCGGCAGGGGGGGTCGGGCCTGGGGCTCACCATCGTCAAGGAGCTGGTGGCGGCGATGGGCGGTGACGTGGCCGTTGAGTCGCCGACGTCCGACGGGCGCGGGACACGCATCGTCGTGAGGCTGCCGGCGGCCGGCTCCGACTAGCCCCGTTTGCCCCGCGTCGTCGTGGTGGTGCTCGTCGGCGGCGACGAGCCCGGCGAGGTCGTCGAGGTGGTGAACGGCGAAGTGGTGGTGGTCGTGGCCGGCGGGGGGTACACGCAGGGCGCCATCCCCTGCAGCGGGTAGACGGCGCCGGTGTCCAGCTGCACCGAAATCGGCTGTGAGCCGACGCTGGTGCACACCAGCTGCCACCCGGCTTGGCCGTTCGAGTCGGTCGTCACCGGGTTGGGGGTCTGCACCGTCCAGTTGCTCGACCCGGTGAGGGTCACCCCGACGTTCGGCGTGCCCTGGGACCGAACCACGCCGTCGTTGCCCACGGCGGTCTGGGTGACCTGGACCTCCAGATTCGCCGGCTGGTCCACGACCGGCGGGCTGGGAGCCAGCGCATACTGCACCTGGGTGCCCGTGTACTGCTGCATCTGCAGCTGCAGCTGATGGTTCTCGTTGTCCGACAAGAAGAACACGACCGGGTTGGTGAGGGCCATGTCGGGCGCCCGCCAGGCCCTGACCCGGTAACGGCCTCCGAGGATGCCGCCGATGGTGAAGCCACCGTTGGCGGCGGTGGTGACGGTGGCGTCGGCGGTGCCGGCGTCGGTGACCCGCTGGGCGTCGACCGTGGCCCCGGCGACGGGGCCTTGGGGCCCGTTGACGGTGCCGCTGATGGTGGCGTTGCCCGGGCCCACCGCCACGGTCGTGGTCGTGGTCTGACCCGAGACCCCGCCGATCGAGACGCCGGTGAAATCGGCGGCAGTGGTGGCGGTGACTCCGGGGATGGTCGTGGGCGGTGGCGGCAAGGGGGCGACGGTACCGCTGACGCAGGCCGGGATCAGGCCCAGCGATGCGGCGCCGGCGAGCCAGAGGACACGGCGGCGAGCTCGCTCGCCCAGGTGGTCGGGTCGCCTCACCGGTCGAGTGGCGACAACGGCAGCGCCTCCACCCGGGCCCTGGTCTCTCCGTGGGGCCATCGGAGGATCACGTCGGCGGGGGGGTCGACCTCACGGCGCACATACGCTAGGGCGACGGCGCCGAGCCGCGGTGACACCGCCGCGCTGGTGACCGATCCCACGACCCGCTCCGTCGCCACCACCTCGCTCCCGACCGGCGCCGCCTCGGCGGCGACCAGGCCCCGGAGCCTCCGGGGGGTGTTGGCGCCCCGGGCGTCGAGCCGGGCGACCAGCTCCTGGCCGGTGTAGCAGCCCTTGGTGAAGTCGACGGCGCGCTCGACCAGACCGGTCTCGTGCGGGATCGTCCGCTCGTCCAGCTCCCGCCCCATCATGGGCAGACCGGCCTCGATGCGCACCGCCTCCCATGCGTCGAGCGAGCACTCGGGCACGCCGGCGCCGGCGGCGGCCTCGGGCCCCATCAAGTCGACGCCCCCGGCCCCGGGCCAGTCGAATCGGGCTCGCACCTCCGCCCGCCCCTCCTGGGCCGCGGCGGCGGCCGCCGGGCCGCGCAGCGCAACACAGCGCCAGCCGGTGATCGGGGCGATGACGACCTTGGTCCGCAGCTTGAACCGGCCGAGCCGCGATGCGACAGCCTCCCCGTGGCCGCCGTCGACGTCGAGCAGGAAGCGATCTTGGTCGGTCCGACTGACCCGCAGGAAGGCGTCGAGGCGCCCCTGGGGCTCGAGGAGAAGGGAAAGCGCCGATCCGCCTACCTCGATACCGGCGACGTCCTGGCTCAGCTGGCCCTGCAGGTACTCGGCCGCGTCCGGACCGGACACCGCCACCACGTCGCGATCGAGGACTACCGCCCCGACGCCGGAGCGTAGAACCCGGTAGTCGTTGTCCAGGCTCACCTCAGGCGCCCAGTCCCACGGCGGCGATCTCGTCGCCGTCGACCGGCGAGGTCAGCCGGCGAGCGGCCGACATGCGCCGGGCGGCGGGCACCGCAGCCAGCAGTGCCGCCGCCTTGTTGCGGCACTCCAGGTCCTCGAGCTCCGGGTCGCTGTCGGCGACGATGCCGGCCCCGGCCTGCACCATGGCCCGTCCGTCGGGCAGCACGACCATGGTGCGGATGGTTATGGCCGTGTCGAGATTGCCGGAGAAGTCGAGGTAGCCGACGACACCGGCGTAGGGACCCCGCTTGGTGGGCTCGAGGGCGTCGATGATCTCCATGGCCCGCACTTTGGGCGCGCCCGACACGGTGCCGGCGGGAAGGGTGGCCCGCAGGACGTCGATGGGACCGAGCCCGGGTGCCAACCGGCCCGAGACCTGCGAGGTGAGGTGCATCACGTGGCTGTAGCGCTCGAGAGTCATGAGCTCGTCGACCTTCTCGGTGCCGAAGTTGACCACCCGACCGACGTCGTTGCGGGCCAGGTCGACCAGCATGACGTGCTCGGCGATCTCCTTCGGGTGCTCGGAGAGCTCGGCGGCCAGCCGCCGATCGTCCTCTTCGGTCCGGCCCCGGCGACGGGTGCCGGCGATCGGTCGCGAGATCACCCGACCCGAGAGAAGCTGCACCATGGGCTCGGGCGAGGAGCCGACGATCGTCACCTCCGGGTGACGTACGAAGTACATGTAGGGGCTGGGGTTCACCTGCCGCAGCACCCGGTAGACGTCGAAGGGTTCGGCTCCGAGGTCGAGATCGAAGCGCTGGGAGAGAACGACCTGAAAGATGTCGCCTTCGACGATGTGGTCCTTGGCCACCTCCACCGCCCTGCGGAAGGCCTCCGGCGGGACGGTGCGGCGCACCTCCGGAAGCCCCTCCGAGGGGTCGGGCGGTTCGATCAGCGGTTCGGGCAGTGGCCGACCGAGGTCAGAGGCCATGGCGTCGAGGGCGGCCGCCGCCCGGTCGTAGGCCGCGTCCAGGTCAGATTGTCCCCACCCGGGCTCGATCACCACGTTGTCGATCAGCACGACGCGCTGGCGCCAGTGGTCGAACGCCGCCACCCGGCCGATCACCGACAGGACGGCGTCGGGCAGCCCGGTGTCGTCGGGGGGGATGTCAGGTAGTCGCTCGATCTCGCGGACGACGTCGTAGCCGAGGTAGCCGACGACCCCGCTGTGCAGCGGCGGCAGGTCGTCGCTCGGACGCGAGCGGTACTCGGCCAGCAGCACCTCGAGGGCGGCCAGCACCCCGCGGTCGCGGGGCATGGCGTCGGGCACCCGCCCCTCGACGGTGAGCCGTCCGGCGCGGGCGATCAGGCGGGCTTGGTGCTGGTGGCCGACGAAGGAGAAACGAGACCAGCGCTCGCCGTGCTCCACCGACTCGAGGAGGAAGCCCTCGCCCGGCCCGACGAGGCGCCCGTAGGCGGCCACGGGGGTCTGGGTGTCGGCGACCAGCTCGCCCCACACCTGGACCACGGTGTGGGTGGCCGCCAGCGACCGGAAGCCTTCCCTATCCGGGTGGAGCCGCATCGACGCCGCCGAACGGCCGGTAGAAGCAGGACCGGTTGCCGGTGTGGCACGCCCCCCGCCCCTCCTGCTCCACGACGAGCAGGACGGCGTCGCCGTCACAGTCGTAGTAGGCCTGGCGCACGTACTGGCGGTCCCCCGAGGTCTCACCCTTGCACCAGTACTCCTGCCGGCTCCGGCTCCAGAACCACGAGCGGCCGGTCGAGAGCGTCTTGCGGAGGGCGTCCTCGTTCATCCAGGCGAGCATCAGGACCTGCCCGGTCTGGATCTCCTGCACGATGGCGGGGACCAGCCCGTCGGAGTTGAACTTGACGGCGGCCAGCTCCTCGTCCACCAGAGGCAGCGGGGTGGTCGTCGGGCTCACAGGTACAGCCCCGTTCCTCCGTCGATGCGCTCGGACGCCACGGCGTGGATGTCGCGCTCGCGCAGCAACAGGTACTCCTCTCCCTGCACCTCCACTTCGTAACGGTCCTCCGGGCTGAACAGGATCTGGTCGCCGGCCTTGATCGTGCGCACGTGGGGACCCACAGCCACGACCTCCGCCCAGGTCAGACGCTTGGAGACCTGCGCCGTGGCCGGGATGAGGATGCCCGCGCGCGACCTGCGCTCCCCCTCCGCCTGGGGGATCTGCACCAGGACCCGGTCGGCGAGCATGGTGATCGGCTGCTTTTGGCCCTTGGCCACGGACCGCACGGTACCGTGCCGGCCGGTGGGGATCGAACCGGTAATCCTTACGACCGACGATGGCCTCCGGCTGGAGGCCGAGCTGTCGGTGCCGTCCGACGCGTGGGCTGGCGCCGTCCTCGCCCACCCCCACCCGCAGTTCGGCGGCAACATGCGCTCCATCGTCACCGGCGCCCTTTTCGCCGACCTGCCCGCCTCCGGCGTCGCCGCTCTGCGCTTCAACTTCCGGGGGGTCGAGGGCTCCGAGGGCTCCTACGACGAGGGCCGCGGGGAACGGCGCGACGTCTCCGCCGCCCTCGAGACCCTGGCCACGACGGCCGGGCTCTCCGAGCTGCCCTTGATCGTGTCCGGGTGGTCCTTCGGCGCCGACACGTCGCTCGCCGTCGGCGACCACCGGCTGGCGGGCTGGGCCGCGGTCGCTCCGCCGCTGCGGTTCATCGACGAGGCCGACACCGTCGCCGCCACCGATCCCCGCCCCAAGCTGGTGGTGCTCGCCGAGCACGACCAGTTCCGCGACCCCGGCTCGGCAAGGGCGATCGTCGAGTCGTGGCCGTCGGTCGAGGTGCTGGTGGTGCCGGGCGCCGACCACTTCTTCGTGGGCCGCACCGACCGGGTCACCGCCGCCGTGCTGGACTGGACCCGCCAGCTCGCCCTCGGAGGCTCAACCGACTGAGCCGGCGGGGCGGACCGGCACCCCTCGGCCCGCCAGGTACCGCTTGGCTTCGGCGATGCTGTGTTCGCCGTAGTGGAAGATCGACGCGGCCAGCACGGCGTCGGCGCCTCCGTCGAGGGCCCCTTCGGCCAGGTGCTCCAGGGTGCCCACCCCGCCGGAGGCGACGACCGGTATGCCGCAAGCTTGGGCCACCGACGCGGTCAGCTCGAGGTCGTAGCCGTCACGGGTCCCATCGCGGTCCATGCTGGTGAGGAGGATCTCACCGGCGCCCAGCCGCTCGCAGATGATCGCCCAGGTCACCGCGTCGATGCCGGTGGGCTTGCGGCCGCCGTGGGTGTAGACCTCGAAGGCCGGGCCCCGGCGGCGGGCGTCTATGGCCACCACGACACACTGCGAGCCGAACTCGCGGGCTATCTCGTGGACCAGGTGGGGACGCTCGACCGCGGCGGTGTTCACCCCCACCTTGTCGGCGCCGGCCCGGAGGAGCTCCCTGGCATCCTCGACGGAGCGCACACCTCCCCCCACAGTCAGGGGTATGAAAACCTGTTCGGCCGTCGCCCGCACCACATCGACCATGGTGTTGCGGTTACCCGAGGAGGCGGTGATGTCGAGGAACACCACCTCGTCCGCTCCCTCGGAGTCGTAGCGGGCGGCCAGCTCCACCGGGTCGCCGGCATCGCGCAGCCCCTCGAAGTTGACACCTTTGACCACCCGGCCGGCGTCGACGTCGAGACAGGGAATCACCCTTACGGTGCGCACGCCGCCACCGCCTCTTCGACCGAGACTCGACCCTCGTAGATGGCCTTTCCGACGATGACCCCCGAAAGCCCCCGCGGCCCGACGCGCAGGGACGACAGCGCCTCCAGGTCCGCCGCTGACGAGACCCCCCCGGAGGCGATCACGTCCAGGGCGCAGCCGGCCACCACCTCGGCCAGGCCCTCCACGTCGGGGCCGCCGAGCATGCCGTCGCGGCCGATGTCGGTGACCACCACGGCGGCGGCCCCGGCCTGCTCGGCGGCCCGGAGAGCGTCCTCCAGCGCCAGCTCGGACGTACGGGTCCAACCCCGGACCGCCACCAGGCGTCGACCCTCGACCCGGCGGTAGTCGAACCCCACCGCCACCCGGCCAGGGTGGCGCGACGCCAGCCGGCCGACGAGGTCGGGGTTCTCGACGGCGGCGGTGCCGACGACCACCCGGGCCACGCCGGACCGGATCAGAGCGGCAGCCGCCTCGTCATCCCGGACGCCGCCCCCGGACTGCACGGGAACGTCGACTGCGGCCACGATGCTCTCCACCACCTGGCGGTTGGTCGGCCGGCCGTCGCGGGCGGCGTCGAGGTCGACCACGTGGATCCAGTGGGCGCCGGCGCCCTCGAACGACTTGGCCGTCGCCACCGGGTCGTCCGAGTACACCGTCTGGCGGGCGTAGTCACCCTGGTCGAGCCGGACACAGCGACCGCCGCGAAGGTCGATGGCCGCGTAGAGCTCCATCAGCGCTGGCAGGCGGCCACGAAATTGGCCAGCAGGGCGAGCCCCGTCGTCCCCGACTTCTCCGGGTGGAACTGGGTGGCCCAGACGTTGTCGCGCTCGACAGCGGCCACCACCGGGCCGCCGTAGTCGCAGGTGGCGATGACGTCGTCGGTCGTCTCGGGAGCGTAGGAGTGCAGGAAGTACAGCCACGGCGCCTCGCCGAGGCCGGCCAGTAGCTGCGACGGCCGCCCCCCCACCTGCAGCTGGTTCCACTGCATCTGGGGGTGCTTGACGCCCGCCGGCAGCGACCGCACCTCCCCCTCGAGGATGCCGAGACCGGGCACTCCTGGGTCCTCCTCCGAGGACCGGTAGAGCATCTGCAGGCCGACACAGATGCCGAGGAAAGGCGTCCCCGAGTCCACGGCGGAGAGAGCGACCCGGTCGAGCCCGGAGGCCCGCAAGGCTTCCATGCTGCGGCCGAAGGCGCCGACACCAGGTAGCACCACCCCCGCCGCGTCCTGGGCCCCGGCCGGGTCGGTGATCAACCTGGCGTCCGCGCCCACGTTCTGGAGCGCCTTCTCGGCGGAACGGAGGTTGCCGATCCCGTAGTCGAGGACGGCGATCACAGCGTCCCCTTGGTGGACGGAACCGCACTTCCCTCGACCCGCACCGCGTCGCGCAGGGCCCGAGCGACACCTTTAAAACTCGCCTCCAGGATGTGGTGGGTGTTCTTGCCGCTGCGCATGCGCACGTGGAGGGTGACACCGGCGGCGGTGACGAAGGCCCTCCAGAACTCCTCGGCCAGCTGGGCTTCGAACGGTGGGTTGCCGAGGGCGACGGCGTCGGGCGAGACCTCCACCTCGTAGACCAGGTAGGCACGCCCCGACAAGTCGAGGGCGACCTCGATGAGCGCCTCGTCGAGGGGCAGGGCGATGGAAGCGAACCGGCGCACCCCGGCCTTGTCCCCCAGGGCCTCGGCCAGGGCCTCGCCGAGCACGATCCCCACGTCTTCGACGGTGTGATGGGCGTCCACGTCGAGATCTCCGGTCGCTCGCACGGTCAGGTCGAAACCGCCGTGGCGCCCGAGCTGAGCCAGCATGTGATCGAAGAAGGGCAGCCCGGTGCTGGCCTCGCCGCCGCCGCTGCCGTCGAGGTCGAGGGTCACCGCGATCTCGGTCTCGCGGGTGCGCCTGACCCTCTCGGCCCGGCGGCTCACCCCAGCACCTCGGTGAGGGCGTCGAGGAAGGCGCGGTTCTCGGCCGGGGTGCCGATCGTCACCCGCAGGCAGCCGTCGAGCCCGGGCCAGGCGCTGCAGTCGCGTACCAGCACCGATCGCTTTACCAGCTCGGACCACACTTTCGCCCCCTCGACCCGAAGGGGCCGGAACAGAATGAAGTTGGCGTCCGAAGGCCACGTCTCGACCGGCAGCTCGGCCAGGGCGGCCGCCACCCTTCCCCGCTCCTCGACGACCCCGGCGATCCTCGCCTCCATCTCGGCGCGGAACCGCAGGGCGATTCGGCCGGCGGCCTGCTTCAGCGAGTCGAGGTGGTAGGGCAGGGCCACCTGCTCCAGCGCCTCGACCAGGTCCCCTGGCCCGACGAGGTAGCCCAGCCGGCTGGCCGCCATCGACCAGGTCTTCGAGTAGGTCCGCACCACGGCCACCGCCCGGTCGTCGGAGACCATCGACAGCGCCGACCACGGCGCGAACTGGCCGTAGGCCTCGTCGACCACCACCAGACCCGGGGCAGCCTCCGCCACCGCCTCGACGGTCTCTTTCGGCTCGGCCATGCCGGTCGGGTTGTTGGGCGAGCACAGGAAGGTCACCTGAGGGTCGGCCTCGGTGGTGACCCGAGCGACCTCCTGCAGGTCCAGCGAAAAGTCGGAGTGGCGCTGTCCGATGGCCACCCCGGTGCCGGTGATGTGGGCGATGTGGCTGTGCAACCGGTAGGTGGGCTCGAACACCGCCGCCGTTCGACCCGGGCCGCCCACTGCCAGGAGCAGACACTGCAGCACCTCGTTGGAGCCGTTGGCGCAGAAGACCTGCTCCGGGCGGACGCCGTGCAGGTCGGCCAGGGCCCGGCGCAGGTCCCATGCCCGACGGTCGGGATAGCGGTGGAAGGGGGTGGTCCGCACCTCCTCCGCCAAGGCGTCCAGAAATGCCTGGGGCGGCGGCAACGGCGCCTCGTTGGTGTTCAGCCTCACCGCCACGTCGACCTGGGGGGAGTGGTACCCCTCCATGTTCACCAGGTCGGGGCGGAGGGGGACTACGGAGCCCATCGGATACGGACCGACGCGGCGTGGGCGGGGAGGCCCTCGGCCTCGGCCATGGCCTCGACGTGGGGGGCCACCCGGGCCAGGGTGGCCTCGTCCAAGGTGACCACGTGGATGTGCTTGAGGAAGTCGTCGACCCGCAGGGCGCTGGCGAACCGGGCCGAGCCGTAGGTGGGAAGCACGTGATTGGGACCGGCCAGGTAGTCCCCGACGCTCGCCGGGGCATAGGCGCCCGTGAACACGGCCCCGGCGTTGCGGACCATCGGAAGCAGCGCTTCGGGGTCGGCGGTCATCAGCTCGAGGTGCTCGGGGGCGATGGCATTGGCGACCGCCATCGCCTCTTCCGGGCCGTCCACCACCACGGCGTACCCACCTTCCTCGAGGGTGGAGGCGATCTCGGACCGCCGAGGCGACTCCTCCACCATGCGGTCGACTGCTTCGGTGACCGCATCGGCGGCCTTCTCTGACCAGGTCACCAGCCAGGCCAGCCCGTCGGGGCCGTGCTCGGCCTGCACCACCACGTCGATGGCGGCGAAGTCAGCTGGGGTGGTCTCGTCGGCGATCACCACCACCTCTGAGGGCCCGGCGAAGGACGAGGGGATGCCGACCACACCGGCCACCTCGCGTTTGGCCAACGAAACGTAGATGTTGCCGGGCCCGACGATCACGTCGACCGGGCGGATGCTTTCGGTGCCGTAGGCCATGGCCGCGACCGCTTGGGCGCCCCCGACCCGGTAGACCTCGTCGACGCCGGCGAGAGCCGCCGCCGCCAGGGTCGGCAGGGGTACCTTTCCGTCGGGGCCGGGCGGAACGCACAAGACGAGCTCGGCGACGCCCGCCACCCGGGCGGGCACGGCCGTCATGAGGACCGTCGAGGGGTAACAGGCCCGACCGCCGGGGACGTAGAGGCCGGCCCGGGCGACCGGGCGCAACAGCTCCCGTACCACGACACCGTCCTTCTCGTGGCGGGCGTCCTCGGACCGCTGGGTGCGGTGGTAGGCCATGATGTTCGAGCGGGCGGCCTCCATCGCCTCGCGCAGCAGGGGCGACAGGGACGCCAGGGCGGCATCCATCTCGGACTGGGGCACCCGCAGCTCGTCGATGCTCACCTTGTCGAAACGCAGCGTCAGTTCGCGCAGGGCGTCGTCGCCGCCAGCCCTGACGGCGGCGATGATCTCCTTCACCGCTTCGACCGGCGGGTCGGTCACCGCCGCCGGCCGGGGCAGGGATGCAGTCAGATCGCCGGCCCGGCCTCGAAGGTCGAGTCGCTTGAGCATCGGACGGGCCATCGTAGACGGCGGTGTCGGGGCTCCTTCCTGCTTTACCCGGCCGCTGGGCTTCGCCCCATGCCGCCGGGCGCGCCATGATCGGGGGATGGGTGAATCCACGGCCGAGATCTCCTCGCTCGCCACCGGTCTCGAGGAGCTCACCAGACGGGTGACCTCGATTGCCGACCGCTATGCCGCCGCCCATCGCGAGGACGTGGCCGCCGACCTGTACGCCGCCGAGCGCAACCTCACCGCCGCCTGGCGGAGGCTCTCCAAGGTGATGGCCAGCGAGTCCTGACCGGACGCGCACGACGGCGCCTGGTGACAGGCGCCGTCGGCGGAGCGGTCGGGGCGGCGGATCCCACGGCCGCTCTAGTCGGAACCAGGTGGCGGGAACCTGCTTCCGCACCACCTATAACGGCGGCAGCCGGCTCCCTGTTCCTGGCTGGCCGGGGGCGGGGTGCCGCCGGCCCCTACAGCGGGCCCATCAAGTGGCTTTCGCGGCTTTCGTCCGCCGCCGGAGGTGGGCTTGGCCGGGACGCTGAGGCAGGGCAGCCGAGGGGCAGAAATCGCTGAGGATGCATTGCTCGCAGCGGGGCTTGCGGGCCAGGCACACCCGCCGCCCGTGCAAGATGAGCCGGAGGCTGAGAGCGCCCCGCTCGGGCGGGGGCACCATGGCATTGAGCTCGAGCTCCACCGTGACGGGGTCCGAGCTGTCGGTGAGGCCGAGGCGGCGGGCCAGACGACCCACGTGGGTGTCCACGGGCAGGCCGGGCAGCCCCATGGCCACGCTGCGCACCACGTTGGCGGTCTTGCGACCCACGCCGGGCAGAGTGACCAGGTCCTCCATCTCGGATGGAACCTCGCCGCCGAAGCGGTTCTCGAGGGCCTGGGCCATGCCGATCAGGCTGCGGGTCTTGCTCCGGAAGAAACCGGTGGCGTGCACGATCTGTTCGACGTCGGCCGGATCGGCCGCGGCGAGCTCAGCCGGCCCCGGGTAGGCCGCGAAGAGGCGCGGGGTGACCTGGTTGACCCGCTCGTCGGTGGTCTGGGCCGAGAGGATGGTGGCGACGAGGAGCTGGTACGGGCTGTCGTGGCGCAGGGCGCAGAGCTCGGCCGCGCCTCCGGGGTACTCGTCGCCCAGTCGTCGGAGGGTCTCGGCCGCCCGGCCTCGGGCGCTGCGGGGTCGGGCCACGGGCCGACAACTTAGTGACGGCCGGCCTACCCTCCTTCCGGTGCACCGGCTCGAGGTGAAGCGGCAGATGGGGAAGGGAGACATCGCCGCGGTGGCGGAGCTGCTGGAGGTGGCCACCGCCGCCGACCACCATCGGCCCTTGGGTGAGCACCAGTGGCTCGACCTGGTTCAAGGGGGCCGCAAGGGGTTCGCGGGCCTAGTCGCATGGGAGCCCGGGCACGACCATCCGGTCGGTTACGCCCAGGTGACCCGAGGATCGGGCAGCTGGGCCCTCGAGTTCGTCGTCGACCCTCATCACCGAGGCGACAGCACGGTCGCCCTGGACCTCGTGCGCGAGGCCCTGCAGGTCGTGGGCCGCCAGGGCGGGGGTCACGTCCACCTCTGGGTGCCCAAGCCGGGTCCCGAGCACGACCGGATCGCCGCCGAGCTTGGCCTGGTGCGCGGCCGCGAGCTCTACCAGATGCGCCGTCCGCTGCCTATCGAGGGCGACCTCCTGGCCGACGCCGGGCTGGACACTCGGCCTTTCGTGCCCGGCCAGGACGAGCGTCGCTGGTTGGACGTCAACAACCGGGCTTTCTCGTGGCACCCGGAGCAGGGGGGCTGGGATCTCGACACCATCGTCCAACGCGAAGCGGAGGCCTGGTTCGACCCCGAGGGTTTCCTGCTCCACGAAAGGGACGGCCGCCTGGCCGGGTTCTGCTGGACCAAGGTGCACTCCGACGAGGATCCCCCCGTCGGGGAGATCTACGTCATCGCCGTCGACCCCGACTTCAAGGGTCTCGGCTTGGGCCGGGCGCTGGTGCTCGCCGGGCTCAACTGGCTCGGCGCCCGGGGGCTGCGGATCGGCATGCTGTACGTCGACGCCACCAATGAGCCGGCCGTGGGTCTGTACAAGGCGATCGGCTTCGAGGTCGACCACAGCGACCGGGCCTACGTCGCCGATGTAGCTCCTGTCGAGTAGCTCAGCTAACCCCGCCGGCCACGCCGACGAGCGATCCGATCCCGTAGGTGACCCCGGCGGCGACCACCGCCACCAGCACCTGGCGCAGGACGGTTCGGGCCCTCGAGCGCCCCGTGAAGTAGGCCAGGGCCACTCCCACCAGCACCGACAAGGTTGCCGCCAGCACCCCGGACGTGACCACCGCCGGAAGGCCACGGACGAAGAACCACGGCAGCAAAGGGACCGCCGCCCCCAGGGCGAAGGACGTGAAGGACGCGGCCGCCGCCTTTCGAGGGGATCCCAGCTCGCCGGGGTCGATGCCGAGCTCCTCGCGGGCGTGGGTCTCCAGCGCCGTTTCCGGATCGCGCATCATGTGGCTGGCCAGCTCGTCGGCGGCACCCGGCTCCAGGCCCCGCGACTCGTAGATGCGGGCCAACTCGCGCTGTTCGCGGTGAGGGTTGCGGGCCAGCTCGCGACGCTCCATGTCGAGCTCGCGTTCGAGCAGCTCGCTTTGGGCTTGCATCGACACGTACTCCCCCGCCGCCATGGAACAGGCGCCGGCCACCAGGCCGGCCAGTCCGGCCAGGCGCACGATCGCAGAGGACGGGTGGGCCCCGGCGACACCCAGGATCAGCGAGACGTTCGAGACCAGCCCGTCGCTGACACCGAACACCGCGGCGCGGGCCGCCCCGCCGCGGACGTCGCGGTGGTGACGCTCTGCTGCGGGCTCCATCCTGGGGCGATCGGTTAGGAGCGACGACCCCCGCCGGCGGCGCTGGCTCATGGCACCGAAACTACTAACTGACCTGAGGGTGCCGAGCAGTCGGGCCGGCCGCGCCAGCCGGCCGGGTACCCTCCATGGGGTGGCCCGCTACGACCTCGCTCGGGCGGAGCTGGCCCAGGTCCTGGCGGGGGAGCCGCCCTACCGGGTCGGCCAGGTCTGGGACGGCCTCTACCGACAGCACCGCGACCCCGCCGAGCTGACCGTTCTGCCCGTGGTCCTGCGGGCCCGCCTCGGGGAATGCGAGGCCCTGGCGCCGGCGCTTCACCTGGTCCAGCGCCAGACCGCCGACCGGGGGACCACGGTCAAGTGGGTCTGGCGTCTCGGCGACGGAGCCGTCATCGAAACGGTGCTCATGCACTACCCGGACCGGTCCACGGTGTGTGTGTCCACCCAGGCCGGGTGCGCCATGGGCTGCGGCTTCTGCGCCACCGGCCAGGCCGGCTTCAGGCGCAACCTGTCCGTCGGCGAGATCGTGGAACAGGTGGTGATGGCCTGCCGCGAGGCCGAG
Organism: Actinomycetota bacterium; assembly: GCA_021325435.1. Lineage (GTDB taxonomy): Bacteria > Actinomycetota > Acidimicrobiia > Acidimicrobiales > JAJPHE01 > JAJPHE01. The sequence goes on along the minus strand of JAJPHE010000080.1, from coordinate 5,444 downwards.
GGGTCGGAGCGCCGGTTGGGGAATGTGGTGTTCATGGGCATGGGCGAGCCGCTCGCCAACTACCCCCGGGTCTGGTCGGCCATCGAGCGGATCCACGACGACCTGGGCCTGTCCGCCCGCCATCTGACGGTCTCGACCGTCGGGATCATCCCCGGCATCCGGCGGCTGACCGCCGAGGCGCTCCCCGTGAACCTGGCCGTGTCCTTGCACGCGGCCAACGACGAGCTGCGCGACCGCCTGGTGCCGATCAACCGGCGCTATCCCCTGGCCAAGCTGGTTAGGGCGTGCCGGGCATACGTCGACGCCAAGGGGAGGCGGCTCTCGATCGAGTGGGCCCTCATCGAGGGAGTCAACGACCGTCCGACCGACGTGGCGGAGCTGGCGGCGATCGCCGTTCCCCTCGGCGCTCACGTCAATCTCATACCGCTCAACCCCACCCCCGGCTGGCCGACCACGGGGACCCGGCCCCAAGAAGTCCGTCTGTTCCGTGACCGACTGGTCAGTATGGGAGTGAACGCGACCATCCGGCGGAATCGCGGCACCGACATCGACGCGGCCTGCGGACAACTGGCGGCCCGGTCGGGCACACTGGAAGGGTGAGCAACCGCCGCTGGATCAACAACAGCCAGCCCCAGACCCTCCAGATCGCCGTGCTGCTCTTGTACCTGAACGCCGCCTTCCTTGCTCTGACCGGCGGCATCCTGGTGCCCCTCGGCCTGGCGATCATCGTGGGCCAGGCGGCGGGCGCCTTCGGTATCGCCAACGAGCGCAAGTGGGGCTACATCTTGTCGGTGGTCATGGCCTGCCTGCCGCTCGCCCTCCTGCTCGTCGGTGGCCTGCACAGCGTCCTGGGCGTCAGCCTCCTGACCCTGATGTTCGAGGTCGCCTTGGTGGCGCTGCTGGTCCACCCCCACAGCAGCGAGTACCAGAAGATCTGGTTCCACTAGCCGTAGCGGTCCATGACCCTCGACCCGGAGCTTCGGAGCGTCATCGCCGGGATCGAGGAGTGGTTCGGGCGCGACCTCGACCTGTTCCTGAACGGGTGGGATGCTCCAGTCACAGTGGTCGGTGCGGCGGGGACGATGGTCCTCGCCGACCGGGCGCAGGCCGGGGCCATGTTCGGAGCGCTGTTCAGCTCTCTCGCCGAAAAGGGGTTCGAGCGCACAACGGCGGACACGGTCCGGACTCGCAGGCTGGGCGACGACCTCGCCCTGGTCGATGCGGCGTTCACCCGTCGTCGGAGTGACGGGTCAACCCTGGAACGGGTGGGAGCGCTGTACGTGTGCCGGCGGGTCGCCGGCGCCTGGAAGATCGTCGCTCTGATACCCCACCCGCCCGACACGGCCGCGCTGTGAGGTCCCCCGGCTCAACAGCCGTTCCGGCACGACCAGCCGGCGAACGCCAGCAGCACGAGAGCCAGGGCGACAAGGAGGAGGACAATGGCGCCGAGGACGATGCCGGCAGTGGCTAGTCCCTGACCGCGCTCTCCCGTACGTCCGATCCGGTTGAGGGCCAGGATTCCGAGGACGATGGCCGCGATGGACCCGAGCGGCAGTATTGGGAGGGCCAAAGCGGAGACAAAGGACGCGATGGCCAACCGGTTGGTCCGCCGAGGCTGCGAGCTCGGAGTAACTGATGGGGTGGAATCCATCACCTTCGCCCGCGCCAGTCAATTGACCAGTCGCACCGGATCACCCAACGGCAGACTAGTGCTCGGCCTCGGCGCATATCCTCCTGAGGTGCGCGAGGAAGCCTTGGAGGCGAACCGGGCCAACTGGGATGAGCGAACCCCCATCCACCTCGCCTCCCAGTTCTATGACATCGATGGTTGGATCGCCGACGGCCGGGGTCCACGTCATTGGGAGGTAGAGGCGCTGGGCGACGTGGGCGGGCTAAGCCTGCTCCATCTCCAGTGCCACATCGGACTGGACACACTCGCATGGGCCCGGGCCGGGGCCTCGGTCACCGGCCTGGACTTCTCCCCGCGGGCCATCGAAGCAGCCCGCGACATCGCCGGGCGGGCCGGACTCGACCGGTGCTCACGTTTCGTGTGCAGCGACGTCCACCGGGCGGTGGAGGTGCTCGGCGGGGAAACATTCGATGTGGTGTACGTGAGCCTCGGCGCCCTCTGTTGGCTTCCGTCCGCTGATGCTTGGGCCGGGCAGGTCGGCCAACTGGTCCGACCGGGCGGCCGCTTCTATATCCACGACGTACACCCGCTGGCGTGGGCCATGGCCGATGACGAGCTGGAGATCGCCCACACTTACTTCGAGCAGGACGAGCCGTTCGTCGACGACTCAGACGTCACCTACGCCGACGGCGAGGCCCGGCTGACCAGCGTCCGGTCCTACGAGTGGAACCACGGCATCGGTGAGGTGGTCACCGCTCTGATTCGCCACGGCCTCTCCTTGGTGTGGCTCGCCGAACACGACTGGACCGTGTGGCGCCGATGGCCCTTCCTGGAGCCGACTGGTGACGGGCGCTGGCGCCTGCCGGCGGACCGCCCGTCCGTTCCGCTCACCTTCAGCCTTCTCGCCCGGCGCTGACCCGAGGGCTGGGGGGCGGCGGTCCCAGGAACACCAGCACCTGGATCAGATCTCCACCACCCAGGTCGATGCTCAGCGGCCCGAGGTCCTTCCACCCCTCTCGCCGGTACAAGGACACGGCATGGCCCAGATGGGTGAGGACATTCAGGAAAGGCTGCCCACCTGCCGCATGGGCAGCTTCGACCGCGGCGGCGAGAAGTCGACTCCCCAGGCCCTCACCCCGAAAGCCGGGCCGGGTGAACAGGCGGCCCACCGCGACCAGCGCCTCATCGGGCACGGCCGCCACCGACCGGGCGACGGCGAAGGCCGGGTCCTGCCCGCCATCGTGCAGGGCCACATGACCGACGACGAGATCGGGCTCCACCGCCACCCAGGCCCTCAACTCGTAGGGCGGGGCGACGAACCTTCGCGGGTTCCGAGGCCAGTGAGCCGGATACCCGTCGGCGTCGTAGGCCTCCCGCATCATCTCGACGCACTGATCGAGATCGGACGACGACCGGGGTCGCAGGATCATCTTCCCTAACCCGCCCAGGCGACGCCGTGACCCGGGGCGGGGGGGCCGGCAGCAACGCCGTCATCCTCGCACCCTACGGCGGAGCCCGAACCGCGGCTATGCAATTGGAATGGAGCCTCTCCTGCGTTATGTGGACGCCGTCACCATGCCGGTGCCCGATCTGGATTCCGGTTTGGCCTTCTGCCGCGACCGGCTCGGTCATCGTCTGCTCTGGCGCCACGAGGGGGCCGCCGGCCTCGCCTTGCCCGACGCCGAGACCGAGCTGGTCCTCACCGTTCGTCATGCCTACGAACCGAACTGGAAGGTCGCCTCGGCGGACGACGCCACCCGCAAACTGACCTCCCACGGCGCCGAGGTCATCGCCGGCCCCCACGACATCCCCATCGGCCGGCTGGCCGTGGTGCGCGACCCGTTCGGCAACCCATTGGTCGTGCTGGACTCCACCAAGGGCCGCTACCAGGTGGGCGACGACGGCAACCTCCTCGGTGTCCGATGACCGCCGGCGTCAGGAATACTTGACACCAGGGCTACTTCAGGTTATCTTGACGCCGTGACGGAACCGGGCCAGCTCGACTCGCTCACCAGCGTCGACCCGGCCGTCGGGCTCCGGGCGGTGGGCGCCCTCCGTCGCTTGGCGGACAAGCTCGAGGCGCTTCACGTCGAGCGGGCCCGCCAGCTCGGATGGTCCTGGCAGGCGATCGCCGAGACCCTCGGCGTCACCCGTCAGAGCGTCCATCAGAAGCACGGTCAGCCACGCTGAAAGGGGATCGACGATGTTCGAACGACTGGACAAACAAGTGAAGGCGGTGTTGACCGTGTTGCCGCAGGAGGCCGCCGCCAGCGGGGCGACGACGATCGAGCCAGAGCACATGTTGATGGCGCTGGCCTCGGCCCCGAACACCCCGGCGGGCGGATTGCTCGGCCGCCACGGAGTCGGCCGGTCGCAGGTGGTTCAGGCCCTGCAGAAGGCGTCAGCGGGGTTCACGGACGAAGACGAGCAGGCGCTCGCCGCGGTGGGGATCGACCTGGCCGCCATCACCGAGGCCGCCGACCGGACCTTCGGTCAAGGGGCGCTCTCCGGTGCCGGGGTTCGGGCGCCTCGAGGGGGCCCACGTTTCTCCGAAGCCGCCAAGAGCGTCCTGGCCGGAGCCGTTCAAGAGTGCCTTCTCGAACAAGCCAAGACGGTCACAACCCTGCACCTACTGCTCGCCCTGGCGCGGGACTCACGCCTGAGCTCGTCGGCGCTGCTGTCGGGGTGGGGACTCGACTACGACGTCATTCGGCGAGAGTCGAGTCAAGCTGCGTGAGCGCTGAGTGGTTGAGCGACCGGAACAACCGGTCTGCCTGCCTGCCGATGGTCCTCGCCATTGCCGCGTTGGCGGCGCCGCCGACAACAGCCCCGACGCCGAAGGGCAGTGCGGTGCCGACGGCGATCGCCTGTCGCCTCGCTCCGTACTTGGTGACGAAGGACTGAGCGAGCGTTCGGTTCAGTCCCCGCAGGGCCGTCACGGGCACAGCCCTTCCGGCTCTGCGCCCGATGCCCTTGCCGGCGCCGCGGGCGGCCTCGGCCATGACCAGTGCGGCATTGTCGCCGGCGACCAATACCGCCAGGACCCATGCCCGGCGCTCCTCCACCGACGACTCGGTCAGTCCGTGGACGGCGGCGATCGTCAGGATCATGTCGGCCAGACGCACGGTGATCCAACCCAGCTCGGCGGCCGCCACCGCCAGCGACGTGGCGGTGCCCGCTGCCGGCACGGCGGCAACACCCCCGCTCACGCCGCCCACGGCGGCCAGCTCCCGGACGAATGACGCTCTCACCGACCTGACCCTGGCGCCAACGTCCTCCCCCTCGGCCGCCGCCGCCCGCTCCACCGCGGCGCTCCACCGCACGGTGATCGAGCGATTGACGGCGGCCATCAGCACCTCGCCTACTCGCCCTCGGCGTGCGGTCACCTGGCCACCGTACCGACTCCCCCCTCGCAAAAAACTCCTCGACCTACTCGAACGTGTGTTCGTATACTCGGGTGATGACCGTCGCCGCCGCCAAGCCCCGCCTCCTCCCATGACCGGCGAGGAAGTGGAGATCTTCACCACCCCCGACGAGGAGCGGGCCAGATCCTCCCTGGGTCAGGTCTACCTGCTCGGCGCCGTGCCGTACCGGGCCACGCTGGTCGAGCCGGTTACCCGGACCGAGTGGGCGGTAAAGGGAGTGAGACAGGACCCCCATCCTGACCCGTCCGGCCACGGAGGCTGACCAACCAGCTAGCTACAGGAACCTAAAGAGTTTCGTGTAATACCGCGCTGCCGGGGTTCATAGTTGTAGGCCGGCGTGGCGGAGGAAGTTGAGGCAGAGCTGGTGGTCGCTGCCGATGCGGTCGAGG
>JAJPHE010000049.1 GCA_021325435.1 Actinomycetota bacterium | reverse complement strand
CGCAGCCGGGCTCAGGACCGGGCGGCTCAGTCGAGCCTCCGCAACGCCCTGACCGCGGCAGACACCTCGTACGCCAACCTGAACAGCTACTTGAAAGCCATCGACGGCACCAACGGCGATATCGCCTCGGTGGAGCCGGCGCTGACGTTCTGCGGTGTAGGGGGAAGCGCGGCGTGTTCGGGCAGCGGCAACGTGTCGCTCGGTCCCAACGAGATCGCCGTCGCCGTTCAGGCGGGCGGTGGCACGGGACCGTCTGACTTCTCGACCGCCCCCGTCTCGACCGACTCCCCGCAGGTTTGGGCGGCGGCAGCTATGTCGAAGTCGGGCCAGTGCTTCGCCGTCATGACGGTGAAGGAGGCCGGTACCTCCGCCCCCGTCAACAAGGCCGGGACCTTCTACAACCAGTGGACGCCCGCCAGCAGCAGCACGGGCTGCAAGCCGGCGGATGCGACTTCCGGCAACTGGGTTTCGTCCTGGACCTAACCACAACCCGCAGGTAGCAACCAAGGGGGCCGGCCCGGAAGGACCGGCCCCCTTGTTCTTGGCCTGACTCCCTCAGCTACGGCAGGGTCAAGCCCAGAAGAAGTTTTCTCAAGTCAGTCTCTGACAGCACCGAAATCTCACTGACGGCGGTCAACCAATCAGGAGGTTCAAATGCTGTCAGCGCTTCACCGGCGTCTCCATGACGACCGGGATGAGGGATTCACACTCATCGAGCTCATGGTCGTGATCCTCATCATTGCCATTCTTCTGGCGATCGCGATCCCGACCTTCCTTGGTGCCCGCAGCCGCGCTCAGGACCGGGCGGCTCAGTCGAGCCTCCGCAACGCCCTGACCAGTGCGGACGTGGCGTACGCCAACACCAACGACTACAGCCAGGCTATTCCCGCCACGCTGACCTCACTCGAGCCTGCCCTGTCCTTCCCCGCCGTGGGGACCGGCTCCAGCGGCCCGAACGTCATCAGCACCGCTACGGCCCAGGCTGGTGGTAGCTCCAGCTCGGTCACCCAAGAGTGGTTCGGAGCGGCTCTGTCCAAGTCAAACACCTGCTTCTTCGTCACTGTGGTGAAGGTCTCGGGGAACGGCAGCCCGAACACGGGCACCTGGTACTCCCAGATGCCGAGCGCAAGCACCTCCACGTGTGTCGCCAGCTCGACGCTTCCCAGCGGAGCGAGCGCCTGGGCTGCTTCCTGGACCTAGTCCAGTATCTCTAGCAGACCCTGAACAGTCCAAGGAGGGCCGGCCCAATGGCCGGCCCTCCTTGCTGTCTTCCCCCAAGCTCGCTGGTAGCCCCCCGAGGCCCTTCGCTCCCGTCGGGCCCCGGCCGCCCACAGAGAAATGCCCGGGCGCCGGTATGACATGGCCCAGGGTGCTCCTTGGCCACATCGAGCGAACCGGCCGGTGCCCAGGAGCGTTACCAGGCGATACGTCTGTGTGATGACCGGGGACCTTCTCGCTGAGCGACTGGCTGCGGTGATCCGCCAAAGGAATGACCCCCTGGGCGTTGGTGGGTCTCCACACTCACAACTGCCACGAAGCAAGTGCCTCACGCTTAGAACCCAGCGCTCCAACGCGGTGCTGGCAGCTGAGGGCGCCGGAGAGGGGTGGTGGTCTGCATGCTCGATAGGGCCTGGACCGTCGAAGGCCACCGCTGCGGGCTATCTGAGCGCCGCGGGGCGGGCCCCCGGGACCGCACCAGCCGGCCCCACCGAATCACCGAACCGGACGCCGAGAGCCGGCGGGCGGAGGGTCATTCGGCTTCGCCAGAAGCGTGCGGACCGACGAGCTGGTCCACGTGGACGTGACGACCTCGCCGCCATTCCGGCCGGTGTAGGCTGACGCATTCACCGTCGAGGCGGCGAACAGGGGATCGGCCGGCTCATCGGCGCGGGCTACCGCTACATGCAGAGCGCCCTGGATGACTGCAGCCGGCTCACCTGATAACGAGGTCCTCGACGACGAGCAGGACGTCATCGGCGCCGGGTTCTGGCTCGGGGCCGTGCTCTGGTTCGGGCCGAGATATATCCTCGTCGAGAGGGTCACAACCGACAACGAAGCCTTGGCCCTCCCGGCTAAGGGGGGGCGTACTCGCCGAGGAGGTGCCGGTCGACGACGGGCCAAATTGAACACCGGCGGGGGCCGCCGTCCAGTTCCCCACCGGCAAGACCTTCGACACCAAGTGCGGCGTTCGCCGATCCCGGTGGCCACCCAGTCGGCGCTACCCATGCTCGAATGGACTCGAGTGGATCGGCGGGGCCGGAGAACCTCGCCGTAGCCCGACCGTCCGGCAAGCCCACCTCCTCGACGCCCTCGCCCACACCGTCATCGGTGGCGGCATGCGAGCTTTTCGGTTCACCCTCGAGACGCTCACCCTCCCCGTCGGCCGGCGAAGATCGACGCCTCCTTCCCCGGCACCTCCCTCCCATCAGTCGCCTCCCAAAAGGCGGCTCCCTCCGCCTCGCCGAAGCCCGCTCCGGCCAAGTGCGTAAGGCCCTGAGCTGACCTCCCAAGGGACCGGCGATAGACCCCTGGACAAGGAATCTCCTGGCCGTCAGACCAGCAGAGCGGAAGGCACGTCTTCCTCCTGCGCCCGACTGACACCAGCCACCACACCTTCTAGCCCGCGTGATCACCCCGCTCCTATGAAGCCCGATGGCTCACCGACAACCTCAACGGGGACGTCACCCCGTTAGAGAACGTCCGTACCCGGCGTTCTCTATCGCACCTGGTCATCGCCCCACCTCACCCGCCGCCTAAGAACTCCGAATGGCTGCGAAAGCAGGAGGCCGGCGCCACGGCGCCGGCCTCCGAACGGCCTACTTCCTGCGGAACTACCGCTACGGAGAGAACGGGTCCCGAGGCGCTCCGGACACAGGCAGCGTTGACTGCGTCGTCGTATGCGACGCGGGAGCAGCGACGGCAGCGGATCCGGCCGCGGAGGCAGCCGGGGTCGGCGGCGGGGCCGCGGAGCCCGAGCCGGAACCCATCATCTTGAAGGCCAGGATTGCGACGAGAAGCACGGCTCCTACGATCGCGAAGATCTTGACCCTGCGATTGTCACCCTTCATCGGTCTGACGTTCCTTTCCCAGCAACTAGCCGTTGGCCGGATGAGTGGCCGTTGCCGGCGACGTGAACACCTGGGCGGACACGCTGCCAGTCAGAACGGCGTTCGGACTACTCTTGTCGCCGCCCCCAGAAAGGCTCACGGAGTTGATAACGACAAGCCGGTTGAGCTGATAGAGGCCCTGAAGAAAGGCCATGTCCTGGCCGTATGTGCCGGCAAATGCCAGGCTCAGAGACATGCTCTGGTACGAGCCGCCGGCCACACTTCCGCCGGCGGCGGAGGCCGCGGCAGGCGGGCTGGGCGAGATCGATGACAGATTCACGCCGGTGCTGGAGGCAAGCGAATCAAGCTGAGTGATCAAGCCGGGAAGGTCCGCAGTGGGAGGCATCGCCAACTGGTTGCGAGCCTGCTGAGCGTCAAGCGTGGCGCTGTGGGCCTTCTGTTCCTGAAGGCTGGTCAGCTGGCCCTGCAGCGTGCCTGCCTGTGATACCAGCTGATCGTGCTGTGATCGCAGAGAGGAAAGCTTGTGGCCTGCTGGGCTCATGAGGAGCATCCACCAGACGACCAGCAGCACGACGAGCACTACGCCGCCGCTGCCAAGGAGCGCCTCGCGGCTCATGTTGGCTACCCGGTTCACTGCTGACTCCCCTCAAAGGTGTGTGCACGGTTGGTCGTAGCTGAGCTAGTCACCGACGCCGTCGAACTGAAGGTGACACTTCCGGTGCTCTTGCTGAGACCGGTAGCGAAGACGTTGGAGAAGGCCGGCGAGGACTGCATCTGTGAAACCCACTGGGCAACGCTGGTGTAGGCAGGCCCCGTGACGCTCATGCTGATCGTGCCGAGCACCGGCGCCGAGGCGACCCCGCCAGCCGCTGCAGAGGCAGAAGTTGTTGTTGCCCCTTGACCGGAGAAGCTCGATATCGCCACACCCGGCGGTATCTCTCGGCCGACCTGGTCGATGACCGCCGGCCAGCTGATCTCGTGGGCGACCAGCCCGGAGAGCACCTGATCGGTGTTCTTCACCATGGTCTTCTCACGCAGGAAGCTGGCGTAGCTGTTGACCTTCGCCTGCAGGGCGTCAACCTGCCCCTGCGCCGTCTTGACCTGGTCCTGCTCGCTGTGAACCTGCGTGAAACGAGCCCCGTAGGCGACAGCCATCAGGCCTACGGCGACAGCGCCGGCGACGACCATCTTCTTTCGAAGGGCGCGGTTCGCTAGGGTCGTGCTGAACTCTGCGGGCAGCAGGTTGAACCGGCGGGTCCCGGCCGCCCCCGGCAGGGCGATGCCGATGGGGGTGGCGAGAACCGGCTCGATCTGTGCGAGCTCCTCCTCACCCAGCTCGACCTTGGAGGTGTCGATCCGGCTAAGAACGGGGGCCGGGATCGTCGGCAGCCCAGTCTGACGCTCCAGCTCGCTGACGATTCCCTGCAGCCTCGATCCGCCGCCGGTCACCAACAGGCGGGTGATTTCGGGTTGATCGCCCATGCCGCGATAGAAGTCAATCGACCTGCGCACCTCGGCGGCCAGGTCCGAGATCGTGGTGCGGACCGCCATGCGAGCCTCTTGGGCCTGGGGGTCGTCCGACCCGATCTTGCGCTTGACAACCTCGGCGTCGATGAACGGCAGGTTCATGACGGCGGCGATGGCATCAGTGGCGCTGTTACCGGCCTCTTGGATGGTACGCACGAAGCGGGGCTTGCCAGCATCGTGGACCACCAGCATCGTCATGCCGGCACCGATCTCGACATAGGCCTCGGTGGCCTCGCTGTCCGGGGCCATCAGCGCCCGGGCCACGGCTGCGGAGCTCAGGTCAATATTCACCGGTGTCAACCCGGCCAGGGTGATGGCGGTGACGGCGCCGTCGATGACTTCCTTATGAGCGGCGCCGACGAGCACCCGGCTCATCGCCGTGCCCTCCGCGTCCTGGAAGTCCCCGAGGACCTGAGCCGAGATGGCTGCTTGCTCGGTAGGGAAGGGGATGAGGTCCGCCGCTTGGAAGCGGATGGCCGACTCGACCTCGGCGTCGCTAACGGCCGGCATCTCCAGCTGCCGAGCGATGACGCGCAGACCAGCGACGCTGGTGGCAACAGACGTCTGCTTGAACCCGCCTTCCTTCCACAGACGGCGGATCGCCTCGGCCACGACCGTCGGCTGGGTGATCTCACCTGAGACCACCGCGTCTCGAGGCAAGGTCACCTGCCCGAAGGCGAGCAGCAAGGGCTTATCCCCGCCTACTAGCAGCTCGACGGCACGAACGGCGCTCGTACCGATGTCGAGCCCTACGACCCGCTGCGACATCTCGACTCCTTCATCGGCGGCACCCTGCGATGCCGAGTGATTCGTCGGCCCACTACTGGGGCGACTTGACTTGTATGGCGATGTATTGCGGCATTACTTGATCAGCTTGATGATGTTGAACATCGGCATGTACAGCGAGATGACCATGGCACCGACTGCGACGCCCATCACCGCCACGAGAAGCGGCTCGATGAGGGAGGTGAGGGCTTCAACGGTGGCCGCCACCTCCTGATCGTAGAAGTCGGCGACCTTCCCGAGCATGGTGTCGAGGGCGCCGCTCTCCTCACCCACTGAGATCATCTGGGTGACCATCGGCGGAATCACTTCGTGCTGGGAGAGGGGGCGAGCCAGCGGCTCGCCCCGGCGAACGGCATCTTGGCAGTCGATGACGGCCGCCGCTACGACGGCGTTGCCACAGGTGTCTTTCACGATCTCCAGCGACTCCAGAATGGGGACGCCTGTCCGTACGAGGGAGGAGAGCGTCCGGCTGAAGCGGGCCAGCGCCGTCTTGTGAACCAGGCCGCCGAACACGGGAGCCTTCAGGGCGACGGTGTCGTAAATCTCTCTGCCCTTCTTCGTCTTGATCCAACGACGAAAGGCGTAGAAGGCCCCACCGACCACCAGCACGACCAGGTAAAAGGTGTGCACGAAGATGTTCGAGACGGTGAGCAGGATCCGGGTAGGCAGGGGAAGTGTTCCCCCAAGGGCGGCGTACATCGACTTGAACTGTGGTACGACGAAGATCAGCATCGCCGTGAAGATGATGCTGATGAGCACCATCACCATGGCCGGGTAGGTCATGGCCGACTTCACCCGACGCCGGAGCTCAACCTGGCTCTCAATGGTCGTCGCCAAGGTGAGCAGCACCTCGTCGAGGGAGCCGCTGACCTCGCCCGAGCGCACCATCGACACGAACAGAGGAGTAAAGATCTTTGGATGCTTGCCCAGGGCCACCGACAGGGACGAGCCCTTCTCGATGTCGCCGCGCAACTCGCCAATGACCTTGGCCAGCGCCTTGTTCTCCGTCTGCTCCGAGAGGATGCCCAGGCTTCGGACCAAGGTCAGGCCCGAGTTGATCATCGTGGCGAACTGCCGGGCGAAGACGGCGGTGTCCTTCAGCTTGACCTTGTCTGTCAGGCCGGGGATCTTCAGATCGCGCTGGAACGACGCGTTCGAGCGGGGTTCGATGGAGATGGGCGTGTAACCCATCTCCTGCAGCTTGGCTGCGACGAGGCTCATGCTGGCGCCCTCGAGGGTGCCCTCGAGAAGCCGGCCCGACTTGTCGCGAACCTTGTAAGCGAAGGTCAACGCGGCGGCCATCGACTATGCCCCCTTCAGGTGACGGCGGAACTCGTCCTCGCTCTGACAACGAGAGAGACCCACCGCCTCGGTGATCGTGCGGTTGCGGACCAGCTCGGCCAGATGGGCATCCATTGTCTGCATGCCGTGCTTTCCGCCGGCTTGCATCATCGAGGTGATCTGGTGTGTCTTTCCCTCACGGACCAGGTTCCGGATGCCAGGGGTGGCGACGAGCACTTCGACCGCCACGGTGCGACCTCCACCGTCCGCGGTGGGGACCAGCTGCTGGGTGACGATGCCCTGCAGGCACGAACCCAGCTGGGTCCGGATCTGCGCCTGCTGCGAGGGGGGGAAGACGTCGATGATCCGGTCGATGGTCTGAGGAGCATCCTGGGTGTGGAGGGTGGCAAATACGAGGTGGCCGGTCTCGGCCGCCGTAATAGCGGTCGAGATGGTCTCGAGGTCGCGCATCTCACCAACCAGGATCACGTCTGGGTCCTGGCGCAGGACATGCTTCAACGCATCGGCGAAACCCTTGGTGTCCTCGCCTACCTCTCGCTGGTTGATCAGGCAGTACTTGTTGGTGTGAACGAACTCGATGGGATCCTCGACGGTGATGATGTGAAGAGGCCGGGTCCGGTTGATGATGTCGATGAGAGAGGCGAGGGTCGTCGACTTACCGGACCCGGTCGGCCCGGTAACGAGGACCAGGCCTCTCTGGAGACTGGCGAAGGCCTGGACTGCCGGGGGCAGACCCAGAGTCTCGAAAAGCGGGATCTCGAACGGGATAGCGCGAAGGACTGCCCCCACGTTGCCCCGCTGGTTGAACACGTTGAGGCGGAAGCGACCTACGCCTAGGACGGTGTGCGACGTATCCAGCTCCCAATGCTCCTCGAAGCGTTCGCGGGTCGCCTGAGTCAGCACGGCGAAGACCGCCCGCTGGATCTGCTCCCCTTCAAGCAGCCCATATCCCTCGAGCGGAATGAGGGCGCCGTGCACCCGGACCCTCGGAGGTGAGCTGGCCGACAGGTGGAGGTCGGAGCCGCCCATCTCGACCATCTGGCGCAGCAAGTCATCGAGAACGATGTCGCCCTCGTGGAAGTCGAGCTCCTCCTCACTCACGGGCTCTTCCATCGCCGATGCGGTAGCGACGGAGCCGGACGCACCGTTCGACGAGAGCTCTGAGACCGCCCCGAGGTCGGCTGAGTAAACGACCTGCATAACCTTCTCAATGAGGTCCGGCAGCGCCACGACCACGCGCACCGGCGTTCCTAGCATGTCCGACACGATGCGCAGTTCTTCCAGGGTCGGCGGCTCGGCGGCCGCTACCACCAGCCCATCTTCGGCGACGCGGTGGCCGATGATGCCGAACTCCAATCCGATGTCGCGTGACACCGCTCGGAGTGCCTCGGCCGACGGGCGGTCGGCGGCGAGGTCGACGGCCGGCAACCCGGCCGCCGAGCCCATGGCCTCGAGGACCCGGCCACGCGCCGCAGGGTCCCGGGTGACCAGAGCCTCGGCGAGGTGGCGTCCAGGCGTCTCGGCCAGCAGGTCGGCCATGTCGGTGGGGGAGACGAGGCCGGCGGCCACGACCGCAGCGCCAAGTCGCTGCGACCAGGCCGCGCCTGCGGCCCGGAGCAGCCGGACGGTGGATTCCTGATTCATGCGACGACCCTCAGCACTTCCTCGATGGTGGTTAGACCTTGTGCCGCCTTGCGCAAGCCATCGAGCCGGAGAGGCAGCATCCCCTGCTCGAGCGACGTTCGCTTGATCTCATCGGACGGCGCGCGGCTGATAATTAATCTTTCGATCTCCTCGGTCATCAAAAGGACTTCATGTAGCGCTAGCCGACCTCGGAAGCCGGTCCTGGCGCAGGCCTGGCACCCAACCGGGCGAAATGTCGTCATGTCCGAAGGAATCGGCATCAGGTTTTCCGGCCAGCCAGCCGCGATCAGGGCATCAGTTGACACGTCAGCAGGCTCCTTGCACTTCTGGCAGAGAAGTCGGGCGAGCCGCTGAGCTAGAACACAGTCGAGGGCCGAGGTCACCAAGAAGGGCTCGACGCCCATCTCCACGAGCCGCATCGGGGTCGACGCTGCATCGTTGGTGTGGAGGGTGGAGAGGACGAGGTGGCCGGTCAGGGCGGCTTCTACGGCAATAACGGCGGTCTCGCGGTCTCGGATCTCGCCGACCAGGACCACGTCTGGGTCCGATCGGAGGATCGACCGCAGGGCGGAAGCGAAGGTCAGGCCTGCCTTAGGGTTCACCTGGACCTGGTTGATGCCAGGCAGCTGGTACTCGACTGGATCCTCGACGGTGATCAGGTTTCGATCGTCGTTGTTGAGGATGTTCATCGTCGCGTAGAGGGTCGTCGACTTGCCCGATCCGGTGGGTCCGGTGACCAGGATCGTTCCGTAGGGCTTGGTGTAGGCCTGCTCATAACGCCCGAGGATGTCCTCCAGGAAGCCCAGGTCGGCAAGGTTAAGTTTGGTGTTGGTCTTGTCCAGGATTCGCATCACGACCTTCTCACCGTGGACGGTGGGAAGGGTCGCCACCCGCAAGTCGATCTCTCGTCCGTTGGCGTTGAGAGAGATGCGCCCATCCTGGGGGATGCGTCGTTCGGCGATGTTGATGTCGGCCATAACCTTCAGACGGCTGACGACGCCCGCGGTGATGGAGCGAGGCGATCGGGTCATCTCGTGGAGCACGCCATCAATGCGGAACCTGATCCGCAAGTCGTCAGCCGACGGCTCGACGTGGATGTCCGACGCCCGCTCGTTGAGGGCCTGAAGGATGATCAGGTTGACGTACTTGACGATCGGAGCGTCCTCGACGACCGCCTGGATGGACGCCAGGTCGACCTGGTCGTCGAAGGCCGAGTCACGGGCAGCCGTCTGGGCGACGGTGTCCGCCTCGCTGTCGAGCTGATATAGACGGTTGATGAACTCGAGGATCTGACTCTTGGTGGCCATGACAGTCGCCATGTCGCGGCCCAGCACGGACCGCAGGTCGTCCATGGCGAACACGTCTGAGGGGTTGGCCACCGCCACCAGGGGCCGGCCGTCCTCCCAGCCGATCGGCAGTACGTAGTGCCGGCGGGCGACGGCCTCGGGCACCAGGTTGGTGATCGACCGGTCGACGGGGTAGTCGTTGAGGTCGATGAACTCCATGCCGACCTCGCTGGCGACCACCCGGACGATGTCGGCCTCACTGACCATGTTGCGCTCGGTCAGGACTCGGGCGAGCGACTGACCGGTGGTCTGTTGCTCGGCCAGCGCAGCGTCCATCTGGGCGCGGCTGATCTTGCCGGTATCGATCAGCAGCCGGGCGAGCTCAGGAAGCTCGTCCTCCTGCTCCTGTTCCTGAAGATCGATGTCGCTCATAGGTCTTCCGGGCGTACGATGAGGCCGCCCAAGCACCGCACCTTCCCTTATTCGGCAGTCGTCGGCCCGAGGTGGAGCCGGCGGCCTGCCCCGACTGCCGGGGGCCACGCCGCCGGTACCTGTTTCGGCCGATCAGGTGCTCGACGTGAGCTATCCGCGCCAGAGGGAGCAATTGCTGATGCAGTATCGGATCAGCCAGCGCCTCGCCGCCCCTCCCCTCTGACTGGATCTCCTTGACTGAGCCCTTGGACGAGCCTCAACTGGCGGCCTTTGTCAGCCCCCAGGACGAGCGACCCGCCCCGGTCGACACCCTGGTCCCCGCCGGGGTGGTCATCCTGTTGATCGCCTTCTCCGCCCAGACCAACACGCCTTTCTGGGCCCCCAAGTCGGCCGTAGCCCTCACCGTCGGTCTGGCTGGCGTGCCCAGCCTGATCTGGCTGATGTACCGACGAGATGCCCCCGCCTGGGCACTTTTGGGCCTGCTCGGGGTGGGAGGGCTCTCCATGGCCCTGTCCCATACCGTGGTGATGTCGCTGGTGGGGGTCTACGCCTTCGGAACTGGCTTTCTGTTCATGGTGCTGGTCGCTGGGTGGTGGGCCCTTGGGCGCAGACTCACCGCCGTCGGCAGGCGGCGGCTTGAGGCGACTCTCGTCTGGGGAGCTGTCGGCGAGTCAGCTTTCGCGGTCTGTGAACATCTCCTTTCATTCCATTACGCTGCATTTCAGCCTTACGAGGGCCGCTACTCCGCTCTGTTCGACAATCCGGTCTATTTGGCCGGATACCTCAGCGCGACCTACGCCCTGTTGCTTCGTCGGGTGTCGCTGAGTCCGAGGCCCTTGTGGCGCCATTGGCCTGAGCTGGCGGCGATGATCGCCATCGGGGTCGGGCTTCAGTACTCAGGGGAGCGCCTGGGGTTGATCGCCTCCGGCCTGGCCGCGGTCCTGGCCGTCTTCGGGTGGGCCTTCCGCGGCCGGCGGGGGCTGGGCCTGTTGTGCGGAGTGGCCCTCGGGGTCGGCGTGGCCGTCGGGGGCCTCATCAACGTGACTGGGACGTCGGCCAGCAGCTCAGTTGTCAGCACCACCAGCAACAACTTGATGTTCGGGCGGGTGTACTCCTGGGAGGCGGCGGCCCATGCCTTCGCCGCCAAGCCGGAGCTGGGATGGGGCCCCGGACGCTACGAAGCGGCCACCTCCCACCTGCGCAGTGCCCGTGAGGCCCGGGCTCAGGGTCCTGACGAGGTCTTCGCGGACGCCCACAACTTTCTGGTGGAATACGCCACCACGACCGGGGTCCTCGGCTTGGCGGCCCTCATCACCTTCCTGGTCCTGGCAGCCAGGCGGTCGACTGGACCGATGGCCTGGTTCGCCGCCCTGATCGCCGTGCACATGTTGGCCGAGCCCCAGAGCACAGGAGTCACCCCTTTGGGCCTCCTCGCGCTCGGGGCGGCCATGGCCCCTTTAGCGAATCAAGTGAACCCGACCCGGCCGGGCTGGGCACCGCCCCGGTGGATGGTCGGGGCCACGGCCATTGGGGCTGCTGGCGGCCTCTTTGCCGGCACATGTCTCTACTACGGCGACGTGACCAACCACCACGCCCAGTTGGATGCCTCCCCGTCGGAGATGGCCACTGCGATGGACTGGATGCCCCCCTGGCCCGAGCTGGCCATAACCGGATCTCAGCTGTACCTGTTCGAGGGTCTGGGCACCCCGTCGCGCAGCCCTGCCCATCGGGCCGCGCTGAAACTCGCTCGTCAGGCAGCCGCCGACGATCCGGACGCCTACGGGGGGTGGCTGTTCCTCGCCGCGGTGGAGAACCGCCTCGGCCAGCGGCAGGCCGCGTTTGGCGACTACGGGCGGGCTCTGGAGGCCAATCCATGGTCGGTTAAGGCCATGGTCGGACAGCTGGCCACCCGGCCCGCCGGCGATGTCCAGCTTCAGGGAGTCCTGTGCGCAAAGATCCGCCAGGTTGGAGAAATCACCGAGAGCCAGGGTCTCTGTCCCTCGACCTAGGCGGCTAGGGGAGGTTGGTGATCTCCTTCAGCATCGCTGAGGAGTTGACCGAACGGGTCTTCTTCGGTCGTGCCTCGGGCACGCTGAGGTCGGCCACCACAGGCGAGGGCGGATGCTCGTCGCTCGGGGGCACGAGCACGGCGGAGATGGCGGCCGGATCGAGGTGGGGCTCCGCGACGGTCTCCTCCGGCAGGGGAGCAACCTTTCGCTGCGGCCGGGCGGCGCCAGGCGTCTTGACCACCGCGATGCCGCGCTCGGCGAGCTCCTTGAGCCCCCGAGCGACCTCGAACTCACCCTGGCGCACGGCGATGGCCACCTCGGCAGCCGTTCGGCACCGGCCGAGGGCGACGATCAGGGGCCATTCGGCGGCGTCGATCACGACGCTGGCAGTGGGCAGCTCGCCTGCGAGCTCCACCTCCACGCTGAGGGAAGGAACGACCTTGGCGATCTCCTCCCACTCCGCCAGCAGGGCGCGGGCCTTGGCCAGCACCTCCTCCACCGGCTCCGGCGCACCCATCCGCGAAGGGGACTCGTTCGGTTGGAAGGCAAAACGGCCGTTCTTCCCCAACCGCAACAGATCGAACACCGCAGCGGCCAAGCCGCGGTTGCCGGCCACATCGGCGCCCACCGCCAGTCCAGCATCGAACCACACCTTGCCGGAGCGCTCGGCTCCCTCCACCACCAGGACCCCGGTCTTCTTCGTGCCGGCGAGAAGAACCATCACGTCGTCGAGTGCGAACTCGCCGAGGCTGCCCGTTAGCGACATCCTCCACCTCCCTCGGAGGCGGGTTGGAGACCCCGTCCCACCCGCGGGTTCCTTTGTCGGATGGCTAGGGGAGTGAGTTGAGATTTCTTGTCTAGTTACCGGCCGGGGGTCAAGGACCCCCGGTCCCCGTCCGATCTGTAGGCGACATCCTGGGAGGGCGTCTTGAGCTACAGCGCGGTCGTTGATGCCCTTGGGGTGGCGATCGCCGTCCGTCACCCGGTGCTGGTCTGGGGCACGCCCGGGGCGGGCAAGTCGTCGGCCGTGAAGGCGGTGGCGTCGCGGGCCACGCTTGAGTGCCAGGTGGTGAACGTCGCCGTGCGGGAGCCGGCCGACTTCCTGGGAGTGCCCAAGGATCGCGGCGACACCACGGTGTACAGCCCCCCGGCCTGGGCCCGGGCCATCGTCGAGGCCGGCGGAGGGATCGTCTTCTTCGACGACATCGACTCAGCCACCCCGGCGGTGCAGGCCGCGCTGCTCCAGGTGGTTCTCGAAAGACGCTCCGGGGATCTCTACCTCGGAGACGACGTGGCGA
The DNA here is from genome assembly GCA_021325435.1 of Actinomycetota bacterium. Classification (GTDB taxonomy): domain Bacteria; phylum Actinomycetota; class Acidimicrobiia; order Acidimicrobiales; family JAJPHE01; genus JAJPHE01. The sequence continues at coordinate 12,034 of JAJPHE010000049.1, read as the reverse complement.
TGGTCGGCGCCGCCAATGACCTCGAACACTCCGCCGGCGGCTGGGACCTAGCCCCCTCCCTGGCCAATCGGTTCTGTCATCTCGATTGGGAGATCGATCCCATGGTGGTGGCCGATGGCATCGCCGAGGGATTCGAAAGTCCCCCCGCCCCGAAGCTCGACTCCTGGCTGGAGGCGGAAGCGGCGTGCCGCCAGCTCGTGGGAAGGTTTCTACGCCGGCGTCCGGAACTGGTCAGCCAGCCGCCCGGGCCCGAGGTCCGGTCGGTCAAGGGTTGGCCCAGTCCGCGGGCCTGGGAGGCAGCGGCCCGCCTTTGGGGGGCGGCGGTCGCCGCTGAAGTCGGCGAGGAGACCGTCTATCTCCTGGTTTCGGGGGCGGTGGGACCGGGTGGGGCCGAGGAGCTGCTCAGCTGGGTCGAGAACGACGACCTGGCGGACCCCGAGGTGCTCCTGGCCGCGCCGGACAGCTTCCCGATCATCGGTCGGGCCGACCGGGTGTATGCCCAGCTCGGTGCCTTGACTGCTGCCCTCGCCTCTAATAACACGCCGGAGCGGTGGGCGGCCGCCTGGGTGGTGGTAGGCCGGGTTGTCGAGCGGTTCCCCGATGTGGCCGCCACCGCCGCCCGGCTCCTTGCTCGCAGCCGCCCGGAGGGGGCCGCTCCTCCACCCCAGCTAGCTCAGCTGGCCGACATTCTCGACGCCGCGGGGCTGCGCCAGCCCGGGGACGGGATTGGTGCCCACCGCAGCTGACGCCGCCAAGATCTCGTCGGCCCGCCTGCTCGCCGTCCACCAGTTCCCCTACCTGGCCCGGGCTCTTTTCGCCCTTCAGCCTCGCCCCGGGCAGCGGTCCATGGCGGTCGACGAAGCCTGGCGCCTCTACATCGGTCCAGAGGTTCTCAACTCCTGGACGGTCGAACAGTGCGCCGCGGTAATGGTCCATGAAGTCACCCATCTCGTCCGAGACCATGCCGGCCGAGCTCGGTCGCTCGGTGTCGAGCCGGGGGAGCGGCGCCGCTGGAACCTGGCGGTTGACCTGGAAGTCGACGACGACCTGATGGATGCTGGACTTCCCCTGCCCTTCGGCGGATCACAGCCGGGTACCTTCGGGCTGCAGCCTCACCAGCTGGCGGAGAGCTATTTCCGCCAGCTCTCCGATCGGGCCGAGCGCACCTGCGGCTCTGGCTCTGGTGGCGAGGCCGCGGCGGGGGAGGAGCCGGGCGATCGGGACCAAGGCCTCGGCGTGGTCGGGGCCATGGCGGTGCGCCGCCAGGTGGCTGACGACGTGCGCCTCGCTGTCGCTCGCGGTGATTCCGTATCTGCCGGTTGGCGACGCTGGTCGGAGTCGCGGGGTCGCAGCCTGGACTGGCGTTACGAGATGGCTGCCGTAGTTCGAGCCGCGACCCGGGCACCGGTCGGGCGGCCCGACTATACGTACGCCCGGCCCAGTCGGAGGGGAGCGGCCGCCTGGCCGGTGATCCTGCCGGCCCAGGTGCGGATCACTCCATCGGTGGCGGTGGTGGTGGACACCTCGGCTTCCATGGCCCAGTCCCAACTCGACCGGGCCCTGCGTGAAACGCTGGCCATCGCCGAGGCGGTGAGCGGGCGAAGGCGGGTGACCGTCCTCTCGTGCGACACGACGGCGCGGGTGGTGGGAAGGGCCTCGAACGCTCCCGGACAGACGCTGGCCGGTGGTGGCGGCACCGACATGGCCGCCGGCCTCGAAGCGGCGAGCAGGCTCAGGCCCCGTCCGGATCTGGTGGTCGTCATGACCGACGGCCACACCGCGTGGCCACCCCAGGCACCGGCAGGAACCCGCGTGGTGGTGGGGATAGTCGGATCAGGACCCCCCGCACCGCCCTGGGCCCGTACCGTGCGGATCGCCTCGTGAGAACCGACGAGAACCGCGCGCAGGCCCGGCCGACGCTCCCCGCCAATTGGTGCCTCAAGCGGCCCGCTGTCCGGTGCGAGGTCGCTTGTGGGGATGCGGTACACCACCTGCGCTGGGAGCGGGGCAAGATCATCCTCGAGGACCACGACCTCACGGCCGAGGAGACCCTGGCCTATCTGGGGGCCCCCGAGACCGGCTGTGTCGCCCTCCTAGGGGCCTGGAGACGCCGCCAGCTGTCCCTGTTGCCCGGCGATCTCGCCGCCGTCGCCGGTGAGGCCGAGGATGTGACGAGATGGCGAACCGCACCCAGAAGCCCGACCACCTCGGCCGTCGATGAACGCTTCCGCCGGTTGACGACATCCCTGTTGACCGATGCCTTCCGTCAGTCACAGTGGCGCCGGTCCGGCCGCGAGATCGCCGTGATCGTCCGTTTCCAAGACGGAGGATCTCCCCCCCACGTGAGTTCATGGGGCGTCTCCGAGCGTTCACGCTCGGTGGAGGGTGTAGAGGTCACGGTCGACAGCCGGTGGGCCACCCGCGTCGGGAGGCTGTTCGGCAGCGTCAGCAGCACCGTCGTACTGGCAAAGGCCGCCGTGGGCGCCCCGCGCCCCGATCGGCGTGCCGTCTGGATTGCCGACTGGGCCGACGGCGGACTGCGGGCGCGGGTTGCCCTCATCCGTCGGACCGGTGCCGGCTGGGCGTTGGAAGATTCCGACTCTCCCTCCTAATCGCCCTTTAACCGGCATATCTCCCCCGACACGTAGGGATCGCCGTCTACTTGCCGATACAACCGACATGGCGGGAATCACCAGGACTCTGGGAGTCGCCGCGCTCGGCGTCTCGCTGTCCCTCGTGTCCGCGACGCCAGTGGCGGCCGACCAGACGACCGACACCGTCAACCAGTCACACGCCCAAGGACTCCAGGAGGGCACGATCCTGCCCCAGCTCTGGCAACAGGAGGCGGCGGTGGCGAAGCTCGACGCCCAAGTTGCTTGCGCCAACGCCCAACTGGCGCAAGTCCAACCCGCTCTCCAGGCGGCGCAAGCGGCCGAGGCCACGGCGGCCCAGACCGACGAGGCCGCCACATTCAGGCTAGAGATCGCCCAGGCCCAGCTAGACAGCGCCCGCCAAAGTCTGCACCGCTTCGCGATCGACGCCTACGTCGAGCCGCCCACCGCCGGACTGCCTGAGCTGCTCAGCGGAGCGGAGAACGCCGGGACGATGATGGCGGCCCCCGAGTACCTGAAGGCTGCGGCCCAGACTCAGGGCGACGCCATCAGCGCCTTTCGCCAGGCCCAGGAATCTCTGACCAGTGCCCGCCGGCAGAGCACCCAAGCTCACGACGCCGCCCGGGCCGCCCTTGCCCATGTCGCCACCCGCCAGGCGGCGCTGGCCTCCGCCCAGCAGCAGGCGGCGACGCTGCAGACCGAGGCCGCCGGTCAGGAGAACGCCATCACCCAGTCGATCCAGCTTCTCCAATGGTCCCGTCAGGCACTCGACGCCTCGCTCGGCACGACGAGCCAGCCGGACAGCGTCACCTCGGTCATCACCGCCGCAGAGGGGGCGCCGCCGGCGGGGTGGCAGGCCCCTCAGCCGGGGGCGCTGAAGTTCGTACTACCAGTGGGCAACGTGCCGATCACCTCGCCCTTTGGTCCCCGCATCAACCCGATCACCAATTCCGTAGAGAACCACCCGGGGGTGGACTTCGCGGCTCCGGACCAGACGCCGATCGGCGCCGCCTTGGCCGGTACGGTCATCTGGGCCGGTCCCCTAGGCGGCTACGGGAACGCCACCATCATCGACAACGGAGCGTTCGTCAGCGACCTCTACGGGCATCAGAGCCAGATCCTCGTCAAGGTCGGCGACCAAGTCGCTGCCGGACAGATCATCGGCCTCGAGGGCAGCACGGGGGAGTCCACCGGGCCGCATCTGCATTTCGAGGTCAGGGTGCGGGGCGTTGTTCAGGACCCCTTCCCTTACCTGCTCAACGCCCTCCTCGCAGCCCCGACGATGCTCCCGGGGCCAACGCAGGCGTGTCAGTCCTGAGCTGATCCACGCCGTCGGCGCAAGCTCCTAGCCGTCGAAGGCGGACCTCGAAAGTCGCACCTCCACCGGGTGTGTCGTGCACATCCACCGTCCCGCCGAGGGACGAGCACAGCTGCCGGGCCAGGTGGAGTCCGATACCGGTCCCGCCAGCGGAGGAGCGGGATTCAAGCCGGACGAAGCGCTCGAAGATCCGGCCACGATCATCCGATGGCACGCCGGGGCCGTGGTCCACCACGCGTATCAGGACCTCATCGGCGCTTCCTCCGGTCTCCACGGCGATGAGCCCTTCTGGGGCGTACTTGACGGCGTTGTCGAGGAGAATGTCAATCACCTGACGCAGCCTGGTGCCATCGGTTTGAACCAGACCGGGGTGTGAGACACACACCGAGCGCAGGCGACCGGGTGCCCGTTGCGCCATGGCGACCACGGCATCATCCACGACCTGACTCACGTCGACTTCTGCGGTGATGATACGAAGCGAACCGTGTTCGGTCGCCGCCACGACCAGCAGGTCTTCGATAAGGCGCCGAAGTCTCTCCCCCTGCTCCCCGGCCATGGCCAGCAGCCGGTCGCGCTGCTCCTCGGTCATCTGGGGCCCTGAGCTCCTGAAGGTGGACAGCATTCCGATCAGGAAGGTCAGAGGCGTCCTCAGTTCGTGGGAGACATTGGCGAGGAACTCAGTCTTTTGGCGGTTGAGGTCGATCTGGTGGGCCAACGCCTGTTGGGCTTCAGCGAACAAGGTGGCATTGAGTACGGACAGCGAAGCGTTGAGCGCGAAGGCGCCCAGGACCTCACCGAGGCGGTCCGCCGCCCCCGCCGGAGCAGGAGGGCGGCAGGCGAGCATGACGACTCGCGCCGGGGCCTCCGGGGGGGAAGGGGCGACGACGTACACGTCCCCGGGCGGGAGTCGTCTCCGAGCGCGCGATTCGATGTCACGAGCCCGCAGCTCGGCGGTCCCGCGTGAATCGGCCAGCCTTATGACCTCGAGACTCTCCGCGCGGGTCAGCGACCTGCCTCGCTCACTCTCATCGTCGACGAGGCAACCCACCGGCGACCCGTCGCTCGGCAGAAACACGCACGCCGCCGCGCTGGCGGTAACCAACCGCCGGGCTTCGGCGGCCAGTGACACCAGAACCTCGTCCACCTCCCCCAGGCGAGCAACACGGGCGGACGACTCGTACAGCCGCTCGAACCGGAGCTGGTCTGCTCGGTGACGGGTTAGGGCCCGGTTGGCCAGTACGACGATGGTCAAGACCGGCAGGAGCAGGACCGGGCTCGGGTCCCAGGCCAGATAGAGCTGCCAGGTGATCAGCCCGAGAGAGGCTGCCGCGGCGGCGGAGGCAAACACCGAGGGCGTGCAGAGGCGCAGGACCCGGGTCCACGGCTCGGACTCCTTGATTGCCACCACGGAGATGACCTGGGCGGCGCTCGAGAGGTTGTATGCGATAACGCCCGAGATGGCGATGAGCCAATCAGTATGACTGGTCCAACTGGCGTGCCGTCCGGCACCAAGGAAGACCGCGGTGCCGGCCGCCGCCGCCAGCATGGAGTTGGCGGTATTGAACATCGCCTTTTGACCGGATTGCCGGAAACGGACGGCTCCGACCACCGCGCCGGCGCCGAAAAGGAGGATCACCCCGGCAGGAGGTAGGACGAACCAGGCCGGCACCGCGGCTGCCTCGACCAGGGTCACCGAATATGTATGGCGGCCCAGCTCGATGCGGAGGTGCAGGCAATTGAGGCCGGCGAATACAGCAAAGAAGAGGAGCCACTCCCAAGTTGGGACCCGGCTCCAAGGGCGTCCGTGAGGGCTCAATAAGACGGCCGCCAGGATTGCGCCCACGGCATCAGCCACGGCCAGGGCCACGATGGTCGAGCCGACGCGTTGCTCTCTGTTCGCCCGACTCACCCCATTGTTGTCGGTCGCCTGTGCGCCGTCCCTGAGCGACTACTCAGCTCCAGGCCGAGCCGTCCCACGAAGACCCGTCCCAGGAAGACCCGTCCCACGAAGAACCGTCCCAGGAAGACCCGTCCCAGGACGACCCATCCCAGGACGAACCATCCCACGAAGACCCATCCCACGAAGACCCATCCCACGACGAACCATCCCACGACGAACCATCCCACGACGAACCATCCCACGACGAACCATCCCAGGACGAACCGTCCCACGACGAACCATCCCACGACGAACCGTCCCACGACGAACCGTCCCACGAAGACCCGTCCCACGACGAACCAGCCCAGGCTGAGCTTCCGAAGGACTTCATGTCCCAGGGCATGGACCCCTGGAATTGGTTGGCGACCGCCGGATTGGAGATCGGGTGGTGCTGGTTCCAAGCGGGTACGGGCTTGGCTGAAAGTGCTGCCGCTACGTCCAGGATCAGGCCACGGTGGCCGGGCACCGTCCTCGTGCTCGAAGTCAGCGCCCCCTTGATCGCATCAGGGGTTGCGCCAGGGTGGGCAGCCGCTATCAGGGCGGCAGCGCCGGAGACGATGGCGGCCGACATCGACGTCCCCGTACCCTTGAAGTAGGGCCCTGTGGGGGCATCGCTTGGAATCACCGCCGACGGGTTAGCTGCGTAGATGGTGGACCCTGGATCGCTGGTCGAAACCGTGTGAGCGCCGGGGGCCAACAGGTCGGGCTTGCCGATGGTCTTGGATTCGCCGGAGAAAGAGGCGACCGTGTCGCTGGAGCTGTCAGGCCAGCTGTAGGTGGCGAGGGCCCCGACAGTGATGACCCAGGGATCATCGCCCGGACTGGTGACCGAGCCGGGACCGTCGTTTCCGGCGGCGGCGACGACCGTGATGCCCGAAGCCCAGGCGGCCTCGACTGCCCGATCGAGCGGGTCGACGTTTACAGGCAGCTTGTAGGGGGCCGAGAGAGACAGGTTCATAACCCGAAGGTTGAACTGCTTTCGGTGAGCGATCGACCAACCGATCCCCCCAATGACCTTGGAGAGGCTGGTCGATCCGTCAGCCCCGGCCACCTTGATCGAGACAATATGGGCCCCCGACGCCACTCCCAGGTAGTGGACGCCCCAGCTGGCGCTCGAGGTGCCGTCACCACTGATGAGGCCGGCCATGAACGTGCCGTGTCCGTACTGGTCGAGCCCGGAACCCGAACCAGACAGGTTCGGACCACCAATCACATGGTGGACCAGGTCCGGTTCAGCCCCCACGCCAGTATCGATGAGGGCGACCCCGATGTTGGCGCCCCCACCAGGGGACCAGGCCGAGCCCAGGTCGATAGCCTGAAGCTGTGGAGCGGCGGTCGTCAGGTCAAAGCCGGCAGAGGCCACTCGCACAGGCAGGTCGGGTACGACAGTGACACCTGGTAGGGACCGGAGGGAGGCAAGCGTTGCGGGCCGGGCGTTGGCAACCACTGCCTGGATGAAGTCCAGCCGACCGGTCACCTCTCCTCCTGCGGCCTGGACAGCGGCAATGGCGGCGGGGAGGGACGCCGCCTCGACGATCACCTTGTTTACAGGCCCCGATACCGACGCGGCCGACACGGCGGGGGGAGCGGCCATGGCCGCGGCAGTGAGCGCCACAGTCGCCACGGCCACGCTCCGGCGCCGCAACCTCATCCTCCACCCTCTTTCCTACCGATCGGTTTCGCGGATATCGGGCCCGGCTGAGGCGGCCTTGAGAAAAATCGCCCGCCTCGCCTGCGGCACTCAGGCGACCTCAAGAATCAGGCGTCCGGGTCGACACTTAAGGAAGAGAGGCGGGCGGTCGGGAGGCCGCCATTACCCGCGCCGCCGGATCGGGACCCATGATCGACCCACCCGAAATCGAGCGCCCCCCCCGACGCAGGCCCCTGTCGGGCTTGACGGCGGGTAGCGCCGGCATGCTCTTCGTCGAGGGCGCCCGGATGCTCTTCGTCCTGGTCGGAGTGGCGGTGGGATACCGGGCGGGCACCCATTGGACCAATCCCAACCTCGACAACCTGCCAGCCATCGGGGCCGTGGCGGGCGCTCTCATTGCCTATGTCACCGGGGGTTGGCTGGGCCGAGCGCTCCGGCGGCTTACGGGCACGGTCAGCGGCTCGGTTTCCCACATCCCTCCCTACGAGATCCTGGCCGGTGCCCTTGGCGCGACCGTGGGCGCCCTGGTCGGGCTCACCTTCGGAGTGGCCCTGGTTCTGGTCTTGCCCCGGATGATCGGTCTAGCCCTGGCGGCCATGCTGGTGTGGGTCACTGGTTGGGCCGGAGGGTCCGTTGCTCTCTCGCGGGCCGAAGAGCTGTTCGCCGCGGCTGGTCTCTCCCTTCGACCGCTGGTGCGCAGCACCCCCTACGCCGGCGCCGACGGCTATGTCGTGGACACTTCCTCGATCATGGATCCTGGGATGCTCGTCATGATCCGGTCAGGACTGCTGACCTCGGACCTCCTGGTGCCTCGCTTCGTTCTCGACGAGCTGCGGGCGCTGGCCGACGAGATCGGCACCGAGCGGGGTAGGCGAGCCCAAGCCGGGCTCGAGACTCTCGAGATGATCAGGCGCGAGCATCTGGCTCGCCTCCAGATCCTAGAAGACGCCATGGTTGAATTCGATGAGGTGGACGCCAAGCTCGTGGGCCTGGCCCGTCGCCTGCAGCTGCGGATCCTCACTACGGACAACCACTTGTCCTCGGTCGCAGAGCTTCAGGGCGTTCCCTGCCTCAACATCCGCACGGTCGTCTCCGACATGGCGTCGCCCGTGGTAGCCGGGTCGGAACTCCAGTTGACCATCGTCAAGCCAGGCAAGAGCGAGGGCCAGGGTGTCGCCTACCTCGACGATGGCTCGATGGTGGTGGTCGCCGGGGGAGAGGAGCTAGTCGGTGAGGACGTTTCGGTGGTGATCACCAATGTCCTGCCGACCTCCAAGGGACGCCTCTACTTCGCCCACCGGGTCCCCGACCAAAGCGATCACGGCACCTTCCTCGCCGGCTGAACTGCCCCTGGAACCAAACCAGTCCAGGAGGCCTGCGGCGCTGATCCCGCTACGGGAGATCAGACGCTGGCGAAGCACCGCCGCCGGTCAACCGGGCCACATGGTCCAATAGGTCCACGTCGGTGAACGGCTTTTGCAGGACCCCGTGGGCGTCCAGTGACGCCCCTCCGTCGTCATAACGAGCGCTGATCTCGGCGCTGACCACGAGGACCGGGACAGTGCTGGTCCGCTTGCTCGCCCGAATTCGGCTCAGGACCTCGGTCCCATCGGAGTCGGGCAGCCGCAAGTCGAGCAGGACGAGGTCCAAGTCGGTCTCGTCGAGTGCCTCGAGGCCGGTCCACCCGTCGAGGGCCGTCACCACGTCGTAGCCAGCCATGCTGAGGATCGTGGCCATCAGATAGCCGATCGGGGCGTCGTCCTCGATGATCAGCACCCGGGGAGACCGCGGTGTCGGTCGTAGGGCGGTCAGCGCTTCGAGCGGGCCGGATTCCATAACTCGCCTATCGGCAACTTGCCGCCGCGGATGTAATCCCAGTATGGGGCGCGGTTAGCGGGCCCCGGCCGCCACCAGCCCACGCTGCTGCAACATGACCTTGAGGTCGTGGGGATTCGAGGCTGCCATCAGGGCATCGCGGAAGTTGACCACGCCGTCTTCGATGAGGCCCACCAGAGCCTGGTCGAAAGACTGCATGCCGTAGTAGTCGCCGTCCTTGATGATCTCGGCGATGTCACCAGTCTTGGCCTTGTCCAGGATGCAGTTCTGGATCCGGCCGTTGACCACCATGATCTCGACCACCGCCGCCCGCCCGGACGTGTCCGCCCGGGGAACGAGCCTCTGGCAGACCGTACCTCGCAACGATCCAGACAGGGTCACCCGGATCTGGTTCTGCTGATAGGCAGGGAAGAAGTCGACGATCCGGTTGATCGTTTCGGGAGCGTCGATCGTGTGCAGGGTCGAGAGGACCAGGTGGCCGGTCTCAGCGGCGGCCAGGGCTGCCTCCACCGTTTCCTGGTCACGCATCTCGCCGACGAGGATTACGTCGGGATCCTGCCGCATCGCCCCACGCATAGCGGCGGCGAAGGACCGGGTGTCGAAGCCCACCTCGCGCTGCGAGATCGACGCCATCTTGTCGTTGTGGAGGTACTCCAGGGGATCCTCGATGGTCACGATATTGCACTCGCGCGTAGCGTTGATGTGATCGATCATCGCCGCCAGCGTGGTCGTCTTTCCGGAGCCTGTAGGCCCGGTGACCAGGATGAGGCCCCGCTGCTCGTCAGCCAGCTGCTGGACAGCCGGGGGAAGGCCGAGCTCCTCGAAGCTGAAGGCGGAGGTCCTGACCAGACGCATGACGATTCCAACAGACCCTCGCTGGCGGTACACGTTCACGCGGAACCGAGCCAGACCCGGAACCGAGTAGGCGCAGTCCGCTTCGTTGTTCTCCTCGAAGTGCCGGGCCACCTCGGGCCGCATGACCACGGCCGCCATCGCCGCCGTATCGGCCGCGGTGAGATCGGCTTCGTCGCTGAGCGCTCGGAGGGCGCCGTCGACCCGGATCTTCGGCTTGGTGCCGGCCTTGACGTGGAGGTCGGATCCGCTCTGGCCTACCAACACCCCGAGGTAGCGGTGGAGGTCGTCACGTGCGCGCTGCTGCTGGTCCGTCGACACATAGTTCAGATCGGCCGCCACCCATGGCCACTTGAGGTCCCGAGCCAATCCCACTGACTGCCAAATTGTCCCGAGTACTAAAGACCCGCTGCCTTTGGAACCGAGATTAAGGCATGGCCAGGAACCCCGGCCCCGAAACGACTGCGCCGCCGCCGTCCCTCGGGTCCGATCGAGCCTTCGACCTGGCGTCTTTCGTGCGGGCGCAGGAGGGGCCCATCTGCGAGCTCTGGCTTGCGGGCTCGTCCGAGCCCAGCAGCGTCGGGGCCGAAGCCTCGGCGGTCCTGGGCGCTCTGGTCGACGCCTTGGAGCCCAACGGCGGGTGGTGGCTCGACGTCACGGCTGAGTCGCTCGTAGAGGCGGGGGTCAAGTCACAGGAGCTTCGGGTTCAGCTCGCCAGGCTCCGCGGGGTGATCAGCGACCTCATCGCTGCCTCAGGAGGACCGGAGCTGGCCCGCGAGGCAGCTACCCGGCTGGATAGGGCGGCCACCGACCTCGTGGCCGCCTGCGAACGCCAGGCGCAGTAGCACGGCCGTCGCCCTTCATCTCCCCGGCTGATCTGCCGATATCGGAGGCAGCGGCGAGACTAGGAGGTGACGGATGACCGTTCGAATCGTCGGGTGCCCATGGCCCCAGGACGAGTCCGGGCTCCCCGTCCCTGACCGGATGGCCGCGGTTCAGATTCTCAACGCCCGCGTCTCCGAGCTTCCAGCCGAGGTGCTGGCTCGCATCGGGGTCCTGGCCCGCACCAGCCCTACCAACAGCCTCGTGTCGTCCCGGCTCGGTCGGGCGTGGCTACGGGAGGCGGTCTCGTGCGTCTTCGCCGACCGTCTGGCCGGCCTGGGCGAAGTCGAGGTGGCCGGCCATCGCTACGTGGTGGCGGCTGACATCGACGGGCACTCCGGCCTGGCCTGCGACGCCGTCGAGAGCCTCAGCCTGGCGGGCATTTGCGTCGCCGGCGTACCCTCCGTCTCCGCCGTCGCCTGACGGGAAATCTGGACCTCGCCCTCGGCGGCCGGAGTTCTTTCTGGGTGCTGGCGCCGGACGTTTCGCCACGTACCGGCCGAATCGGCGGCCCGCCTGGAACGCTCGGGACTTTCGGCAGGTGATTTCGGCCCCTGCGGGGAACTACACCCGTGACAGGGATTGACACCGGAACGGGGCTGAGAGCATGCAGATCGACCAGCTCGGCGGCAACAAGCTCGTGGCGGCGGCGACCGCCGACGTGGGGCAGACCCGAGAGCGGGTTCGTCAGCGCAGGTTGCGGGGCCTGCTGATCATCCTTTCGATCGTGCTGGCCTGGACCTGGTTGCGCAACGGCCGGGCCCCCTCGTTCCACCTGTCGCCGGCCTGGACCCCCCTGCTACCTGGGCTGGTGCTAATGACGCTGCTGGGGCTGGCGTTGGTGGTGCCGTTGTTGGGGGCGGGTCGGTCTCCGCATGTGTTGTTTCGGCCGGGGGAGATCGAGACTCGGTTTTCGGATGTGGTGGGCTCGGCGGTGGTGGTGG
>JAJPHE010000029.1 GCA_021325435.1 Actinomycetota bacterium | reverse complement strand
CTCGACCGCATCGGCAGCGACCACCAGCTCTGCCTCAACTTCCTCCGCCACGCCGGCCTACAACTATGAACCCCGGCAGCGCGGTATTACACGAAACTCTTTAGGACCTCCCACCCGAATCGACGAGACGGTCCAGCACCTCTTGCTCGATCTGGGCCAGTTCCTCGTCGGTCAGCTCTCCACGGGCGTGGGCGGCCTCGGCCTCGTCCAGCACGGCCCGCAGCCGGCTCGGGTCGGACAGCTCCTCCTCGGCGACCTGTTGCAGGACCCGGGCCACCCACAGAACCCCTTCTACTGGGGCCAACGGCAGGGTCACGACTCGCCGCAACAGGCCCACGGTCACCCGACCTCAGCGATGGGGCCGGACACGAAGCTGTACGGCGGGAGGGGACCCAGAACCTCGAAGGTCATGCGGCCGGCCTGGCCGTCGGCCATCCGGTCGATTGCCTCCTCGAGCTTCCGGAGCTTCTTCCGCGACACGAGACAGGCGATCTTCGCCACCCCAAAGTCGCCCGAGCCGCCCGACACGGTGACCGCCTCGCAGGACCGCTCCAGCCGGCGGGTCGCCTGGCGGGCGTCCTCGGACCTTCTGGCGTCCAGAGCAGCGGAGAAGCGCCTCCCCAGCTCGATCCGGGCTCCGTTGTCAGCCGGTGCGACCCGGACCACGTCGCGCATCTTCCTCACGTGACGGTCCGATGCCACGATCTCGGTCGTCACCGCGGCCTCGTCGTAGCCGATCTTCACCTGCATCTCGACCTTGGCCTCCACAGCGGCGAGAAGGCGTTGGAGCGGCCCGGCGTTGGCGGCGAGGAGCTCTCCGCACATCTCGTCGTCCGACGGATACACGCTCCCGAAGCGGATGGGAACGACGTCTCGGTCGGCCACCAGGGCCTGCAGCACCTCGGAGTGGGCGAGAAGGTCAGTGCGCCGCACCCGCTCGGGGAGGGCGTCGGCGTCGCTGACGACCGCCGCCACCTTGGAGCCGGGGACCGTGACGATGCGAAGCTCCGAGCCGCCCACGCCGGTTACCGCTGGCAGCGGTCGCCCGTCGTGGCGCACGAGGGCGTAGACGTAGCAGCCCGGCGACTCCACCGCCGTCTGGCTCACGACCGTTGCCCGGCCCGCTCGCCCGACAGCTTGCTGCTCAGGCCTTCGCGCGCGCCTTCGACGGCGCCCTTGGCCTTGGACCGGGCGCCGCGCTCCACGCCGCCTTCGACGATGTCACCCAGCGTCTTGGGGTTTGAACCCTGGAGCAGGTCGAGACGGTTCACCGCTTCGGCGAAGCGGAGGTAGGTGTCGACGCTGGCGACAACCACCCGGGCGTCGATGGTGAGCAGCTCGATGCCGACCAGTGAGACACGGACGAAGGCGTCGATGACGAGCCCTTTGTCCAGCAGGACCTCGAGGACGTCGGCCAGCCCGCTGGGCCCGCCGCGCCCGGTGTACTGCTGGGCGACGTAGCGCTGGGCGACCGTCATCGCGACGCCTTCTGGGCGCCGCGGACGGCTCCGTAGAGGGCGCTGAGCGACAACAGCCCGTAGGCGGTCCGGCCCGAGACGGACTTGCGTCCGGCCACCGCCTTGACCAAGTCGAAGTTGAACAGGCTCATCGACACCCAGTTGACGATTCCAAGGCCGAGGACGCCGGCGGCGTAGCCGTCGAGCTTGCCGGGCCCCCGGTCACTGAACCGCTTCACCGAAGATGCGGTGGCGTCGGCTAGGCCTCCGCCACGAGCGAGCATCTTGTCCTTGAGGCTTGCCGGCTTGCGTCGGAACATCGCTACCTCCCCGGTCGGTCCGAGACCTGACGTCTAGAAAGCCTGGCCCCGCTGCTTGATTCGAGAGAGGAGACCTTCCCCGGACGAGCCTTGGGCCTGATCGTCAGCCCGGTCGTCGCCGCCTGAGCGGTCACCGCCCTTGTCGGACGAGCCAGCACCCAGCTCGGAGGGGCGTCGAGCTCCTTCGTCGCTTTCCGCACCCTGGCGGGCCCGGGTGGAGCGATCTTCTCCACGGCCGTTGTGCGAGTCCCCCCGGCCGTTCTGCGAGCGGTCCTTCGACCGTGACCGCCCTCCGACCAGATCTCCGAGTGTCTGGGCGTTGTTGGCCTGCAGCAGGTCGAGACGGTTGACCGCCTCGGCGAAGCGGAGGTAGGTGTCGACGCTGGCGACAACCACCCGGGCGTCCACGGTGAGCAGCTCGATGCCCACCAGTGACACGCGCACGAATGCGTCGATCACCAATCCCTTGTCGAGCAGCACCTCGAGCACGTCCGCCAGCCCGCTCGGCCCGCCCCGCCCGCTGTATTGCTGGGCGATGTACCGCTGAGCGACAGCCATTAGGAAACCTCCCCCGCCGGAGGGTCAGCGCCGACCGGCGTTGCACGACTACCCTGCGCGCTGCCTGTCTCAAACCATCGGCGGTGAACCGTTCGATTCTTCGGTTGCCCACGGGACCACCGGGGTACGAAGCCGGTCAGCCGCCGCCGACATCCTGGTATCAGGGGGTCGGCAGAGAGGAGGCCGGGGTGGAGACTCAGAAGCGGGCCGAGCGCTATATCGATCTACTGCTGGAGCGGGTCGAGATGTGCAAGTACCCGAGCAAGGACCTCATGGATCGCCTCGAACGGGCGGTGATCCTGTTCTGGGAAGAGGAGCGCGAGGACGAATACGCGGACGCCCGCTGAGCGGGCGCCCTGTAGTGCTGTCCGAATAGTCCGCCCTGGGGGCAACTCGCCGGCAAGAGTCCGGACGGCGCCGTGACCGATCGCTAGCCTTGGGGGGTCCGGCGACACGGGCGGTCCTTGATGCAGCGGATGACGAGCCGAGAAGAGCTGGCCGGGTGTTGACCGCCGGGTCGGGGTGACGGCCATGCGACACGTGTTCCGTCTTTCCGTGGTCGTTCTGGTGGTGATGACTGCTCTGTCGGTCGCGGGCTGGGCCGTGATCCGCCACAGCGTCGACAGTCAGGACCAGGCGTTACTGAACACCGACGCCGGCCAGATCAACCTGCTGTTCCAGACGGCGTTGCAGAACGCCCAGACCCAGTTGAGGAGCCTGGCCTTCTTCACCGAGTCGTCGGGCGGTTCCCCCCAGGTGTTCGCCCAGCAGGCCAAGCCCCTTTTGACTAGCCCGGCGACGTCGGTGGCAGTCCTCGACCGCTCCGGGGGCCAGGTCCGGGTCGTCGAGGCCGCCGGCAGGGCCCTGCACTCCGATCAGCCGCTCCCCCCGCCGTTGGTCGACGCGGTGCTGCATGCCGGGGTTGCCCTGACCTCGGGTGTCGTCCGGGTCGGGGGCCAATCGCTTCTGCACCTGGAGACGGTGTTGAGCACCGACCCGACCCATGTCGGGCTGGAGACATCGGTGGTGAATCCGAACCGTCCGGCCCCTAACTCGAGCGGACCCTACTCACGGGTATGGGTGAACGTCTACAACGGGTCCGTGGCCAACCCGGCCCAACTGATCGTGACCACCTATGGTCCGCGCCCGCTGCCCCGCCCGGTTGGGGTGGCGACGACGAAGTTCGGGGCGGTCACGTGGCTGGTCGAGGTCTCGGCCAAGACCGCCCCGTCGGGGGGATACGCCGAAGCCAGCCCGTGGATTGCCCTCGCAGTGGGTCTGGCCGTCGCCCTGGCCCTGGCTGGGCTGGTGGAGACGCTGGCCCGGCGCAACCGCGACGCAGCCCGCCTCGTCGAGGAGAGGACCGCTCTCTACGCCGAGCAGCGCACCGTCGCCGAGACCCTGCAGCAAGCCCTCCTGCCCGAGGTGCTGCCCCAGCTCGCCGACGCCGAGGTTTCCGTTCGCTACCTGCCAGGGGTGGAGGGGATCCACGTGGGTGGGGACTGGTACGACTTGATCGCCCTGGACGACCGCCATCTGCTCGCCGTGGTGGGCGACGTGTCAGGCCGGGGCCTGCGGGCCGCGTCGGCCATGGCCGCTCTCCGCTACGCCACCCGTGCTTACGCCGTGCAGGGTGACGCTCCTACCGAGATCCTCGCCAAGCTCTCGAAGACCCTGAGCGTCGAAACCTCGGGCCAGTTCGCCACCGTCGTACTGACCTTGGTCGATCTGGACACCCGCCGGATCACGGTGGTCAACGGCGGGCATCTCCCACCGCTGTTGCTGCATGACCGCCAGGGTGAGTTCATCGACGGCAACGTCGGTCTTCCCGTGGGGGTGTCGCCAGCCGCCAGCTACAACGCCACGACCGTGGCGGTTCCCCCCGGAGCCACCTTCCTCGCCTTCACCGACGGGCTGGTCGAGCGGCGGGGGGAGAGCATCGACGCCGGTCTCGGGCGGCTCCGAGAAGCCGCTCTCGCCGACGGCCGAGGCACGCTCGACGAGCTGCTGTCCCACGTGGTCGGCACCCTGGTGGGGAGCGGTTCGGCCGACGACACGGTGATCTTGGGGGTTCGGTGGCGGACCTAGAACCCGGGACGCCGCTGAGCGTCGCCGTCACCGACACGTCAGAGGGACCGGTCGTCGCCGTGCAGGGCGACCTCGACGTGTCCAACGCCGATCAGCTCGCTGCCGTGCTGGACCCCCTTCTGAAGCAGCAGCCCACCCGGGTCGTGTTCGACCTGACGGACCTTCGATTCATGGACAGTTCGGGCATCGCCGTTCTACTGCGCGCTGCCGCTGCGGTGCCGGTGAGGGTCACCCGACCTTCCCCGATCGTTCGTCGGGTTATCGAGGCAACCGGTCTGACCGATGCCCTCCACGTCGAGTCATGACCGAGACCCGCTCGTATCCACCCGAGCCCGCCTCGGTGACCAAGGCCAGACTCTTCGTTCTCGAGGCGCTGAGTTCCCATACGGAGGACATCACCGACCGGGCCGAGGTCATGGTGTCTGAACTGGCGACCAACGCCCTGCGTCACACCGGCACCTCTTTCACCGTCACCGTCACCGTCACCGTCACCCACATTCGGGTGGAGGTCAGCGACGCGGGCGCGGGAAGGCCGGAGAAGCGGTCGCCTTCCGCGCTGGAGACCAGCGGCCGTGGTCTGCAGATCGTCGAAGCCCTCTCGGACCATTGGGAAGTCGTGCCGGCCCATCCCAGCGGCAAGACCGTCCTGTTCGAGCTGCAGCTGTCCGCCGCCGCCAGCTGAAGAGCTCGCTCAGCCCGCTCCGGATCTGGTCTCGTCGGCCGGGGCGACGCTGGCCAATCGCCCCAATCCCCGGGCCTGGTAGGGCTTCCAACTGCCCTCCGGCTGGGCCAGGCGGTCGGCGATGATCCAGAGGACGGTGGGGTTCAGGCCGAGCCCGATGTGGCTGCTGCGCACCTCGATGCTCTCGCTGATACGGGAAGGCGCCACCCGCGCCGCGCCCCACGGGACAACGCCGTCGGACCGGCTGTAGATCGCCGTCGTAGGGACTCCAGGCGGGGCGGCGGCGCCTCTGCCGTCGGCCCGCTGGCCCCGTAGGTTGGCGGCAACGGCAAGCGGGCTGCCCAGCGTGATCACCTGGCGCACCACGTCCGGCGCGGCCTGGGCGATCTCGACGGCGTAGACGCCACCGAGGCTCCAACCGACGATGCTCATGGGCCGGCCGTGCCGCTGGTAGAGCTCACGGACCCGGCTTCGTAGCCCTTCCACCGTCGCCCGGTTGGGACCGAGGTTCCGGCCCAGGCGCCAGGCATGGACGTGGTAGTTGCGCTGGCGGAGGAAAGCCCGCAGGACGCGGGTCGAAAGGTCGCCGGCGGCCAGCCCGGGCAGGACCAGAACAGGGTGCCCGTCGCCCCGTGGGGCCAGGGCCAAAAGCGGCATGGCCGGAACGACGCTGGCCGCCTCGACGGCCGCCCGGGGGATCTCGAGGCCGAGGAGGTAACCGGGGCGCCGCAGGGCCACATCTCGTGGCCGGTCCGGCTGGTCCTGCACCCTGCCCTCGCTCACGAGTCAGCGACCCAGTTGATGCTGCGAAAGCCCTCCGCCACGAGGTCGGGCAGGGGCACGGCCGCGCCGCCGTCGCGCCACTCGCGGGCGGCGGCCACGAACACGCTTATGGACGTTGCCGCCAGCACCCGGTCGCGGAGGTCCGGCTCCTCGCGGCTCTCCGACAGAGCGAGCGCGCCGGCCAGCGCGTCCTGGCTCATCGACAGGTGAAGGAGCGCACGAGACATCAGTGCCGCATGTCCGGTCAGAACCCGGGTCCGAGCCGCGACCTCGTAATCGTTCTCAGCCACCCACCTGGCCACCGCCACCAGGGCCGCGGCCAGCCGGCCCTCAACCGGGCCAGGAGGCTGGTCTCGGAAGGCAGCCACGGTGATTTCGCTCCGGCGGCGAGGGTCGACCAGGACGACGTTCTCCTTGGACTCGAAATAGCGGAAGAAGGTGCGGGAGGACACTCCGGCTTCTGCCGCGATCTCGTCGACAGTCGTCCGGTCGAAGCCTTGTCGCTCGAACAGGCTCAGGGCAGCCGCTTCGATCGCCTCCCGCGTACGCCTCTTCTTCCGCTCCCGCAGCCCCCCGCTGGCCACGGCACGCAGGCTAGTTTGGAATCCTAGGAGAAGGTTGCGGCGCCTCCGGGGGGACCATCCGCGCAATCAGGCGGCACGTGCGCTATCCCGGAAGCTGCACATGACCGTGGCCGACCTCGCCCTACCTAGCTCTCCTGCGGTCCCCGCGCCCCGCCCGGTCCCGCGGCCCCATCCCTCCCAGCCGTCAGGAGTAGCTCTTGCCCCGAGCCTCGTCCCGCACGTCCGCCCGCGCCCCGGAGCCGCCGGCGGCCGAGCCGCTCGAAGCCACCGCGGGCGAGGCCGGCGTCGGACGTCCGAGTACCGGATGTCCGGCAACCGTGGTCCTCGACACCTGCGTGTTGCTCTCCGACCCCGATGCCCTCTTCGGCTTCGGGGACAGCCGGGTGGTTCTGCCCCTGACCGTCATCGAGGAGCTGGACGCGCACAAGTCTCGCCGCGACGACATCGGTAGAGCAGCTCGGGCGTCGGTGCGGTCCATCGAGGAGCTACGCGAGGAGGCCGGGGGTGATCTGCGTCAGCCGGTGACCCTCCCGACGGGTGGAAGCCTGCAGGTGGCGCTCAACGGCCTGCGCCTCGATTTGTTGGCCGAACACGGGCTCGACCCGGCCAAGGCCGACAACCGGATCATGGCTGCCGCCCTCGGCATCTCCCACGCCGGCGCCCAGGTGAAGGTCGTTTCGGCGGACGCGTCACTACGGATCAAAGCCGCCCAGCTCGGACTGGCAGCCGAGGACTACCGCCGAACCCGCAGCGGCCACCTCCCGACCGGGCACGTCGGGTGGCGACACTTCGATGTACCTGCCGAAGTCGTCGACGCAGCCTACGAAAACGGAATCCTCGACGCTGCCCTCATACCCGGTGCGCCGAGTGACGCCCGATTGGAGCTGGCCACCAATGAAGGGGCCGTGCTCCGGTCCGGGTCGGCGTCGGTCCTGATGCGGCGCCGGCGCGATGGCACCCTGGCGCGGTTGGACCAGAACGAAGAGGCCTGGGGTCTCCGGCCCCGGTCGAAGGAGCAGCGCTTCGCTCTCTCCCTGTTGAAGGATCCCCAGGTCCCCGTGGTGGCCCTCTCCGGCCACGCCGGCACCGGCAAGACGGTGCTGGCCCTGGCGGCCGGCCTGGAGCAGGTCTTCGAGCCCGCCTGCCGGCGCTACGACCGGCTGATGGTCCTTAGGCCGGTGGTCCCCGTGGGGCGGGCCGACGTCGGCTTCCTCCCCGGCACTCTCGAGGAGAAGCTGGGACCCTGGATGGAGGCGGTGGTCGACGCCATCGTCGCCCTCGGCGACGGGATGTCCCATCGCGAGGCTCGTGAGATGCTGGCGGCCTGGATGTCCGAGGGCCGCTTGACGATGGAGTCAGTGACCTTCCTGCGCGGGCGCTCCCTTCAGAACACCTATGTACTGCTGGACGAGGCCCAGAACGTGGAGCCGTTGACGGTCAAGACCGTGCTGACCCGGCTGGGCAACGACTCCAAGCTGGTGATGGTAGGAGACCTGTCCCAGATCGACACGCCCTACATCTCCGACCGTAACTGCGGGCTGTCAGTGGTGACTGAGGCCTTCTGGGGATCCGAGCTGTTCGGCCACGTGATGCTGACCAAGGGGGAGCGCTCCCTGGTCGCCGACCTGGCCTCCGAACGCCTCTGACACTGGGCGGGAGGCGGCCCCGGCCCTGGGGCTAAGAGGATGAGCGGATAGGCGCCATCAGGGTCGGGGGAGGTGGCCTCGGTCGATGAGCTTGATGGTGAGGAGGATGGCGACCACGAAGGAGAGTTGGGCTGCTCG
>JAJPHE010000094.1 GCA_021325435.1 Actinomycetota bacterium | reverse complement strand
TCGGCTACCTGCCCCTCCCCGCCGAAGCCGCCGCCGCCCTGTTCCAAGTCGTCACCCAGCGCTACCTGAAAGGCTCGATCTGCCTCACCACCAACCTCGGGATCGGCAAAGCGCACACGTTCGGCGGAACCTGTGCAAGGCAGCGCCTTAATCGGCACAGGTTCGATCAGGCCCAGTCGGCGAGCCGTCCGGCGTCCACGCTGTCCGCCAAGTAGCTGACCAGACCCCCCGCGTTCATCCCAAGAGCTTCGGCGACGATCTTGGGGTCGAGGCTGACGATCATGTCCAGCAGGCGCGTGCAGCGGAGCCTCTTGATGGCGGCCCCGGCCGGATCGAGAACGTGGGACATGTACGTCATCGACGCCGGTGTCTGGCGTGGCTTGGTCACTTTGGTGACGATCACGTGCGGGTTGAGCGTGGCGAGCGACTCACGATGTCGGAGGCAGCCAGCCAACGCGGTGGCGCTGACGGGATCTAGTGGGACGGGATGCGGTCGCTCGCCCAGGCGGATGCTCCGGTCGTGCTCATCGACGTCGTCCACCCGAAGCTGGCGAAGCTCAGAGCTCGACGCGGCGTGGAGCAGCGCCATGATGCCGACGAAGGCCTCGTGCGGATGCACGTCATCTCCAGCGATCCACCGTCGAAAGAGGCGTCGTTGTTCGACCACCGTCAGGGTGTCTCCGGCCAGGACTCGCGATCACCGGCGGGAGTGATCGGGTGGGGTCGACCAGCAGGATCTTGGCCTTGCGAGCCCAGGCGAAGAACTGGCGCGATGCGCTCAAGCGCCGCCGCTTGTTGCGAGGCTGATGCTCCAGGAACGCCTCGACGTCGGACACATCCACCGCCGCCCAGTCGGACTTGTGACGCTCCGCGACCACGAACCGGGCCAGGTCCCGCACGACGGTGATGGCGCCTTCGATGGTGGAGTCCGCCCGCTGCAAGGTGCCGGCCTGACGGGCCCGCTCGCGCGAGCGCACCAAGTGATCGGCGAAGGCGGCCACCGCCGGTCGGAGCGGGGCCGGCGATCCGTCGACCCGACGCTGACGCCGCCCCGCCGCCAGGCGAGCCTCCTGGTCGAGACCGAAGGCCAGGTGCCGTTCGACGAAGAACTCCTCGAGGGTCCGGGCCAGAGCCCCTGCCGAGCGACCGGGCATCCGGGAACGCTCCAGGAGCGCCTGGGGATGCTGACTCCCGCCGTCGACGAGGAGCCGGCCGATGGCGCTGACCATGAGGCAGGCGCGAGCGACGCAGTGGCGCTCGACGGCGAACTCGGCGAAGTCGAGGATCCATCCAGGGGGCTCGACCAGCCGTTCGACCAGGTTGGCCGCCTGGGTGACCGGTCGGCTCGGATGGTTCGTCCAGCATCGGTTGCACAGCCCCGGACCCTTCTTGCGCCGGAGCTCCCCGCACTGCGAGCACGCTCGCGGAGGAAGCGGTGGAGGTGCCGGGCGTGAGCAGGTCCCACACCAGCCAGTTGCCGGCCGGATGAACCCGGGGCGGCTGCAGCGCGGACAGATCGAACGCGCCTCGGCCGCCGCGACCCGACGCCGGCAGTCCCGGCAGCGTGTGGCGTCCTTGTATCGCACGATGTGACCGCAGTCGGCGCAGGTGCGGGAACAACGCGCACATCGCCCGGTGTCGGGCTGCAGCCGCAGGAACCGCTGGCAGACCGAACAGGAGCCCCGCTGCGCCGCCTCTCGGTCGCGTCCTCGGCAGCGGTGGCAGAGCTCTTGGCCCCGAAAGCCGATGCCGGCGCCGCAGCGGACGCAGTCGGCGATCCTCACAGCGGTGGCATGGACCGGCCCCGGGCCGCCTTCGGCACCGCCTGGCGGGACGGCCGCGGCTTCGGCTTGGCCTCCACTGGGGTGGTGTCGACGTCCAGCAGGTCGTTGGGGCTGCAGTCCAGGGCCGTGCAGAGCGCAGCCAGGGTCGACAGCTTCAGCTGCGCCGGCTGCTTGGTGAGAAGCGCCGACACCGAGGCGGCGGAGATCTGCATCCCCGCCCGCTCGGCCAGCAGGCGCCGGAGCTCCGCCCCGGTCCAGATGTCCCGCTGGGCGGCGGCCATCCGCAGACGCCAGGTGACCTTCATTCGTCCCCCTCCAGCTCGCTCAGAGTTGTCGACACCGCCCGCCGATAGGCGTCCTCGATGAAGGTGGCCGACGGCGTCACGTATCTCATGGTGGTGCCGACGTGCCAGTGGCCGAGCATCTGTTGGATGGCCACGAGGTCCACGCCGCGTTCGTAGTTGTGGGTGGCGCAGGCGTGACGAAGCCCGTGCGGGCTGAAGCGCTCCTCCGAAGGGCGGCCCTCCAGCTCGAGCAGGTGCCGAAGCCGGTTGCGGATCGTCCCCCGGTGCAGCACGCCTCCGGCTTCGTCGCAGAACAGGGCCTTCGACTCGGGCATGCGGGGGCGGACGTCGTCCAAAAACCACCGCAGGATCAGGTCGAGGTGGTCGAGCATCGGCACCCAGCGCGGACGCGGCCCCGATCCTCGAGCGCCCTTGCCGAAGCGGACGTGGATCTTGCCGAACGGGCCTCGATCGAAGTGCAGGTCGGACAACTCGAGCGAGGCGGCCTCGTCCGAGCGCAGCCCGGCGTGATAAAGGGTCCTGAACAGCGCGTAGTCACGACCGGCGGGGCCGAACTTCCGGGCCGTGGCCACCCGCTCCCGCAGGAAGGCGAAGAACTCCTCCATCCGCTCCGGGGACGGGGGCGCCTTGGTGGACGGCGAGTCGTTGCCAACGTGGCGGGCGGCGTTGAACTCGTCGACCGGGTCCACCAGGCGCACCCCGAAGGTGGCTTCGATCTCCGCCGCCTTGCGAGCCACCAGGAATCGGTGGAAGTCCTTGAAGGCCTGCACGTAGCCACGACGGGTAGACGCCGCCATGTCCTTGGCGACGAGTTCACCCACCACCCGGTCGACGTCCTCCGGTCCGGCCTCCCACGCCGGTTTGCCCAGCAAGGTCAGGAACCGTTCGAGCACCCCCGTCGAGTTCTCGATGGTGATCGGGCTGAAGCCCCGGGCTGACCACGAGGCCACGAAGGCATCAACGCAGGAGGTCTGGAACGAGTCCGCGTCGAGAGGGCTCTGGACCGCTTCCGCGCCGCCGGCAACGACCCTCAGCTGTCCACGACCCACCTGCACACCTTCTCCCTGCCACAAGATCGAAGGTGGCACCTAAAGAGTTTCGTGTAATACCGCGCTGCCGGGGTTCATAGTTGTAGGCCGGCGTGGCGGAGGAAGTTGAGGCAGAGCTGGTGGTCGCTGCCGATGCGGTCGAG
>JAJPHE010000017.1 GCA_021325435.1 Actinomycetota bacterium | reverse complement strand
GTGGTGGCCATCCTTCTCATCATCAGGCTCTTGGACGCCGGCCACCTGCCACACCCTGAGGACTGAGAGGACGTCAACCCGTGGCGCCTATCCGCTCATCCTCTTAGTCGCGGCGAGCTAACCAGAGCCGGGTCTGGTGGGGGACGAGCATCTGCCCGTCCGGGAACCAGCGCCGGAGAGTGCCCTCCACTGCTATCAGGAGGCGATGGCGGTCGGCTGGCGCCATGGCGATTACGTAGGAGTGACTGGTGAGCTCAGTCACCCACGACCGCACCGACACTTCCCGGACCCACGGGACGATGTGTCTCTCAGGAGGCTGGAAGCTTTCGTGGTCTGCCACGGTCTGGTGGGCCCAGTCCACATTCCGCTGGGCCCGGGAGACACCCGGGCAGGAGCGCTCCAGCAGGTCCCAGTACTCCTCGAACCAGGCGTCCCCGTCGGCCCACGCGTGGCTCCACCACGCCGCCCACCAGCCGCCCGGCGGCAGGATCCGGGCGGCCTCGTTCGCACCGGTTGCCTGTTCGACCCAGTGCCAGCTCTGGGCGAAGCAGACCAGGTCCACGCAGGAGCTCTTGAGGGGGATGGCGGCGGCGTCAGCTACCACCGTCCTCATGCCCGGCGTGCGGGCTACCGCCCGACGAAGCATCTCTACCCCGGGGTCCAGCGCCGTCACCGCTGCCTGGCGGTCCGACAGCTGCCGGGACGCAACCCCGGTGCCTGCCCCGCAGTCGAGCACTTCCTGGTCTGCCAGCGGACCGACTATTGACTCCAGCAGGTCGTACAGGCCGGGCGGATAAGAAGGGCGAGCGGCGTCGTAGGCGTCGGCCTCCCGGTCGAAGCGAACCACGCCGAGATCATCGCCGGCCGCCCTGTTCGGCGGCCAACCGAGCAGGTGTCGGCGCCCACTGGCGAGCCGCAGCCGGGGCTATGTCCGTTCCTGGGGGTCGAGGAGCCCGGTGCGGGCCAGCCAGCGGCCGATCTCGGCCGAGAGGTTGCGGCCCGAGGCGGCCTGGGGGGCGTCAGGCCACCGGCTGATCTTGTCGTTGATGCGCTCGATGGCCTTGCGGGCTGAGTCCTTAGTGCGACCCAGTCGTCTGGCGGCGTCTTCGTGCGACCGGGGCTCGAGGATGGCCGGTCGGGGAAGAAGGGCGAAGGCCGAGTAGTAGGCCAGCAGGACTTCCCGTTCCAGCTGAGTGGGGGTGAGCTCCGCCACGTCTTCGAGGGCGGCGGTGGAGTCGTCATCGGCTGCCTGCTCGGCTCGGCCGCCGTTGGGATCGACGAGCAGGCCGGCCGGGCCGGCATGGTCGTCGGTGACGCAGACGACGTGGAATGGCTGTTCGGGGCGGCCGAGGCTTAGCGCCCAGCGGTGCCGGACCGGCACCCACGGGCGGCCCGGCTCGAGTGGTACCTCTTCGTAGCCGGGCTCATAGACCCGCAACAGACCCGGCTTGTCGCTCACGTTCAGGACGCTCCAACGGGTTCCGTCCCAACTCAGCTCGGCGTGGTTCCGGGAGACGGTCCAGCGGCCGTGCACGCGCTCGTGGCCCACCCGGACCTCGTTGGCCCGTCCCCTCCCGACCCGTACCACCCGATCGGAGGCGAACTCCGCCGCCCAACTGGCCGGGTGGAGCCGAACCCGCAGGGTCACGAGGCGCAGTGTCGCAGGACGGTGACCGTCACGTTGTCCGATGCCCCGGCCTCGACCGCCGCCCTTACCAGTCCTGCGGCCACGTCCTCCGCCCCCTGGGTGGCGTGCCAGACCTCGAAGATGTCGGGCGGACCCATCCGCTCGGTGAGCCCGTCGGAGGCCAGGATCACGCCCTCGCCGGGTCGCAGGACCGCTGACGCCACATCGATGCCGCTTTGGTCGGCAGAGCCCACCGTCCGCACCAGCACGTTACGGCCCCAGCCTGGCCCGCCTCCTGGCCTCTCAGTGCCGGCGAGCTCGGCCTCCAAGGTGTGGGGGCAGGTCAGCAGGATCAACCCGGCCCCGCCGGCGTGCCACGCCGGTGAGTCGCCCACCCAGCCCACCAGCCATCTGCTCAGCTGTCTCCGGACCCCCAGGGCGACAGCGACGGTGAGGGTGGCATCCATCGCCTGCAGACCAGGGCGGGTGCGCCGCCCCTCGCGGACCGCGGCGGCCGCTGATGCGAACGCCCAGCGCAGGGTGCGCCCGCTGGGCCGCCGACCGAGCTCGGCCACGGCAGCGTCAACGGCGATCTCGGCAGCCACGTCGCCTCCTGGATGGCCACCGACCCCGTCGCTCAGAACGGCCCATCGGGCCGAGACCGCAGCCCGGTCCTGATTGTCGCTTCGGCGTCCCCGATCGGTGGCGGAAGCGAACTCAATCCGACCCGCCCAGCCACCAAGCAACCCCACCCGTCAGATCTACCGCGGAGATCGGCGGTTCGGTAGGGCCACATATGGCCCCTAGCCGCCGGCTGTCACCCGGGTGTGGCGTCATCCCGTGCCGGACCGGTCGCCAGAAGGGCGGCCCCGCGCCTACCGGAACTCGAGGCCTTTGAAGTCCCCACTGTTGCGCCACTGATCCAAGTAGGTGAAATACGCCATCGCCCCACCCGGGTAGCCGAGGAACCAGTCGACGGCTCCGGGCTGGCCTTCGTTGTTGTAGTAGCCCGGGGTGCAGTCGGGGGAGCCGATGGTGCCTATCCTGGGCGCCGAGTACAGCAGGTCCATCCACCCGGCCTGCGCCTCCTCGGTCACCTCGACCTCCTGGGCACCAAGATCCACCGCGTGACGGACGATCGTGGCGATCGTCTGTCCAGCCTCGGTGAAGTTGTGCGGCACGTTGGATATCAGGTTGGCGCCTTGGGCTACTTGCACCATGAACATGTTCGGAAACCCGTGCACGTGAACGCCGTGCATGGTCACCATGCCGTCCGCCCACGCCTCCGACAGCTTCAGCCCGTCCCTGCCGATGATGTCGAACCCCGCCCGGCGGGTGAAGGCCGTGCCAACCTCGAACCCTGACGCATAGATGATGCAGTCGACCTCGTATTCGACCCCGGCTACCACCACCCCTCTCTCGGTGATGCGCTCTACACCCTTTCCATCCGTGTCCACCAGGTGCGTGTTCGGCCGGTTGAACGCCTGCAGGTACTCATCGTGGAAGCACGGGCGTTTGCACAGTTGTCGATACCAGGCTTTGAGTCTGTCGGCCGTAGCGGGATCCTCGACGATGGCGTCAACCCGGGCCCGAATCTCGCTCATCTTCTCAAAGTCGGACTCTTCGAATGCCGCCATCATGCTCTCGGGTGTGAGGTTGTCGGGCGGCAGCTGCATGATCTTTTCGCGGATCCGTCGGGCCAGGTCGGTCCAGCCGTCCATCACCAGATCCTGCTCCGGCATGACGATCCCGCTCTGGGTGGCGGTGAAGTTCTCCAGCCACCGGCGCTGCCATCCGGGCGTGGCGATCTCCGCGAACCAATCAGGGTCGGTGGGTCGGTTGCCCCGCACATCCACGGAGGAGGGAGTGCGCTGGAACACGAAGAGCTCCCCACACGCCTCGGCCAGGGGTGGGATGCACTGCACGGCCGTGGCCCCCGTGCCGATGATGGCTACCCGCTTGTCGGCCAGCTTGTCCATCGGTGCACCGGTCGGGTCGCCACCCGTGTAGTCGTAATCCCACCGGCTGGTGTGGAAAGAGTGTCCCTTGAAGTCGGTGATGCCGGGGATGCCAGGGAGCTTCGGAACGTGGAGGGGGCCTAGGCCCATCCCGACGAACTGAGCGGTGAACTCGTCGCCCCGGTTGGTGCGGACTATCCAGACGGAGCGAGCCTCGTCCCATTCGAGGTCGGTGACCTCGGTGTGGAGAAGGCTGTTGTCATAGAGGTCGAAGTGCTTGGCGATGCGGCGGCTGTGCTCGAGGATCTCCGGCGCGTGGGCGTACTTCTCGGTCGGCATGTGCCCGGTCTCCTCGAGGAGGGGCATGTATACAAACGATGCCGTGTCGCACATGGCGCCGGGGTAGCGGTTCCAGTACCAGGTGCCGCCGAAGTCGCCGCCCTTCTCGACTATACGGACGTCGTCGACGCCAGCCTGCTTGATGTAGGCGCAGGTGACGAGCCCGGCGAAGCCCCCACCGATGAACGCCACGGTGACGTGGTCGGTCTTGGGCGCGCGCTCTGTATAGGGGGTATACGGATCGTCGAGATAGTGGGCCAGCTGGTCCTTGAGCTGGACGTACTGGTCGTTACCGTCAGGCCGGAGCCGCTTCTCCCGCTCCTCGGCGTACTTCCGCTTCAGGGCATCGATGTCGATCGTCGTCATCGGCCCCTAGTCCAGACAAAACTTGACCGTCCGGTC
The DNA here is from genome assembly GCA_021325435.1 of Actinomycetota bacterium. Taxonomy (GTDB): domain Bacteria; phylum Actinomycetota; class Acidimicrobiia; order Acidimicrobiales; family JAJPHE01; genus JAJPHE01. Next base: position 13,642 of record JAJPHE010000017.1, on the reverse strand, counting down.
AAGTTCGCTTGCGTCCGAACCGAGGCGCCCGAACCGCGAGGCTCCCGGGCGGCGATGGGCATCGGCCCCGACTCTCGATGGATGTCAGGTGCGGCAGCGGGGACGACCGTACCCTTCTGCGATGCAAGTGACGAACGAGGTGATTCCCAACCCGTCGGCCGCCGCTGCGTTCTTTGCCGGGCCCGACGACGGGCCCTTTGTAATGGTTAACCTCCTCCGGTTCAAGGACCAGGCCGACTACGGCGACGGTACCGACGCCCAACTCAGCGGGCGTGAGGCCTACGAGCGCTACGGCGTCGAGGTGCGCAAGCTGGTCGAGGGGTTGGGCGGGCGCGTTCTGTACTCGGGCGCGGTGACCGGCCTGCTTCTCGGCGAGGTCGAGGATCTCTGGGACGCGGTGGCGCTGGTCGAGTACCCGTCGCTGGCCTCCTTCCAGGACGTGATCAGGTCACCGGAGATGCGCACCATCGAGCACCACCGGATGGCCGGCCTGGCCGGACAGCTGAACATCCGCACCACGTCGCAGCGGTGATGCCCGGCGTCGCGGAGTCCACCCCGCCGTTCCTTCGCACACCGGACGACAACTTTGCCGGGCTGGTCGACTTCCCGTTCGCCCCCCATTACCTGGACGTCGGCCGGCTGCGCATGCATTACGTCGATGAAGGGCCACCCGACGGGCCGGTCGCGCTGATGCTGCATGGGATGCCCACCTGGGCCTTCCTCTACCGATCAGTCATCGCCGCCATGGCTGATGCCGGCTACCGCTGTGTAGCGCCCGACCACATCGGCTTCGGCCGCAGCGACAAGGTCACCGACGAGTCCTGGTACGACATCAGCCGCCACACGGCCAACCTCGCCACCCTGGTACAGACGCTCGACCTTCGAGACGTCACCCTGTTCGTGCAGGACTGGGGAGGCCCGATCGGACTGTCCCAGGTTGCCGCCATGCCGGAGCGCTTCTCGCGCCTGGTGATCATGAACACGTGGCTGCACCACGACGGCTACGAGTACACCCCGGCCATCCGGAACTGGATCGCCCAGAACCAGCCCGGCGGGCTCTTCCGCGACAACGTCCCCTCGCGCTTCGGGTGGGGCACCCTGCTCGTGGTCGGTACGCGCCGGGCCGACCCCCGCCAGGCGCTGTTCCCGGCCTTGCAAGGAGAACAGCCGGTGTTGCCCCCCGGTGTGGACGCCGTACGGGCGGCTTACGACGCCCCCTTCGCCGGCCTGGGGGATGCCGGCGTGACTGGGCCTCGCCAGTTTCCCCTGTGCATCCCGGTCCATGACCACGTCCGCGGGAACGGCGACGCCCAGGCGGCTCACTTTGCCGCCATTAACACCACCTCGTTGCCCGTTCATTTCGTGTGGGGAGGCGCCGACGACGTCTTCCCGTCGGCCTGGGGGCACCGCTGGCACGAGCTCATCACCCATTCGACATGGGACGAGATCCCCGACGCCTCACATTTCCTGCAGGACACCCACGGCGAGGAGGTGGCTCGCATCGTCCTGGGCCGCGCGGCCAAGACGGCGTCGGGGTGACGGGGCCGCCGTGGTGCCCCGTTCATGGAAGGGGGAAGCTCAAGCGCCGGGTCCCTCCGTCTCCGGCCGAACGGGAGCGTCAGGGACTGAGCGCCCGGCGAACAGCTTCGACCCGGGCGGGGGCGACCCGCCACCAGGTCCACTTGCCTCGCTTCTCGCCGAGGATCAAGCCGGCCTCGGCCAGGATCCTGGTGTGGTGGGAGATGGTCGGCTGACTGCGCCGGAGTGGACCTTCCAGGTCGCAGGAGCAGACTTCGCCCTCCGACGCGACGAGCGAGAGCAGCCGAAGCCGGACGGGGTCCCCCAGGGCAGAGAAGACGTGGGCGAGCTCGGCGGCCTCCGCCTCGGCGAGGGGCGCCTCGAGGACCGATGCGCAGCACAGATCAGCCTCTGCCCGGTCGGAGACCCTTCTCGCCTGCCCAGTCGCCACCGCTTCCTCCGATTGACATCTGTCGATGCGTGAGGGATACTTTGCATCGATAGCTCTCAATCTATCAGGGAGGCGCGATGTCCCGGGTGCAGCTGGCCCTCAACGTTTCCGATCTTCAGTCGGCGATCGGGTTCTATTCCAAGCTGTTCGCTACCGCCCCGGCGAAGGTGCGCCCCGGCTACGCCAACTTCGCCATTGCCGAGCCGCCGCTGAAGCTGGTCCTCATCGAAGGTGCCGGTGAGCCCGGATCGCTCAACCATCTGGGCGTCGAGGTTGAAGGTCCCGAGCTGGTCGGAGCGGCCCAGGCCCGTCTGGGCGGCGAGGGCTTGGTCACCGCGGCGGAGGAGGGGGTCACCTGCTGCTACGCCCTCCAGGACAAGGTGTGGGTAGACAGTCCCGACGGCACGCCGTGGGAGATCTACACCGTGCTGGGTGACGCCGAGATGCAGGCCGGGCAGCTGCGGGCCAGCCAGCCCTCGTCCGCCGCCTGCTGTGCGGACCGGCCTGACCTGGCCGACCAATCGGCCTGCTGTTGATGGACGACGGGGCCCTGGGCCGCCGTCTGCTGGGGGAGTTCCTCGGCACCGCCCTCCTGGTCGCGGCGGTCGTCGGTTCCGGTATCGCCGCCGTCCGGCTGTCGCCGGGCAACGTCGGTTTGGAGCTGTTCGAGAACGCGGCGGCCACGGCGGGGGCGCTGGTGGCCATCATCCTGGCCGTGGGTCCTGTCTCGGGGGCGCACCTGAACCCGGTCGTCACCCTGGCCGACCGCTGGTTCGGAGGGCTCACCACCAAGGCCGCCCTCGGCTATATCAGCGCTCAACTGGCTGGCGGCTGGACCGGCACGGTGGTCGCCAACCTCATGTTTTCCAGGGTGGCGTTCGAGCTGTCTACCAAGACCCGCTCCAACGGCGGGCTGTGGCTGGCCGAAGCGGTCGCCACCTTCGGGCTGCTGCTGGTCATCTTCGGCGTGGCCCGCTCCGGAAGGGCATCAGCGGCCCCCTTCGCCGTCGGGGCCTACATCGGCGGGGCCTACTTCTTCACCGCTTCGACAAGTTTCGCCAACCCGGCCGTCACGTTCGCCCGCATGTTCTCTGACACCTTCGCCGGCATCCGCCCGTCGTCGGCCCCTGCCTTTATCGTCGCCCAGATGGTCGGTGCCGCCGCGGCAGTGGCGGCCATCAAAGCGCTTTACCCCAGAGTCGAGGAATCGGCGGAGGAGGTCGTCGTGCCCCACCGGATGTCGGACAGCCGCCACGGCCGCATTGACGTCGAGGGGGTGAGCCCACGATGACCTCCTCTGAGCCTTCCGTGGTCAAGGGCGCAGGGACCAAAGGATCCGAGGTCCCCGCCGTCCTGTTCGTGTGCGTCCACAATGCCGGCCGCTCGCAGATGGCGGCGGCTCTGTTGGACCGACACGCCCAAGGCCGGGTTCTGGTCCGCTCGGCCGGGTCCGCCCCCGCCGACACCATCAATCCCGCAGTGCTGGCGGCCATGGCCGAGGTTGGACTGGATCTGTCCCGGGAGTTCCCCAAGCCTCTCACCGACGAGGCCACGCGGGGAGCCGATGTCATCATCACCATGGGATGCGGGGATGCCTGCACCATCTATCCGGGCAAGCGATACCTCGACTGGGAGCTGCCGGACCCTGCTGGCAAGAGTCTCGAGGAGGTCCGCCCCATCCGTGACGAGATCGACCGACGAGTCCAGGCCCTGCTGGCCGAACTGGTCGCCTCGCCCGCCTGAGGGCGTTGGATCTGCGATCCGGCCGGTGTTTCACCGGGCCCACCCAGTGGGACTACGCCGTCAAGCCCGCCACCGCCGCCTCTACCGCCCGATGGAAGGTGGGATAGGCGTAGATCATCTCGCGCAGCTCGGACATCGGCACTCGGGCCTTGATCGCCAGGACCAGCATCGAGAGGACCTCGCCGCCCACGGGACCGACCGATGTCGCACCGACGAGAACGCCCTCGGCTTGATCTGCCACCAGCTTGATCAGACCGTCGTTGCCGGCCTTGTGGATCCAGCCCCGAGATGACGACGGGATCGGGCTACCGGAGGTGCGGACATCGATGCCGGCGTCACGGGCGGCGCGCTCAGTTAGCCCTACCGACCCAACCTCAGGGTCCGTGAAGGTCACCCGGGGCAGGGCCCGGTAGTCGGCTGGAGCGTGGTCGCGTCCGAGAATGTCGGAGATGGCGATGCGCGCCTGGTACATGGCCACATGGGTGAAGGCAGCCACGCCCGTCACGTCGCCTACCGCCCACAGGCCCCGGGCGGCGCGCATGTGTTCGTCCGTCGGGATGGACCGCGCCTCGTCGTCCAGCCCGAGGGTGGAAAGACCGAGCCCGGCCAGATTCGTCCGTCGGCCGGTGGCCACGAGCAGACGCTCGGCCGAGACGGTGGCGCCGTCGGAGAGCCGGACCGAGATCCGTCGCTGGTCGCTAGAAACTGCCTCGGCCCGCACACCTGTGTGCAGCTTGATCCCCTCCCGCCCGAAGACCTCAGCGACGAGTTGGCTCGACTCCGGCTCCTCAAGAGGCAAGACGCGCTCGGCGCCTTCGACGAGGGTCACCTCGGTGCCGAAGCGGGCGAAGACCTGGGACATCTCGGCACCGACTGCCCCGGCGCCGAGAACGATGAGGGAGGTCGGCGCCTCGGTCGCCTCGACCGCCTGCCGGTTGGTCCAGTACTCGACGTCCTCCAGCCCGGGGATAGGAGGCACGGCCGGGGCGGTGCCCGTGGCGATCACCAGCCCCCGCCGGGCGGTGATCTGCTGACCGTCCACCTCCACCGTCCCCGGCGCCACGACCCGGGCTCGGCCCCGGACGAACCGACCACCTTTGGACTCGAAGCGCTCGACCGCGGCGCGGTCGTCCCAGTCGTCAGTCGCCTCGTCGCGGATACGGGCGGCAACCGGCGACCAGTCGGCCGCCACGCTGACAGTGCCCGCCATGCCCGGTATCCGCCGGGCTTCCGCGATCAGGCCGGCGGCGCGGGTCATCATCTTGGTGGGCACACAGGCCCAGTAGGGACACTCGCCGCCTACCAGGCGCTCCTCGATTCCGACCACGTCCAGGCCGGCCTCGGCCAGGCTGCCGGCTACCTCTTCCCCGCCGACGCCCATCCCCACGACGACCACGTCGGCTTCGGTACTCATTGGGTCTCCTCGCTGGAGGGTGACAACCGTCGATGATGTAGAGCCGATGATGCTGGCCGGCGGATCGAGGAAGCAGGGCAGTTTGGAGGTGAACCGCGCCGTGCGAAAGCGTGGGACCCGGACAGCTCACCCGCGACGGCCGCCACCCTCAATGTACAGCCAGTCCAGGGGCTTGCCGCAAGCAGCAGATGTGTGCTGACCATGCGACGTCCCCCTACTGGACGTGGTCGGGCGCGAGACAGCTAGGAGCTGTGGTGAGCGGTGAGGTGGCGGTGGTTGGTGCCGGTCCGACCGGGATGATGCTGTCGGCAGAGCTGGTGTTGGCAGGCGCCGATGTCGTTGTCCTTGAGCGTCGCCCCGATCATGTGCTGGCGGACTCCAGGGCGGGCGGCTTCCACGCCCGCACTATTGAGGTGTTCGACCAGCGTGGTATCGCCGACCGCTTCCTGGCCGAGGGTCAAATAGTCCAAGCTGGGATGTTCGGCTCCACGGTGTTGGACATGAGCGACTTCCCGAGCCGCCATCCGTACTCGTTGGGCATCTGGCAGACGCATGTCGAGCGGATCATGGCCGGGTGGATCACCGAGCTCGGCGTCCCCGTCCGGTATGGACGGGAGGTCGTCGACTTGGCGGTCGGCGACGACGGGGTGGACGTCCGTCTGGCGGACGGCGAGGTGTTGAGCGTCGGCTACGTGGTGGGCTGTGACGGAGGCCGCAGCGTGGTCCGCAAGGAGGTGGGCATCGACTTCCCCGGCTCGGACCCGACCCGGAGCAATCTCATCGCCGAGGTGCAGTTGGAGGAGGAGCCACCGGCGGGTCCCCGACACGACGCCAGAGGCATCCACGCGTTGCATCCGATGGAGGACGGCAAGACCTTCCGCGTCGTCGTTACCGAGCAGCAGATCGAAGGGGGCAGCGAGCCCAGCCTGCGCGACCTCAGCGAAAGCCTCATCGCCGTTTACGGCACCGATTTCGGCGCCCACGACCCCACCTGGATCTCCCGATTCACCGACGCCACCCGCCAGGCGGCCACCTACCGAGCCGGGCGGGCCCTCTTGGCGGGTGACGCCGCCCACGTGCACTACCCCGCCGGCGGCCAGGGCCTCAGTCTGGGGATCCAGGACGCGGTGAACCTCGGGTGGAAGCTCGCCCAGGTCGTCAAGGGGATCTCGCCGGACAGCCTCCTCGACACCTACCACGGCGAACGCCATCCCGTTGCCGCCCGCGCCCTCCGCTACACGATGGCCCAGGGGACGCTCCAGCGGCGGGACGACCGGATGGAAGCCTTGGCCGAGATCGTGTCTCGGCTCGCCGGCATGGACGAGCCCCGCAAGGCACTCGCCGGGCTCGTCTCCGGCCTGGACATCCACTACGACCTCGGACTAGGACACCTGCAGATAGGGCGGCGGATACCGGATCTCGACCTGAACGCTTCGGGGGCCCTCTTACGGGTGTTCGAGCTGCTGCACCGGGCCCAGCCGGCACTCATCAATCTCGGGGAGCCCGGAAGCCTGGACATCACTTCGTGGGACGATCGGGTCCGGCTGGTGGAGGCCACCCACGAAGGCCCCTGGGAGCTGCCGGTCATCGGGGCGGTCGAGGCCCCAACGGCGGTGCTTGTTCGCCCTGACGGATACGTCGCTTGGGTCGGGGAGGGAACCGACGAGGGTCTCGCGCACGCGCTGGGCACCTGGTTCGGGCCCGGAGCCCCGGGTCGCGCCTAACGCCTACTTGCTCGGTCGGAATGACTCGAGGTCGTCGATCGCCGCCTGGAGCTGGCGCACGATGACGCCGAGGGAACCCGAGGCCAGCAGGCCCGGTCCGATCGGTCCGGCCTTGGACACGCCCACGGGAGGTAGCTGGCGCAGCGCCGCCCTAGCGGGGGGGAGAGATGACCGATCTGCCAGCCGAGCTCCTCGCCGACAGCTTCCTCCCGGCCCGGTGCGGCCAGCCCCGCCGCCTTGGCGGCGTAGGCGGCGGCACCCAGGGCGTGAGCTCCCATGTGAGCGGTGGCGGCGGCCTGGCCGGCGGCACGAGCGGCAGCCACGGCGGCAGGCTTGCCGGCGATCTCCCGGGCGGCGGCGTGAGCCTCGCCGGCGAGGCTCCTAGTTGGCCAGACCCGAAGCTCGCCCCGGGCGAAGGCTCTCAGCCCGGCGATCGCCTCCCGCGGGCGATCATCGCCGGGGGCCTCGAGTTCGAACAGGCCGAGCACCCGCTCGGCGCAGTCCGCCGCCCACACGGCGACGGTCCGTCGGTCATCCTCGCTCAGGGTCTGGGGGGAGCGAGGCCTTCCCCGCGGCGGCGTCGACTTCATCGGTCCTCTTCGGGCGCTGACGGGTTCCGGCAGGGCCGACACTTATTCAACCCGGGGGTTGACAATATGCGGCTCGGCCCTTAACGTATTCAACCACACGGTTGATAACGGAGGGGAGGGGAACATGCCGGCGGATGCGCTGTCAAGGGTGTTCGCCGCCCTGTCGGACCCGATCCGACGGGACATGGTGGCCCGCCTGGCCGATGGAGACGCAACCGTCAACGAGCTGGCCGAGCCCTACCACGTCACCGTCCAGGCCGTGTCCAAGCACCTCAAGGTGCTCGAGGACGCCGGCGTGGTCAGTCGCAGCAGGGACGCCCAGCGCCGCCCCGTCCATCTCGAAGCGGAGGTCTTCGACCTCATGACCAGATGGATCGAGCGCTACCGCCGCCAGGCGGAGGAGCGGTACCGGCGCCTCGACGACCTCCTCCGCTCCATGCCGGGCGACGAGACCCCAGCACGACCTGAACCACCGACCACCCCATCCAAGGAGAACAGGAAATGACCACCACCACACGAGAGACCGAGATCACCACGGACCCCAAGGTCCCCGTGATCCGTATCACCCGCGAGTTCGATGCGCTTCCGGCCAAGGTGTTCCGGGCCCATACCGACCCCGACCTGCTCGTCCAGTGGCTCGGGCCCCGCGATCTGGAGATGACGATCGACTACTTCGACTGCCGTACCGGCGGCTCGTACCGCTACCTGCACCGCCGTGGCGCCGACGAGTTCGGCTTCCACGGCAGCTTCCACGAGGTGCGGCCCGACACGGTCATCGTCCAGACCTTCACATTCGAAGGGTTTCCGGATGGGGTCGCCCTGGAGCGGGCGGACTTCGAGGCACTGGACGGAGGCCGAACCCGCCTGACGGTGACCTCGCTGGTCGGCTCCTTCGAGGAGCGAGACGCCATCCTGGCCAGCGGCATGGACCACGGCGTCCGTGAGGGCTACGAGAAGCTCGACGAGCTACTTCGCAAATGAGCGAGGGGGTCTCCGAACTTCTTGGGTGGCCGCCTGTCGATTTGGCTCTGCCGGTTCGTAGACGGAGTGAGCGCCGCACCGGGCGGCGCTCCTAGAGCCGAAAGGAAGCTCGACCATGCCGCAGTACCTGTTATCCGTGTGGCACGACGCCGACTACGAACTCGACTTCTCCACCCCCGACGCCCAGCGCCAGGCCGCCCAGGTCGGAGCCTTCAACGAGGAGCTCCAGCGGTCGGGCTCGTGGGTGTTCGCCGCCGGTCTCCACCCGGCGTCGTCCGCCACCGTCGTGCGGGCCTCCGGAGGAGGGGGTGTCTCGATGACCGACGGCCCATACGCCGAGACCAAGGAGCAGATGGGTGGCTTCTGGATCGTGGAAGCCGCCGACCTCGACGCCGCCCTCCAGCTGGCCGGTCGAGCCGCAGCCGCCTGCGAGCGGCCGGTGGAGATGCGTCCGGTCCACGGGTGAGCGACGCCCTGGAGGAGGTGTTCCGGCGGGAGGCGGGACGCTGCACGGCCACCCTGATCCGCGTCCTCGGCGACATCGACCTCGCCGAGGACGCGGTGGCCGAGGCCTTTGCCATCGCCGCCGAGCAGTGGCCCACCCGGGGCGTCCCACCCAATCCCGGGGGCTGGATCACCACCACTGCCCGCAACCGGGCCATCGACCGGCTCCGCCGTGAATCCACCCGCGACGACAGGCACCTGGCCGCCCACCGGCTCCACACCGACACCATGGACTCCGACCACAACCCCGAACTTGACCGGCTCGACGACTTCGTCGAGGTTGTCGCCGACGACCAGCTCCGGCTGATGTTCCTCTGCGCCCACCCCGCCCTGGCGTCCGACGCCCAGGTCGCCCTCATCCTCCGCCTCCTGGCCGGTCTATCAACCGAGGAGATCGCCCGAGCGTTCCTGGTGCCCGAGGCGACCATGGCGCAGCGGATCGTGCGGGCCAAGCGCAAGCTGCACGACAACCACGCCTCCTACCGCATACCTCGGGCCGCCGAGCTACCGGACCGGCTCGCCCCGGTTCTGGCGGCGGTGTACCTCATCTACACGGAGGGCCACACCGCCACCTCCGGGCCGGCTCTCACCCGGACCGACTTGTCGGCCGAGGCGATCCGGCTCGGGCGGACCCTGGCCGAGCTGATGCCCGACGAACCCGAAGTCGTCGGGCTGCTGGCCCTGATGCTGCTCACCGAGTGCCGCCGGGCCACCCGCACCGATTCCGAGGGGCGGCTGGTGCGGCTGTCTGACCAGGACCGGACCCGGTGGGACCGGGCCCTGATCGGCGAAGGCCACGAGCTCGTGCGGGCCTGCCTGCGACGCAACCAGCCCGGCCTGTTCCAGATCCAGGCGGCCATCGCCGCCGTCCACGCCGATGCGCCCACCCCAGGATCCACCGATTGGGCCCAGATCCTCGCCCTGTACGACCAGCTCTACGTCATCCGCCCCGACCCCGTCGTCGCCCTGAACCGCGCCGTGGCCGTGGCCGAGGCCCACGGGCCGGATCCGGGACTGGCCGCTCTGGCCGAGGTCGATCCGGCGTCCGTCGACCATTACCAGCCCTACCACGCCGCTCGTGCCGACCTGCTCGCCCGGGCCGGCCGCCACGACGAAGCCGGAACGGCCTACGACCGGGCCATCGAGCTCACCACCAACCAAGTCGAGCGCGACTTCCTGATCCAGCGACGATCGGACCTCTAGCCCGAAGCCGTCGGTTCTACCGCCCCATCCCTCCGCGGCACCGGGCCGGCATCGAGGGGATCGCGGCTCTCGGGGCCGCCTCAGGGTCCGGCGACGTTGCCGGCGAGAGTCCACCCGACAAGTGCGTTGGCATGGCCGTGGCCCATGCCGTGCACCGACTTGAGATGGGCGACGATTTCCATATGCTTCTGCAGGCCACAGTCTGCGATGACCTGCTGCCACTCGGCGATGGAACGCCCGTACTTCGCTTCGATGGACGGAAAGTAGGACGCCGGGCCCTGCTTTGGCCACCGCGACGCTTGCTCGGCCACTGTGTATCTCCTTCCTTCGCCACCCGGCGAACGAGACCGGTTGATGGTCCGACGGGCGACGGAGTCGGCGTCGACCGTCGGCCGGCTAGCGCTGCTTGCCCTGCTGAAACAGCGAGATCGCCTTATCGATCCTCCGCTGCCGGGTTTCCTCGCCTTTGGCGGCATTGACGTTGTCCACGTGGTACCGCTGCAGGCTGTTGGAGAGCTGGCCGAAGAATGCTTCTGCCTTCGGGTCGGCGGCCAGAGCGGCGGCGAAGTCGGGCGGAATATTGACTTCGCGGGGGCCGGAAGCGAGCGTCAAGGTGACCTTGACGGGGTCGCCCCCCTTCAGACCGGTGGTCTTGCGAACGGCAGAGCTGACACTCAGCATGTGCTTGCCGCCCATCACGCCCACCGTGTTGCGGTACTGGTAGCCGTTCAGATCGACCAGAACCCCCGGACGGCTTCCCGCGCCGAGCTGGTCGATGACCTCGACCGGCACGACGATGCCGGTGTTGTTCCCGTTGGCGGTCACCGTGGTTTCGAAGGTCACGCTCTGCTGAGCCGATGCCACCGTCCATTCCTCCTTGTAAGCGGGCCTCGGTCGGTCCCTGTCAACCAGAACTAACAGCCATAAGACGATCGAGGGGGCGCACACTCATCGGTCGCGATCATGGCCGCCAGAACTGCCCGCGGGTGGGAGGCGGGCTGCTCCGCCCATCAACCGAGCTTGGCGCCGGCCGATACCGCCCGCCTGGGTCTGCACGGGGTCGGTCCGAGGGAAGCGCACGTCTCTATCCTCGGACCGGTGGCACCAGATACAGAGAAGTCCCATGAGCAACGACGGTTGACTCTGCCGCACGGCGATCCCAGCGCCCTCGAGGTGATCTCCGCCATCCACGCTGGCGATCTCGACGCCGTCCGCCGCCTGATCGCCGACCGGCCCCAGTTGGCGACGGCCCGCATGATCGGCCGCAAGGGCGTCGAGGGAGGCTGGCGTACCCCGCTGCACGCGGCGGCTGACTGGCCCGGCTACTTCCCCAACGCCCCCATGACCATTCAGGTGCTGGTCGAGGCGGGCGCGGACCCGAACGATGACACCGGCGGCGAACGCCCCGAGACCCCCCTGCATTGGGCGGCCAGCACCGACGACGTCGAGGTGGCAGCCGCGCTCATCGATGCCGGCGCTGACCTTGAGACTCCCGGTGGCTCGATCGGCACCCAGCTCGACAACGCCATTGGCTACACCTGCTGGCACGTCGCCCGTCTCCTGGTCGGGCGTGGAGCCCGGGTCGAAAAGATCTGGCACGCCGCCGCCCTGGGCCTGCTCGACCGGCTCGAGGAGCTGGTGGCTGCCGGGCCCGAGGCAGGCGAGCTGTCGAAAGGCTTCTGGCACGCCTGCTCAGGAGCCCAGCGACGAGCGGCGGAGTACTTGCTGGCCCAGGGGGCGGACCTCAATTGGGTCCCCGACTACGCGGAGGGCACGCCCCTTGACGCGGCCGGTGGCGACGGCACCCGCCGGGAGAACGTGATCACGTGGCTACGGGACCTGGGCGCCCGATCGAGCGCCGGCGCCGGCCAGCAGACGGACTAGGCACCCGACCTGCTGTCGCTCGGAGGAGGCCCGCAGGGGCGGCGGCGTCGTTCTCAGCGTCGCTTCTTGGCCTCTGCGTGCGCTGCTTCGGCGATCCGCTTGATGGTCGCAAGCCGGCGGTCCCATCGGGCGGCCAGGTCGGCCATGAGGTGTGTGGCCTGGTCGAGGCGTCGTGCATCCACCTGGTACAGGACCTCCTTACCCTGCTTGCGGCGGGTAACCAGGCCAGCCTCTTCGAGGACGACGAGATGTTTGGACACGGCTTGGCGGGAGAACGGCACGTGGCCCGCCAGCCAGCTGGCGCTGACCTCCCCGTTGCTGACGAGCAGGTCGAGGACCCTGCGACGCGAGGGGTCGCCAACGGCCGACCACAGCTGGTCGTCGACCTCGGCGGTCATCCCGACGGGCGCTCCGAAACCACGCCGGCCAGGCGGTCGAAGAACTCGCCCCAGCCCTCGCGGTGCTCGTCGGCGTAGCGCTGCTTCTCCGCCTCGGGCCAGTCGCGTAGCTCGTGGCCGCTCTCGACCACCCGGAGACGGGTCCGCTCCGCGCCCTCGGGGATGAGGGTGAACTCGACGAGCATCGAGTTGCCGACCACTGGCTCCTCCCCCGGGGGATGGTTCCAGCGGAACGAGAACCGGGTCGGACGGTCGACCGCCTCGACGACGACCGGGCCGCCCTGGTCCCCGAAGCCCATGTAGCCGTGGGCCCCGGGCTCGATCACCAGGTCCACCCGATCGGCGAACCACAGGCTCATCTGATCGGGCTCGGTGATGGTGCGCCACACCACCTCGGCCGGGGCCTCGATCAGCACCTCCCGCTCAATCGCCAGTCCCGACATCACTCTCCGTCCTCCCGAGGCCTGCGGGCTCCGCCATCTGCAACCCAGGGTAGCGGGTAGTAGCCGACACCTGCAACTTCTTGTTGCACTACCCAAGGGGGAACGTGCTACCATTGGTTGCACATCGAGAAGGGAGCCAGGAAATGAACAACGTCCTCGAGACCGAGCGTCGGGGGAGCCGGCCCGGCAGCGCGTCCCAGGTCCAGGGGTCGCGGGCGCCCGACCCCCGGTGGCGAGCCTTCGCCCTGCTGGTGGCGGCCTACTTCATCACCATCGTCGACTTCACGATCGTCAACGTGAGCCTGCCGACCATCGGTCGCCAGCTGCACTTCCCGGAGTCCGACCTTCAGTGGGTCGTCACCGCCTACGGCCTGACCTTCGCCGGTCTGGTTCTCCTCGGGGGCCGGGCGGCCGACCTCCTCGGCCGCCGGCGTGTTCTCACAGCCGGACTGGCCGTCTTCACCGCCGCCTCGCTCGGCGGCGGACTGGCCACTTCCGACACCGTCCTCACCGTCATGCGGGGGGCGCAGGGCCTAGGCGCCGCCTTCGTCCTGCCGGCCGCCCTCTCGATCGTGACCAACATGTTCACCGAGGGAGCCGAGCGGAACCGGGCCCTCGGCGTCTGGGGCCGGGCCGGGGCCTTGGGAGGCACGGTGGGGCTACTCGCCGGGGGCATCCTGACCACCTAAAGAGTTTCGTGTAATACCGCGCTGCCGGGGTTCATAGTTGTAGGCCGGCGTGGCGGAGGAAGTTGAGGCAGAGCTGGTGGTCGCTGCCGATGCGGTCGAG
>JAJPHE010000071.1 GCA_021325435.1 Actinomycetota bacterium | reverse complement strand
GAATCGGTGGGTCAGACCGGACTCGAGGAACCCACCACACAGTGACGCCCCTCGAATCCCCACCCGCGGATGGTGCCCGAAGCCGTCACGCACATCCTCGCTGCCGGATGTCGGCCGCGACCTAGGGTCCAGATTTGGGCAGGGTGTCCGCCCATAACGATCCGAGCCCGCCCTCAGGCAACATACGTTGTCACCCTCGACCTCCAGTTGGTGAGAACCTTCCCTACTGACTCAAGGGTGGGCCGTCAGCTCCGGGGGTGGGCCGGCGCCATCGCGCGTTTATCGCGCGTCCCAGCCCGTCTGACGCCGTCCGTTACGTGCCCGTCTCCTCGTCAGGGCGCCCGTATCCGTCCCTGTCAATCCGCCCCGGTCACGGAGTCCCGCCTTCGGGACGCTGAGGTCGCGGGTTCAAATCCCGCCTTCCCGACTCACCCTGTGTCCTGTCCCGGTAGTTCCTGGACAGGTTGGTTGCAGCTGATCCTTGACGGTTGGGTTCGGCTGATCCTTGACACGACTTCGGCTGATGCTTGACAGCCCTGCCCGGAGATCCCTTCCTGAGCCTCGCGGCGGGAGGGAGGGGACAGCGCTCGTGGAGCTCAGCGCGGTCGAGCAGAGCTACGCAGCGGTTTGGGGGCGAACCCCCCTTCGCTTGACGGACCAGCGCCGGTCCGGTCGCGGGAACTCCAGGTGCCCTCGCTCACCGATGCCAGAGCAACCAGCGAGACGGTCGGCGTGGGTTTAGGCCGTGACCAAATGAGAACGCGTCTTGTCAGCTGTGGAAGGCGTCCTTGACCTTCTCGCCGGCCTGCTTGAGGTCACCTCTGACGCGGTCGCGCTTGCCCTCACGTTCGAGAGAAGCGTCCCCGGTTGCTTTGCCGGCGACCTCCTTCAGCGTTCCCTTGACCTGCTCGGTCTTGTTCTTGGCCTTGTCTCTTCTGGACATCGGGTTCCTTTCGAGAGCCGTTGGTTGCGGATGGGCCGGCGCGGGCCAGCTCGCCGTGCTCAAGGGTGGGCGCAGCGGGCTGGCGCCGTAGGTTTCCGGTATTGGTTAGATGACTTCGCGTTCCCGTACCACCGACTCGCGTCGCGTCGTCACAGGCGCGCCGCCGACGGTAGAGGTCGTGCGGTGGAAGCCACCCCAGGTGCTCCAGAACACGCATGAGAGCAGGAAGCCGATGCCACCGACGACCATCAGGATGACCCCGATGGTGTTGAGGTTGAAGCCGTGCGAATTCGTGACCTTGATGGCGAAGCTCAGGATGGCTCCTATGGCCACCACGATGAGGCTAGGGACTATGCCCATGATGTCTTTCCTTCTTTCTCGCCGTGTCCACTGGGCGCGCTCTGCGCCCCTGGGGGTCCAATGAACTGTTCGATCCTGCTCCCGGTTCCGAGGAACCGGTTGCTCAGCGACGCCGAAGCATGCTGACAACGACGACGATGATGATGATCACGACGATCGTGCCTAAGCCGATGTACACGATTGGCTCCTTTCTGGTACGCCGATGCTCCGCACACCTGCCGGGCCGTCAAGGCGTCCGGCGGGCTCCGGGTGGGCTGGGTGACAGGGCGCCGGGACGCCCGACTGGCGCTCGAGCCATGGCGTAGCGACGAGGATCAGTCCCCCCAGCACGCTTGGGCCGGCCAACACGACAGCAGTCATTGGTCCTCGCCCCCGCCCGGCACGATCAGATCGGACAGCCCGTGGAGCTCCAACACCCGAACGGCCAGCTCCGATGGCGACCGGACTGTCAGCCGTCGGCCGTGCTCAGCCAGCGCCTGGGCCACCTGGCTAATGATCCGGACCGTGCCGCTGTCGATGAAGCGGGTACCGGCCAGCTCAACGACGACCGGGCCGTCGTGAGCGCGTATGGCTCGATCCAGCATCCGCGTGACAAGGGGAAGAGTGGCGTTATCGGCTTCGCCTTGAAGGGCGACAACGCTCGCCGGGCCCTCGGTTGACATGGACACCACCAGCTGAGGAGCGCGCCGCGCCGAGGGTCTCTGGGTGGTGAGGGTCATCGCACAACTCCCTGGTCGAAGAAGCGCAGCTAATGCGCTACCAGGGTCCGGAGCAACGCTCCCGGAGGCTGCCGGTGCTGCGGCAGAGTCAACACGGTACGGGCGTCACCCCGTGTCGAGACCAATGGTACGCCGGTTGTGTCGAAACAGCAACCACGGCCGCGTCAGCGGCGCGCACGGGCACGGGTGGTGTTACGCATAGCCGACCGAGGCGACATCCCGGGCCCATGAACCCGCCGGTTTCGCCGCTCGCCGGCTCGAACCTCGGGTTATCACAAGGGAACCGACAGCAGGACGGCCCCGACCGCAGACCCAACTTGAATGACCCGACGCCAGCGCGGCAGTCGGACACTGTCTGACCAACGGCTGATCGCCACCGGCTATCTCTCGGGCTATGCACAGCGGCCCAAGGTCCGGGAGCCAGAGTTGGCGTAAGAATCACCTTAAGTCTGCATGGCCTACAGGCAACGCCTCTCGGCGTGCCGCCACCGCGACCCAGTTCCGAAATGCTCGATTGGGACAGGCCCAGGCTGGGGAATCTCGGTCGGGTGACCCCGACTGCGGGCCGCAGGATTCGGCCCGGCTCCGTAGAAGAGAGCACCACGATGGGCGTGGCCACCACGGTCGACGGGGCGTCCGCCGGGCTGCACGAGCGCCCGGTGGAGGCGGCCACCAGCGAGGCATTCCGCTCGACCAACCTCGACATCGTCCGGGCGGTGGCCGCCCTGGCCGTGCTGACCGGCCACTCCTACATCCTGTCGGGCCACTACCTGAACCCGGCCGAGCTGCGTCCCGACCACCTCCTGCTCACCAACATGGCCGCCGGGGTCTGGTTGTTCTTCGCCCTGTCCGGCTACCTGATCGCCGGGCCCCACATCGCCGCCCTCGCCGCCGGGCGCCCGCTGCCCGATCTCCGCTCGTACGCGTTGCGCCGGGTGAGCCGGATCTATCCGCTGTACCTGGTCGCCTTCCTGATTGCCGCCCTGGTCGCTCCCATCTCGCCGATCAGCCACTGGTGGCAGTGGCCGGTGCACCTCACCCTGCTGCACAACCTGGTGCCGGGCGAGGAGCAGGCGGTGCTGTTCGCGTCGTGGACGCTCACCATCGAGGCCCTCTTCTATCTAGTTGTCCCCATCGCCGCCCGCGCCGTGCGGAGGGTGCACCCTGGCCCGATCGGCCTCGCCCCGCTCACCGGAGGGGTCCTCGCCCTATGGGCCGGCAGCCTCGTGCTGACGGCCATGGCCGACGTCGTGCAGCCCACCCACATCAAGGTCGGGCTCTGGCTGCGCTTCCTCCTGCCGTCCACCCTGTGCATGTTCTGCCCCGGCCTGCTGGTGTCGGTGGCCGCCCTCCATCGTGAGGACGGGCGGGTGGGCAGGGTGTGGCGGAGCTTGCGCGACCGTCCCTTGGCGTGGCTCGCTCTGGCCGGCGTCTTCGGCCTCATGGGCTGCCTGTTGGAGACCAGGACGTGGTCGTCGTTCATCTACGACGCCGAGCGCATCCCGTTCGCTGTCGCCAGCGGCATCGTCGTCGCCCTGGCCGTCGCCCAGCCGGAGCGGCGATCGCTGCCGTTCCGTATCGGCGCCGCCCTGGGCCTGGTGTCCTACGGGATCTACCTGTGGCAGGCGGTGATCCTGCAGATCGTCTTCCCGAAGAGGCTGTGGCTGGCGCCGCTGGCCCGCACCGGCCCGCTGCCCCTGCTCGTCCACTGGCTGTACCTGCTGGCCCTCACCCTCGTGCTTTCGACGGTCAGCTGGTTCGTTCTCGAGCGGCCGGTCATGACGTGGGCGAGGCAGTACGCCCGCCGCCAACGGCAGCGGCGACTGACCGGGCCCGCCGGCCCGCCTCTCAGGCCGCCGGTCGGAACGACATCAGGAACCGAGCGGTCTCCGGCGCCGTCGCGGTGATCGCCGTGACCATGTAGACGACGCTCCCGTTGGAGACGATCAGGTCCCCTTCCGCCGCGTTGGGGTCGGTCAGGGTGTTGCCCTGGTTGAGGGCGTTGTTCTCCGTTCCGAGGAATTCGTAGCCCTTCAGCCCGTCGACGGTCACCGGGTTCAACCCCGGCACCTGGGTGGCCTGCGCCATGAAGGCGTTCACCGCCGCCGCCGAGGGCAACCGGTCCACCAGCACGACGTAGGTGGGGGGATGGGGCACCGGCGCCGAGTTGGCGAATATGTCACCGGTGTCGGGGCTCACCCAGTAGCCCCAGACGTGGCTTCCGGCCGGGGCCTGGCCCAGCAGGCTCGGGGTGTCGGCCGCCTGCCGGGGCGGGGTCGGAAAGGCCGCGGTGAACTGGCCGCCGGGTGGCCCGTACTGCGGCCCGGCCGGGGAAGCATGGCTGGCGGCGGCGCTCGAGAGCCCGGCCGGCACGGCACCGCTGGGGGCGCTGACGGCGACGGGATTCCCCCATGAGCTGAACACAACCCGCACGGCGCTGGCTCCGGACGCCACGTCGAACTCCACCGGCAGCGGCTCGGACGTCACCGACACGTACATGGTGCCCGACAGGTCGGGGGCGGCCGTGGGCTCACCCGTGACGGCCACGACCTGCTGGCCGTCGCGGGTCGCGACCGCCGACTTGGTGAAAGGAGCCACCAGCTTGAAGCCGTTCAACAACGACGCCAGGGTCATCCCCTTGGAGATCGTCTCGTAGCCGGCGTCCCCCGGCGACAGGTACAACCAGCGCCCGGCCAGGGACGCGGTGTCAACCCCAGGGAGATTGCTCACGCTCAGCGCCTTGGCGTCGGCCTGGAAGTAGACGCGCGACCCCACCAGCAGGGTGACGGCGTGCATGCCGCTGCCGTCCATGACCTGGCGGCCGAGCGAGGGCCCGGAGTCCTGCGAGATGGTGATGGCCTGGGCGCCGGTGAGCGTCTGGGTGATGTGGGTCCAGCCCCGGCCGTTGGCGTCGGCGACGGCCCGGGCCAGGAGCTGGTCGGCCGGCAGGGCGACGACCGACTGGTCGACCCCATTGCCCGACCGGAGAACGAACACGGCGGCCACGACCGCCAACACCACGGCCAGCGCCGCCGCCACTGCCGCCTTCGGCACCCGCACGCCGGGGCGGCGCACGGCGGAGACGGCCCACACGTCGCCCGCCGACTCCCCGGCGGCGGGGACACCGGTGGCCGCCGAGCTCGACGGGGTCCGCAGGTGGCTCGAGCCGGCCGGGCGCACGGTGCCAGGAGGGCTCAGCGGCGTCGACCCCGCCCGCCGGAAGCCCGCCGGCGTCTGGGGCGCCGGCGGGGCGACCGGAGACCCGACGCCGGGAACCTTTGGGGCCGCCGCGGGAGGCGGGGCGGCGGCCGCGGTGGTCGCCGGTCGGACCGGGGCCGCGGGCCGCTCGGGCGCCGGAGCGGGCGGTCCTCCCCCGAGTACGGCGTGGAGCTCGGCCTCGAGCGGGTCTAAAGCGTCCGCCGTGGCCACGGCCGGACCGCAACTGGGACACAGACCGTCCGAGGCGCTCAAGGGCGCGGCGCACGAAGGGCACCCGTTCGTCACCAGTAAGTGTTCGGCCGAAATCCGGCGGCCTTGAGATCTGAGTGCGGGGGCGGCCTCAGCCGGCGCCGGAGGGCGGCGCCACCCCGACCGTCACGTAGGTGGGGAAGGCGATTCCCGCGGCCCGGACGACTCGCTGCTGGGATCGGACCACGAACCCGGCCCGTTCCATGCGCTGAGCGAGCTCGGCGCGGGTGGGCCAGCGGGCGGGCTCCCCGAGGAGGGTCGAGCCGGCCCGGAACAGGGAGGCGGTGGCCCCGAGACGCGGGTTGACCACGGCGATGATCAAGCGGCCCCCCGGCCGCAGCACCCGGCGCAGCTCGGCCAGAGCCCCGTCAGGGTCGGGGAACCAGTGGAACGAGTCGGTGGAGGTGACGGCGTCGACCGATCCGTCACGGATGGGCAGGCGGGCCGCATCTCCCTGCAACCAGGCGGCCGGTACCCGCTTGGCCGCCGCCTGTTCGAGCATGCCGAAGGAGAAGTCGCAGCCGGCGACCAATTCTGCCCGAGCCGACTGAGCCAATCGGCTGGTCAGGTTGCCGGTGCCGCAGCCGATGTCGAGCAGCCGCTTGAGGTCGCCCGAGGCCAGCTCGCGCAGCACCCTGGCGTGCACCGGCCGGTAGACGGCGAGTTGGACCGGCGCCAGGTCGTAGACCCGCGACCAGGCGTCGAAGAAGAGCCGGTGAGGAGCCTTGCTCATACGGCCCAGCATCTCACCGGGTCCGACGGCGCGACGATGCAGGGACATGACCGGAGACGACGCCCGGGGGCCGCAAGAGGTGACGGTGGTGCGAGCGGCCGGCGGGACAGCTCGTCGATCTCGCCCCCTGCTCCTGGCCCTGGCCGCCATCGCCGTCCTGCTGATCGGGGGCGCCGTGGCCCTCGTCCGGTCGGGTGGACGCTCCACCCCTTCCTACCCGGCGGCGTGGGACCCCCGGGTGTCCGGCATCGTCCAGTTCGTGGAGCAGCACCGGGGGATGCTCTTCGAACATCCGGTGGCGGTCCGGTTCCTGCCCGACTCGCAGTTCGAGAAGAAGGTCAGCGTTCCTCAGCCGACCTCCAAGAGCGACAAGGAAGCGCTCAGCCGGGCCCTGGGCGAGCTGCGAGCCCTCGGGCTGGTGCACGGCGACGTGAACCTGGTGGCGTCGATGAACTCGCTTACCCAGTCCGGCGTGGTGGGGCTGTACGTGTACCAGGACAAGACCGTCTACGTGCGGGGAACGACGATGACCCCGTTCGTGCGGGTGACGCTGGCCCACGAGCTGACCCATGCCCTGCAGGATCAGCACTACGACCTCACCAAGGTCGAGGCCAGGATGGCCAACACCGACGAGGCCGCCCTCGTCTCGTTGATCGAGGGTGACGCCATCCGCATCCAGAACGCCTACGAGAAGACGCTGTCACCGGCCGACCAGCAGGCCTACCAGGACGAGCAGTCCTCGGCTCAGACCCGAGCGGCCAGCCCCGGCCAGGTGCCGCCCATCCTGCGCGACATGCTGTCGTTCCCCTACATCTTCGGCCCGACCTACATCGACACGCTGGACGCCGGCGGCGGCACCGTGTCGATCGACGATGCCTTCTCGCGCCCGCCGGTCGCCGAGGCCCAGATCGTCGACCCCGTCCAATACCCCACCGGGTGGAAGCCGGCGGCGGTGCCGGTTCCGGCCATCCCGGCCGGCGACAAGCGGGTCGACACCCCCCAGCCGTTCGGACAGGTGAGCTTGTTCGAGGTGCTGGGCAGCCGGTTGGACTACGCGTCGGCGTGGCCGGCCGTCCACGGCTGGCAGGGCGACAACTCGGTCCCCTACCGCGACCACGGACGCACCTGCGTGGCCATCGCCACCCGCTTCGCCACGCCGACCGACGCGGCCCGGTTCGCGGCGGCGGCGACCCGATGGGCGACCAGCATTCCCGGGGCGGCCGTCACCTCGGCCGGCTCCGGCGTCGGCCTGCGGTCCTGCGATCCGGGCGCCGCCGCCCCGGCCCCGCCACAGGTGACGCCTTCACCCTTCGACATCCTGTCGGCCCGCTCCGAGATCATCGACAGCCTGATGACGGCCGACTCCGTGCAGTTTCCAATGGGGGCTTGTGTCGCCGATCAGATGATCTCGGCCCTGGGCGCCAACGGCATCGAGGTCCTGAACAGCCAGCAGCGGCTGACGCCCGACCAGCAGGCCAATCTCGAACGGGTGGTGGCGACGTCCGCCTACCAGTGCCGCCGGAGCGGGGTTAGCTGACCGTCGCACGCCGGAGGGTCAGAGGTGGCGCCGTCTGGTCAGGCCCAGCCGGCGCCCCTCGCTCTCCAACCAGTCGCGGTGGTCGGGGTGGGCCACGGCGACCAGGGCGCCAGCCCGGTCGGCCAGCGACCTCCCTTTCAGCTCGGCGACTCCCCATTCGGTGACCACGTGGTCGACGGTGTTCTTCAGGGTCGTGACCACCGACCCCTCGGTGAGCGTCGGGCGGATCCGGCTGTGCCCCTCGGACGTGGTGGAGCGGAGGGTGAGGAAGGCCTTGCCTCCCGGCGAGTACATGGCTCCCCGGGCGAAGTCGGCCTGCCCGCCACTCGAGGACCAGTACCGCCCGGCGATGGTCTCCGAGGCGGCCTGACCCATCAGGTCGACCTCGGTGGTGGCGTTCACCGAGGCGAAGTCGGACTCACGGGCGATCACCCGGGGGTCGTTGACCCAGTCGACCGGCAGCAGCTCCACGGCGGCGTTCTCGTGCAGCCAGTCGTAGAGGCGGCGGCTGCCGAGGGCGAAGGTGGTCACCACCTTGTGCCGCCTGAGCTGCTTGCGGGTGCCGGTGACGGCCCCCGCCTCCACTAGCTGCATGAGGCCGTCGGACAACAGCTCGGTGTGCACGCCGAGGTCGCGGTGGTCGCGCAGGCTGGATATGACCGCCCGCGGAATGGCCCCGATGCCGACCTGGATGGTGGCGCCGTCACCGATGCGCTCGGCCACGTAGTCGCCGATCCGCTGGTCGGCGCCGTTGGGTTGCTTCGCCTGCAGCTCGGACAGAGGGCTGTCGGACTCGCACCACCCCACGATCTGGCTGTGGTGGATCTGGTTCTCCCCGAAGGTGCGGGGCATAACCTCGGTCACCTCCAGGAAGAAGGGAACCTGGCCGATCAGGCTGGCCACGTAGTCGGCGTTGGTGCCGAGGCTGAAGTAGCCGTGGCGGTCGGGGGGCGCGGCCCGGGCCATGACCAGGTCGCAGCGGGTCTCGGCCCGGAGGATCCGCGGGACCTCGGAGAAGTGGTTGGGGACAAGGTCGCACTGGCCCGCCCAGTAGGCAGGGCGGGTGGCCTCGGAGAGGAAGTAGCTCACGTGGGAGAGCTGGCCGGGGAACTTCCCGCTGATGTAGTCGCGGGGCTGGAGGGCGTGCATCTGGTGGACGCGCACGCCGGACAGCTGGTCGTGGCAGGACTCCAGCGCGTCGAGGAGAGCGGGGGGCTCACCGTTGGCCAGCGGCACGATCACGTCGGCCCCCGGCGACAGGTGGGCGAGCACCGCCTCGGGTCCGACGGGCGGCGGCACCCGGGCGACCCCACCCCCCGCGTCGTCGGCCATCAATCGTCAACCTACCGGGCCCGCCGGTAGCCTCCGCCGGCGATGGACGGGGACCTGCCCACCACCCCGCTGCCCGCTGACACCGTCGGGCTGCTGGAGGGCATCGTCACCACCCGGGCCATCCGCCGTTACCGCCCCGACCCGGTCCCCCCCGAGGCCCTGCGCACCATCCTGTTCGCCGCCAGCCGGGCACCGAGTGGATCGAACCGCCAACCCTTCCGGTTCATCGTGCTCACCGACGGGCCGGTGGCCGCCCGGGCCAAGGCCCTGATCGGATCCAGCGCCAGGAGGATCTGGGGCCACAAGCGGGCCACCGACCGGTACGACGAGGGCAGCGGCGCCCGCGCCGACTCACCCAAGGCCCGCATGGCGCGCACCATGCAGCGTTACGTCGATGACTTCGAGCGGGTGCCGGTGCTGATCCTGCCGTGCCTGGTCCGCTACCGCGAGCCCAACCCCTTCGAGGGAGCGTCGGTGTACCCCGCCTGCCAGAACCTGCTGCTGGCCGCCCGCGCCCTGGGCTACGGCGGGGTCATGACCGGCTGGCACCAGCCGGTCGAAGCCGACCTCCGCCAGCTGCTGGCCGTCCCCGACGGCGTCCTGCTGGCGGCCACGATCACCCTGGGCCGGCCCGAGGGGTCCCACGGGCCGGTCCGGCGCCGACCCCTCGGCGAGCTGGTCCACGGGGAGCGCTGGGGCGAGGCTCCCGGGTGGGCGGTGGACCCGCCCGGCACCCGCCACACCGCCGCCGGCCCGGCCGGTGGGCCCCGCAGGGCAGAATCACCCCCGAGCAGGAGGACCGAGTGACCCCAGCGGCGAGCCGTCCGTACATGCCTGGCTACGGGATCGTCGCCGCCGACGAGGGGCGGGGGCTGCTGCCCTGGTCCTGGGCCGAGGATCGTCTCGTCGCCTCCCACGACTACTGGCTGGCCACTGTCACGCCCGACGGCCGCCCCCACGTGATGCCGGTGTGGGGGGTGTGGGATGAGCAGGCGGCGTGGTTCAGCAGCAGCGGCACGTCGCGCAAGAGCAGGAACCTGGCCGCCAACCCCCGGGCGGTGATCACCACCGACAACCCCCTCGAGCCGGTGGTGGTGGAGGGCGACGTCGAGCGGGTGGGCGAACAGGATGTGATCGCCGCCTTCGCCGCTCGGGTCAACACGAAGTACCGGACCGACTACTCGGTGGACTTCTTCGTGGACAACGCCTGCTTCCGCCTCACCCCATCCTGGGTGTTCGCCCTCGACGAGGCCGACTTCACCGGCACCCCGACCCGCTGGACGTTCCCGGCGTGACCACCACCTCCGCCACCGGGCTGCTGGCCGAGCTGGACCGGGTCGGCTTCGCCGTCATCCCGGACGCCTTGACCCCGGAGGGGGTGGACCGGGTCCGCCGGGCCCTGGAGCCGCACCTGGCGTCGGGGCCCGCCGGCCGCAACGACTTCGAGGGGTTCTCGACCCAGCGGGTGTACTCGCTGGTGGTGAAATCGCGGGCCTTCGACGAGCTCATCCTCGACCGGCGGGTGCTGGACGTGGCCGACACGGTGCTGGGAGCCGGATTCCTGCTCACCGCCACCCTGGCCATCAACATCGGCCCGGGCGAGACGGCCCAGTCGATGCACTTCGACGACGGCTTCTACCGGATCCCCCGGCCCCGCCCCCCGGTGTCGCTGTCGACCTTGTGGGCGATCGACGACTTCACGCCGGAGAACGGGGCGACCCTGATCATCCCGGGCAGCCACAAATGGCGGGACACGCCGCCTGCCGGGGAGGAGGAGACGGTGACGGCCACCATGCCCTCGGGGTCGGCGCTCGTCTACTACGGCACCCTGGTGCACGCCGGCGGGGCCAACCGCACCGACCGCCACCGCCTGGGTGTCTCCATCCAGTACTGCACGGCGTGGGCCCGCCAGCAGGAGAACTTCACCCTGGCCTTCGGCGTCGAAGGGGCCCGGGCGTTGCCCGAGCGGCTGCTGGAGCTGATCGGCTACAGCATCCACCCCCCGTTCATGGGCATGATCGACGGCCGTCATCCCCGCAAGCTGCTCGACCGCTGACCGGTCAGCTCAGCTGACGGCCAGGCCGGCGGCCGGCCCGGAGCCGGCGGCCGAACCGAAGAACCCGGCGTCGCCGAAGGTGAGGACGCCCCCGTCCGCCCCCGCCATCCAGTAGCCGGCGCCGTCCGGCGTGGCCGCCATGCCGACCACCGGAGCGGCCAGGCGCAGGTTGCCCCCTGAGCCGTGGAAGCCGGCGTCGCCGAAGGTGAAGACGCCGCCGTCCGATGCGACCAGCCAGTAACCGCCTCCGCCGGCGGTGGCGGCCAGGCCGACCACGGGACGGTTGAGCCGGATGGCCCCGGTCGAGCCGAAGAAGCGGGCGTCGCCGAAGCTGAACACGCCCCCGTCGCGGGCGACCAGCCAGTAGCCCCGCCCCGACGGGGTCGGGGCCATGCCCACGATGGGCTGGTTGAGCCGGCTGGCCCCGGTGGACCCGAAGAAGCGGGCGTCGCCGTAGGTGAAGATGCCTCCGTCCGACGCCACCAGCCAGTACCCGGCGCCGTCGGCCGTGGCGGCCAGGCCCACGACCGGTGCGGCCAGGTGCAGGTTGCCGGCCGAGCCGTGGAAGGCGGCGTCGCCGAAGCTGAACACTCCCCCGTCCGCCCCGGCCATCCAGTAACCGCCCCGGTCGGGCGTCGCCGCCACCGCCACCACCGGGGCGGCCGGGGGCGCCCCCAGCCCGCCGTAGTAGGGGGCGTCGCCGAACGCCGACACCCGTCCGGCGGGGCTGGCGACCCAGTAGCCGCCGCCGGGGTTGGCGGCCGGGGCCGGCGCCGCCAACGGCACCGGGGACCGGTAGTAGGCGCCCCCCTGCATGCGCAGGTAGCCGCCGTCATCGTCGGCCACGGTGGAGACGTGGTCGTTGCAGATGGTGCCGCCGCCCATACCGGCCCCGGTGCACGTCGATGGGGGGTTGGTGACGCCGTCGGCCTGGGCGTCGGTGTGGGTGGTGCTTCCCCCGTTCCCCCGGCCGAAGAGGACGGCGACGACCCCGGCGGCCACCAGCTCTTGGGGATGGTTGAGGAAGTACTCGGCCCGGTTGTCCTGGGTGTGGCCGGCGCTTCCGTCCTCGGTGTCGAAATACTGGTTCCCCTCCGGAACCTGCCACACCACGGCGGCGAGCCCGGTGGTCGCCGTTATGGCGGAGACGTACTGCTCCCAGCGGTGGAAGTTGGGCAAGGTCGAGTTGGTCCGGTCCCACCACACGCCGCTCACCTGCGAGTCGCGGTCGGCGACGTCGTTGAAGACGAGGTCGTAGCGGCCTCGCTCGGCCCCGGCCGCAGCGGCGAAGGCGCCGGCTTCGTCGCCGAGGTCGGTGGCGTCGGTGGAGGCATTGGTGTCGGACCCGATGTCGACCCGGGTGGCCCAGTCCGACACGTGGAAGGCCAGGACCACGTTGGGGGCGTACAGGTCGCGTAGGTGGGCGAGGGCCAACGAGAACCCGCGATAGGTGTCGGGGAACCCGGCGACGTCGGGATCGCCGCTGGAGGCAACCTCCGCCTTCACCAACGACGGGTCGTTGCCCTGCCCGGTGCAGTAGCCGTAGCAGGAGCCGGTGTCGAGGGCGGCCTGCTCCATGTAGCCGGACAGGTCCGGCTCGACCTGCACGATCGTCTTGCCCCCGAAACCGGCCACGCCGTCGTAGGTGCCGGGGCCGAGGCGCTTCATCAGGGTGGCGAAGTCGGCGTAGTAGGACGCCATCAGGGTCGGATCGTTGAGGTGGGTGAGGTCGCGCTGGGCCTCCCCGCACGAGGAGCAGGCGCCCGAGCTCTGCAGCAGCTCGTAGTAGGGGAACACGGGGATGTACCCGTCGGCCGCCGCCGACTGGGCGTAGTCGATCGGGTAGGTCCCGTTGGCGTTCCACGTCTGCCAGCCCGACGAGGTGTTCACCCCACCGGCGATGTATGTGTAGGCGTAGTCCCAGGGCACACCGGAGCTGGGCATCCACCCGCCGGCGGCCACGTCCTCTGGCCCGGCCGTCAGTCCCAGCCCGAGATGGGCCGGCAGACCGGGCGGCACGTAGGGAGCGGCGGAAGCGTCAGCGCGACTGCCGGCGGGCCAACCAGCCAGGGAGCCCGCCGCCGCGGCCAGGGCTACGGCGACCCTCAACATGCGCCCGGCCACGCCCACCCCATCGGGCGGGGTCGGCCGGCCCTTTAGGAGCCGGAGCGCGCCGCCGCCGGGCCCCGCGGCCCGGCGGCTCCACAATGGGGCTCGGGGGTGAGCCTCCGTGCTCCTCCCGGTCAGCTTGCCAGCTTCTGACGGGCGTCGCGGATGGCGTCGCGGGTGCGGTCGATGACCGCCGCCATCGGGCCGGCCAGCAGATTGGCCGTCGCCGTACCCGGCACGTTCGGGTGCGGGTGGGTGGGAGCGGTCTTCTTGGCCAGGTCGAGCACCCGGCCCACCGCGTTGAGGCTGTCGTCGTCCTTCACCTCGCGCAGCTGGGGAAACACCTGGGTCTCCTCGCTCTCGGCGTGGGCGAGCACCGCCGTCCGGAACTGCTCGAACTTGGTGTCGAACTCCGTGCTGCTCACGTCCAGCTTCTCGAGATCGGCGAGCACCTTCTTGGCCTCGTCCTCTTCCTTGATGCGGGCGTCGGCCAGGTCGTCTCCGCCGTCGACGTCGCGGCGCACCAGCGGGTAGATGACCTCCTCCTCGGCGGTCTCGTGGCGGGCCAGCTCGAAGACCAGTCGCTGGAAGGCTGTCTGCTTGTCCTCCCCCGTCTTGGAGGCGATCTCGGTGAACAGCTGGCGGACCTCCTGGTGGTCCTGGAGAAGCGCTTCGATGGCGTTGAGGTTCTCACCCATGTCGCATGCCCCTTTCGAAAGATCTCGTCTTCACTTGTTGTTATTGGGTGATACCCGGGTCATCGGTGGGCAATCGCCGCGTGGCGCCCAACCGCTGTTGGGGGTACGGGTGTATGTCAGGTGTGGCGGCCATGGACATCGCTGTTGTCGGCGTGTTCGTCGTCGGCGGCTACTGGCACGCGCGTCAGCGAGATCTGATTCGACGAGACGCGAAGGTCTGGCCTCCCGCCGCCGCTATGCACTCGCTCGACGCCGTCGAGGAGCCGGCCGGGGAGGGATCCCTCGCCGAGCTGGCCGAGGAGGACGCCGCCCTCGAGCAGACCTTCGCCCGCCAGGAGGTGGCCCGCCTGCTCGGCCGGCTCCACGGCGAGGAGCGCACGGTGGTGATCCTCCGCTTCTTCCACGACCTCACCCAGCGCGAGATCGGCGAGCGGATCGGGCGGAGCCAGATGCACGTCAGCCGGGTGCTCACCCGGGCGCTGCAGACCATGCGCGAGGCGACGCCCGAGCCCCTCACCGCCTGAGCCCGGGCTTTACCGGCGCCCGCTGGGGGAAACACCCTCCGCATGCTGCCCGAGGCGCCCCGCGAGCGGATCGAGGAGGGCATCCACGCGGGCATCGAGCGGCTGACCGAGCACCTCGGCGGTGTCGCCCGCCGCCGGGTGGTGGTGATCCTCGCCTGTGTGCTGGCCCTCGACACCGCCGACAAGGGAGCGATCGGCGCCCTGGCCGCCCAACTGGAGCCGGCCCTGCACATCGGCAACACCCAGGTCGGACTGCTGGTGGCGGTGTCCACCCTGATCGGCGCGGTCATGACCCTGCCCATCGGGGTGCTCACCGACCGGTCGAAGCGCACCCGCCTGCTGTGGATCAGCATCATCGCCTGGGGGATCGCCCAGGCGGCCAGCGGCCTGGCGGTCAGCTTCGGGATGCTGCTTCTGACCCGGGTCGCCGTCGGGGCGGTGACGGCCACGGCGGGGCCGGTGGTCGCCTCGCTCACCGGCGACCTCTTCCCCGCCGGCGAACGGGGCCGGCTCTACGGGTTCATCCTCACCGGCGAGCTGATCGGCGCCGGCGCCGGCATCCTCGTCGCCGGCGAGGTGACCGCCCTGCTCAGCTGGCGGGCGGCGTTCTTCGCCCTGGCCGTGCCCAGCCTGGTGCTGAGCTGGGCCGTTCATCACCTCCTTCCGGAGCCGGCCCGGGGCGGCCAGAGCCGCCTCGAGCCCGGAGCCGAGGTCATCCCGTCGGAGGAGGAGGTGGCCGCCCACCCGGAGGACTACGAGCCCGAGGCGTGCGAGGAGTCAGGCGGCGACGCCCTCGTCCTGCGCGAGGTGGAGGCGGCGGGCATCGAGGCGGACGAGGAGGTGGTGCTGCACGAGGACCCGGACCGCCTCAACCTTTGGCGGGCGGTCCTCTACGTGCTCCGGGTCCGCACCAACCTGGCGCTCATCATCTCGTCCTCGCTCGGCTACTTCTTCTTCGCCGGCGTGCAGACCTTCGCCCTCATCTTCCTGCGGGGCCGCTACGGGCTCAGCCAGTCGACCGGCACCCTCCTCCTTCTCCTCATGGGCGTGGGAGCGGTGGCCGGCGTCCTCGTCGGGGGGCGCACCGCCGACCGGCTGCTGCGGCGGGGCCGCATCGACGCCCGCCTGGTGGTGGGGGCCGTCGGCTACATGGTGGCGTCCCTGGTGTTCCTGCCCGCCCTCTGGAGCGGCGTGGTGGCGTTGTCCCTGCCGCTGTTCATGCTGGCCGCCGCCGCCCTGGCCGCCCCGAACCCTCCGCTGAACGCGGCCCGCCTCGACGTGATCCCCTCCCGCATGTGGGGGCGGGCCGAGGCGGTGCGCACGGTGGTGCAGACCCTCCTTCAGGCGTCCGCCCCCTTGTTGTTCGGGGTGGCGTCGGTCGCCTTGGGCGGCGGCCAGTCGGGGCTGGGCGCCGGCATCAACTCGGCCCACGCCCGGGTCAGCCGGGCGACCGGGCTCGGCCTGCAGCACACCTTCCTTCTCATGCTGGTGCCCCTGGCGGCCAGCGGGGTGATCCTCCTCTTCGCCCGCCGCCGGTACGCGACGGACGTCGCCGCCGCCGGTGAGTCCGACCGGCGCACGGTGGAAGAGCCCGAGGTCGCCCACCGCTGAGGCCCGGGCAGGGCGCAGCCGCCCGGCGGCCGCCGGCGGGGTCAGCCGCCGGCGGGGCTCGGCAGCCGGCGGCAGAGGGCCTGGCCGCCGCCGGAGGCGACCAGTCGCCGGCCGGGTGACCACAGCCGCCCGGTCCAGCCGATGAGACCGTCGCCGGCCGCCGGGGCGTGACCATCGGCCAGCAGCCACGGCTCACCGGGGCAGGGCTCGTGGAAGGCCACGTACAGGTCGAGGCTGGGGGCGATGAACGGCGGCATCTGCCAGGCGTGAGGCCCGGTCGCCGACGGCCAGCTCTGCACGTCGATCAGGACCACGGCCCGGCAGGCGTCCACCCACGGGTCCTCGAAGGTGGCGGTGGGGCGGAAGCGGGCCCAGGTTCGCCACTCGGGAGGCAGCGGCCCCGGCGGGGGCCAGTCCTTGCGGAACTCCAGGGGGCGGGACTCGAGGTTGTTCCAGAACGGGTAGGGCGGCGGGGCGTCCTCCGGCACCAGCTCCTCGACCGGGCGGAGCTCGTCCGGGCCGGCCACCTCCGGGGGGTCCGGCAGGTGGTGCTCCAGCCCCTCCACCGGCCCCACGCTCCACACCGTGGAGTCCAGCACCGTCTTGCCGCCCTGGGTCATCACCACCCGCTGCGAGCAGGCGGTGCGAGCCTGGCGCAGCAGGGTCACCTCGATGTCGACCGTGTCGAAACCCGCGACCGACAGGTAGTGGCAGAAGAAGCTGGCGGGGCGATCGAAAGGACTCTCGGCGCCGGCCGCCCGCAGGGCCACGGCGGCGACGTAGCCGCCCATCGGCCCCCAGATCTCCCATTCCTTGCTGAGCGTCGCCCGGTAGCGACCCTCCCCTACCGCTTCGACCGCAGTGTCGACACCGAGATCCCCCACACCGTCAGTCTCTCAGGTCCGCCCTTCGGCCTTCAGGTCGATTATCAGGGGCCGGCCGGCTCGTGCAGCTCGGCGTCACCCGGCACCGTCACCCGGCGCAGTCCCTCCCAGCCCTGGCGCACGGCGACGAACCCACCCCGCCGCTCCCCCGACTCCAGCACGGCGGCCAGCCAGAGGGCGAGCAGGGCGACGCGCAGCACCGCCGCCGTCTTCCACCCCAGATTCAGCAGGGCCGGGGCTCCGACAACGGCGGCCCCGGTGAGGAAGACGGTCAGGTTACGGGCGGAGGTGCGCAGGCTCAGCGCCACCCGGTGATGCCACACGCAGGCGACGAGGAAGGCGGCGCCCGACACGGTGTAGGCGACCGACACGCCGGTGAGTCGCAGATGGCCGATCAGCGCCCAGCTGAGCACCAGCCGGACGGCGAAGTAGCCGCCCCAGAGGCTGAGGTAGGCGACCAGGCGGGGAAGGGCGAGGAGCGAAACGCTGTAGGCGAGGGCGGTGAAGTAGAAGACGTCGCCCAGCACCCACCACGGGGCGAGGCCGACCGACGGCAGGAACTTGTGCGAGTACAGCCCGAGAGTGAGCGGGTGCCACACCGCCAGCAGGAGGGAGCCGCCGACGGTGAAGCCGAGAGCGACGAAGCGGACCGTCTCGTTGATCTCGCGCTCACGCTCGTCATGGGGGATGCGCTTGCTGAGGGACGGCAGCGTCTGGGCCCACAGCACGTTGGTGATGAGCACGCTGGCGTAGGTGCTGAGGGCGACCGGCACCTGGAGCAGGCCGTTGGCGCTGTCCCCGAGGCGGTGAACCACCATCGTCCGGATGCCGAGATTGGTCGCTTCCGTCAGGGCGCTGACGGCGAGCATCGCCGCGCCGTAGCTGAGCATGGCCTTGACGACCGCCGGCGACAGGGACAGTCGAAGCGAAGGTCGCCACGGCAGGGCCCGGCGGGTCCAGTGCCAGAAGAGGGCGAAGCGGATGAGGTTGGCGGCGCCGACTCCGACCACCGCTCCGGGCACCCCGGCCAGCCACATCCCGCCGAGATAGGGAACGAAGCCGAGGACGGTCGAGGCCACCGCCGCCTTGGTGTAGAGCCCGTAGCGGCCGGCGCCGAGCTGCACCGACTGCAGCAGGGCCTGGGCGATCAGGTCCGGAACGATGGTCACCGCCACCGCCACCAGGGCCAGGGTCACCCGCCGGTCCCCGATGATGCCTCCGGCCACTTGGGGCAGGAGGGCGAGCATCAGTACCGACGCCACCGCCCCCGAGGCGACGATCAGCCGCAGCGAGGAGGACAGCGCCTCGTCGAGGCCCCGGCGGTCGCCTTCAGCAGTGGCTTCGGCGACCCTCTTCACGAGGGGCGTGCCCACGCCGAGCGAGAACAGCGTCTCGATGAACACGACCACGGCGGCCAGCTGGGCCAGCACGCCGACACCGTGAGGGCCCACCAGCAGCGCCGAGCTCTTGGCCCGGGCGAACCCGACGAAGACGTCGACGACGGTGAAACCGCCCATGGCGGCCGAGACACGAAGAAGGCGCTTCACACCTGGCTTCCCGACGGAGCCACGCGGCTCCGCCCGCAAACTAATTCGGCGGACCGGTCGCCCGTTCCTGGCCGGTGCGGCGGTGGGCCGGCGGGCCGGTCAGGCGACGATGGGAGCGGCGAGGGTCATCCCGCCGGTGGAGCCGTAGAAGGAGGCGTCACCGAAGGCGAAGATGCCGCCGTCGCGGGCGACCAGCCAGTAGCCGCCGCCATCCGGGGTGGCCGACACCCCCACGATGGGCTGGGCCAGCTTCATCGCCCCGGTCGAGCCGTGGAAGCCGGCGTCACCGAAGGCGAAGATGCCACCGTCCTGAGCGACCAGCCAGTAGCCGTGACCGTCCGGTGTCGACGCCATCCCCACGATCGGCGCCGCCAGCTTCAACGCCCCCGTCGAGCCGTGGAAGCCGGCGTCACCGAAGCTGAAAATGCCACCGTCCTGAGCGACCAGCCAGTAGCCGTGACCGTCCGGTGTCGACGCCATCCCCACGATCGGCGCCGCCAGCTTCAGCGCTCCGGTGGATCCGTAGAAAGCGGCGTCACCGAAGGCGAAGATGCCGCCGTCGCGGGCGACCAGCCAGTAGCCCCCGCCGTCGGGGGTGGAGGCCATGGCCACGATGGGCGCCGCCAGCTTCAAGGCGCCGGTCGAGCCGCGGAAGGCGGCGTCACCGAAGCTGAAGATGCCGCCGTCCTCAGCGACCAGCCAGTAGCCGCCGCCGTCGGGGGTCGACGCCATGCCCACGATGGGCGCCGCCAGCTTCAAGGCGCCGGTCGACCCGTGGAAGGCGGCGTCACCGAAGCTGAAGATCCCGCCGTCCTGGGCCACCAGCCAGTAGCCGTGACCGTCGGGGGTGACGTTGCCGCCACCGCTGGTCTGAGGGGCACCGCCGGTCGGGCCGGTGGTCCCACCAGTCGTCGTGCCACCTGTGGTCGTCCCACCGGTGCTGCCCCCCGTCGTGCCGCCAGTGGTGCCGCCGGTCGTCCCGCCTGTTGTCCCACCCGTCGTACCGCCGACGATGCCGCCGGTCGTGCCACCCGTCGTGCCGCCGGTGATGCCGCCGACGGTGCCGCCCGTGGATCCGCCCGTGATCGTTCCGCCCGACGTGGTCCCGGTCGTGGTGCCACCCGAGGTGGTGCCGGTCGTGCCGCCCGAGGTCCCGCCCGTGCTGGGGCCCCCGGTGGTCCCACCCGAAGTGGTGCTCGGGGCCGCCACCTGCACGGCGACGGTGGCCGGCTGCGAGTCCCAGCCGTAGTTGTCCACGACCGTGAGGGACACGGTGTAGGCGCCGGCTTGCGAATAGGTGTGGCTGGGCGCCTGGCCGGAGCCCGTCGTGCCGTCGCCGAAGCTCCACGACCACCCGGTGACGGCGCCGCCCGGGTTCGGGTCAGAGGAGGAGACTCCGCTGAACGAGGCCGCCTGTCCGGCCACCGGCTGCGCCGTCGCCAGGGCGGCGCTGGCGACCGGGGATTGCATCCCTTGCGCGCACCCGCCGGCGGCGTTGCTGTACTCCTCTTGCGTGTAGTAGTGCCCGGTGCCCACGACCTGGTTGTAGAGCGCGCCCGGCGACCCGCCCAGGCTCGGTCCGAAGGTCCAGGCGCACTCGTCGCCGTTCTCGTAGCCGTTGCTGTCGAACCACGCCGTGCCCAGCGGGTCGGTGATGGCCTCGTTGGCCTCGTGCGACAGGAGGCTCACCAGGGCGTCGGCGTGCTGGTCGCCGTTGGGTGACTGCCCGGTGCCACAACCGTTCAACGGGGGATACGGGAGGTTGGCATAGAGCGCCTCGCGTCCCGCCGATCCGACACCGGAGTGGTATCCGCAGAACACATTCGACGAGCAGGTGTTGGCGGTGGAGTCCATGCAGGTCTCCACCCCCGAGGGCAGCATGATCCCGTAGAGGTGTCCGAGGTCGGCCGGAAGCCCTTTGGACGTCACGAGGGACTGCAGCTCCGACTGGACCTGGGCGTCGGTCAGACAGATCGAGTAACCCGTGGCCACCGGGCACCCGCTCGACGGGAAGGCGGCGGTCACGTCGATCTCGCCGCCGAAGTGCGACAGGTAGCTGATCGACTGCTTGGCGCCGTTGGTGGTCTGGTAGTACTGGGACGCCACGGCGAAGACGTTGCCCGGCGTGCCGCTGGCCGCCGCCACGTTCTGGAGGTAGCCGTTGACGACGCTGGTGAACGTGGAGGAAAAGGTATGTCCGGCGGGCTCCCAGTACACGGCGTAGATCGTGTTCTCCCCGACCGTCTGGGTTCCCATCACCGGTCCGCCGTTGTAGAGCAGGGGCGGTGTGCACCCCGAGCAGGCCGAGCTGGCCGCGGCCGAGCTGGCCTCCGAGCTGACCGCCCGGGGGCTGGCGGCCAGGGGTCCACCGCGGGGGATGAGACCGTGAGCGTGGGCGGAAGCGGGAGCGGCCGAGGAGACGGCGGCCGAAGCGGGCGCGGCGGAAGCAGGCGAGCCCGAGGCCGCCACCATCCCGACCGTGGCGACGACCGAGCTCAACGCTGCGACCGCCACCGCCCGAAACCGCTTAGTCACCGCTCCTCCTCGGTCTCCGATGCAGGCCGACCGCCGCCGGGGCGCGCTGAACGAGCGCATCCTTTAGGGGTTCGACCACGGCGCCTGAGTGGCACCAAGCGACCACCGAATACATCGGCTCGTTCCCGGCCGGCCTGAAGAGGACGTTCTCCGCGATTCGCCGGCGGTCGGCTCATGCCAAGCTCTGGCTGTGACCGAGTTCTGGACCCTTGGAGTGGGGCTGCCGAAGATCGCCGCCCGCCAGGCCGAAGCGGCCGAAGGTGCCGGTTGGGACGGGCTCCTGCTGGTGGACTCACAGAACCTGGCCGGGGATTGCTACGTGGGTCTCGCCATGGCCGCCCGGGTGACCGAGCGGATCGGCCTGGGCACCGGGGTCACCAACCCCGTCACCCGCCATCCCGCCGTCGCCGCCGGCGCCATCGCCACCGTGCAGGCGGAGTCGGGCGGCCGGGCGGTCCTCGGCATCGGCCGGGGCGACTCCTCCCTTGCCCACCTCGGCCTGGCCCCGGCGTCGGTGGCCGAGCTGGAGGCCCACGTCGCCGCCGTGCAGGCCTACCTACGGGGCGACGAGCTCCCGTTCGGGGCGGCCCCGTCGCCCGGGGGGCGGGCCCTGTCCACCCTCGGGCTGGCCGGGCAACCCTCGGCCAGCCGTCTGCACTGGCTGCGACCCGATCAGCCCAAGGTGCCGGTGGACGTGTTCGCCACCGGTCCCAAGGTGCTGGGCGTGGCCGGTCGCCTGGCCGATCGGGTCACCTTCGCCGTCGGGGCCGAGGCCGAGCGGGTGGTGTGGGCCCGCGACACCGTCCGGCGGGCCCGAACCGACGCCGGCCTGGACCCGGACGCGATCGACGTGGGCGCCTGCGTGAACCTGGTATGCCATCCCGACCCCGACGTCGCCCTGGGCCTGGCCAGCGGGGGCCTCGCCTCCTTCGCCCGCTTCTCGGTCATGCACGGCACACCCACCGGCCCGGTCTCCGACGCCGAGTCGTCCGCCCTGAGACGCCTCCACTCCGCCTACGACATGAACCGCCACACCATGGCCGGCTCCCCCCAGGCGGGGGCGCTCGACGCCGACTTCGCCCACCGCTTCGCCATCCTCGGCCCGGTCGACCACTGCGTGGCCCGCCTCAACCAGCTGGCGGCCGCCGGGGTCAGGCGCTTCGTGATCATCGGGCCGGCGGCCGACGCCGACCGGGCCGAGGGTCGGGCCTCGGTGGCCCGACTGGTCAACGAGGTGGTTCCGGCCGTGCGCGAAGCGGCGGCGCCGTGACCCTCGCCGAGCTGCAGGAGCTGATGAGCCGCACCTACGGCGAGCGCGACCGCCACCGGGGGGTGCCGGCGACGGTGGCGTGGCTCACCGAGGAGGTCGGGGAGCTGGCCCGGGCCGTGCGCAAGGGAGACCGCGCCGAGCAGCTGCACGAGCTGGGCGACGTCCTAGCCTGGTTGGCGTCGCTCGCCTCGCAGATGGGCCTGTCCCTGGAGGAGGCGGTGAGCCGCTACTCCGGCGGCTGCCCGAAGTGCGGGTCGATCCCCTGCCGGTGCCGCTGAGCCGAAAGGGATCAGCCCCGGCGCTCGAGCAGAGCCTCGGCGATCTGCACGGCGTTGAGGGCGGCGCCCTTGCGCAGGTTGTCGCCGGCCACGAAGAAGGCCAGCCCGTGCGCCGAGGTGGGATCCTGACGGATCCGGCCCACGTAGCTGGGGTCCTGCCCCGCCGACTCGATCGGGGTGGGCACGTCGGTCACCACCACCGCCGGGGCCCGTGACAGCACCTCGACCGCCCGCTCGGGGGTGATGGGGCGGGCGAAGCCGGCGTTGATCGACAGGCTGTGGCCGGTGTAGACGGGCACCCGGACGCAGGTGCCCGACACGGCCAGGTCGGGGATGTGCAGGATCTTGCGGCTCTCGTTGCGCAGCTTCTGCTCCTCGTCAGTCTCGCCCGACCCGTCGTCGACGTACTGGCCGGCGTAGGGCAGCACGTTGAAGGCGATGGGCCCGGCGTACACCGACGCCGGGGGGAACTCGACGGCCCGGCCGTCGAAGGTGAGGCGGGCGGCCCCGTCCCCCACCTTGGCCACCTGGTCCTCGAGCTCGGCGACACCCTTGCCGCCGGAGCCGGAGACGGCCTGGTAGGTCGACACGACCATGCTGACCAGTCCGGCCTCGTCGTGCAGGGCCTTGAGCACCGGGATGGCGACCATCGTCGTGCAGTTGGGGTTGGCCACGATCCCCTTCGGGATCCGGTCGAGGTCACCGGCGTTGGCTTCTGGCACCACCAGCGGGACGTCGGGGTCCATGCGCCAGGCCGACGAGTTGTCGATGACGGTGGCGCCGGCCGCCGCCACCCTGGGGGCCAGGTCGCGGCTGGTGCCGGCCCCGGCGGCGAACAGGGCGATGTCGACCCCGGAGTAGTCGGCGGTGGCGGCGTCTTCGACCACCACCTCCCCGTCGCCCCACGGAAGCTTCCGTCCGGCCGACCGGGCCGTGGCGAGGAAGCGGATGTCGTCGAGGGGGAAGCGGCGCTCGGCCAGGACGGTGCGCATGACCCCGCCGACCTGGCCGGTCGCTCCGACAATGGCTACCCGCATGCCTCCCAGGGTACGGGACGGCGGCGGCGGCCCCGGCGAAATAGCCGCCCCGCTGGGGCTACCGGCCGGCCTCGACGGTGGTCTCCCCCAGCTCGAACACGTCGTGGAGGGCCTGCACCGCCCGCTCCACCTCACCGGCCCGCACCACGCAGGAGATGCCGATGGCCGAGGTCGAGATCATCTCGATGTTGACGCCGTTGGCGGCGAGCGTCTCGAACATGGTGGCGGCCACCCCGGGATTGGTCTTCATGCCCGCCCCGATCAGCGACACCCGGGCCACGTCCTCGTCCGCGCTGACCTCGCCGGCCCCGATCTCCGGGGCCAGGGAGTTGGCCACCTCGAGGCCGGCCCGCAGCTCGCGGCGGGGCACGGTGAAGGAGATGTCGGTCGTCCCCTGCACGGACGTGTTCTGCACGATCATGTCGACGTTCACGTCGCGGTCGGCCAGGGCCCGGAACAACCGGGCGGCGATCCCGGGGCGGTCGGGGACCCGGGTGACGGTCACCTTGGCCTCGGACGTGTCGTGGGTGACCGCCGAGATGATGGCCTGCTCCATGGCCCCTTCCTCCTCGTCTTTGACCCAGGTCCCCGACTCCCACGTGAACGCCGAGCGCACGTGGAGGGCGACGCCGTGGTTGCGGGCGAACTCGACCGCCCGCATGGCCGGCTTGGGGCACCCGGTGGCGGTCATCTCCAACATCTCGTCGAACGACATCCGGGCCATGCGCCGGGCGCCGGGCACCAGCCGGGGGTCGGCGGTGAACATGCCGGTGACGTCGGTGTAGATCTCGCACACGTCGGCCTTCAGCACCGCCGCGATGGCCACGGCGGTGGTGTCGGACCCGCCCCGGCCGAGGAACGTCACGTCGCGGGTCTCGGTCGCCATGCCCTGCGCCCCCCCGACAACCGGCACGGTGCCGGCCGACAGGGCCTCGCGGATGCGGTCGGCGCGGACCTCGAGGATCTTGGCGTTCTGGTGGGTGGCGTCGGTCATGAAGCCGGCCTGGCTCCCCGTCAGGGAGACGGCCGCCAGGCCGACGTCGGCCAGGGCCATGGTGAGCAGGGCCATGGCCTTGCGCTCACCGGCGGTGATGAGCATGTCCATCTCCCGACCTGGGGGGGTGTGGGACACCTCACCGGCCAGGCGGATCAGCTCGTCGGTCTCCTTGCCCATGGCGCTCACCACGACCACCACGTCGTTGCCGTGCCGGCGGGTGCGGGCGACGTGGTCGGCGACCTCGCGCATACGGTCGATGTCACCCACCGAGGTACCGCCGTACTTCTGCACGATCAGCGCCACGACGACGACGGTAGCAGCGGGGTTGGGCCTCCTTTTCGGGCTTTCGGCGACCCGACTAGGTTGACCCGGCAATGCCGACCCCGAAGCGTCAGCGCAAGCGCGAAGGCCGCCAGCTCCGCCAGGCCCAGCTGGCCGCGGCCCGCCGCCGGTCCAAGCGGATCCGCCAGGGGATCCTCGGCGGGGTGGTGGTCGTGCTGGTCGGGGTGCTGGCCGCCGTGTTCGGCTTCAGCCACGACTCGACCAAGGTGAAGGCAGCCGGAACCACCACGACCACGTCGTCGTCGACCACCACGTCCTCCACCACCACGACCACCCTGGCCCC
This sequence comes from Actinomycetota bacterium, assembly GCA_021325435.1. Classification (GTDB taxonomy): domain Bacteria; phylum Actinomycetota; class Acidimicrobiia; order Acidimicrobiales; family JAJPHE01; genus JAJPHE01. Next base: position 53,088 of record JAJPHE010000071.1, on the reverse strand, counting down.
GGCGGCAGCCCAGGCGGCGGCGGCCGCCGCCGACGCCAAACCGGGCTGCCCCAAGCTCGACGGCAGCTCGGCCAAGACGACCACGTGGACGTCGCCGCCGCCGATGTGCATCGCCCCGGGGGCCACCTACGTCGCCCACGTGACGACCGACGTCGGCTCGTTCGACATCACCCTGGCGTCGCAGCTGGCGCCGAAGACGGCCAACAACTTCGTGTTCCTGTCGCTGTACCACTTCTACGACGGCATCGTCTTCCACCGGGTCATTCCCGGGTTCGTGGTGCAGGGAGGCGACCCCACCGGAACGGGGACGGGCGGGCCCGGCTACAAGTTCGCCGACGAGCTGCCGCCGGCCGGCGCCTACAAGATCGGCTCGGTGGCCATGGCCAACTCGGGGCCGAACACCAACGGCAGCCAGTTCTTCATCATCACCGGCCAGCAAGGCGTCCAGCTGCCGCCGAGCTACTCGTTGTTCGGTCAGGTCACCACGGGTATGGACGTGGTGAAGAAGATCGAGGCCGACGGGGCCGCCTCGGGCACGCCCAAGGTCGAGCACCACATGGTCAAAGTCACCATCAGCGTCACCTGAGCCTCACAGGCAAGGAGAAGGCATGCCGACCGACTGCCCCAACCCCGACGGCTCCAGCCCGAAGCGCCAGAGCTTCGACGGGCCGCCGCCCATGTGCATCGATCCGGCCAAGCGCTACACGGCGAAGATGCAGACCTCGAAGGGTGAGCTGACCATCGCCCTGGACCCGGTGGCGGCGCCCAAGACGGTCAACAACTTTGTCTTCCTCGCCCGTTACCACTACTTCGACGGGATCGTGTTCCACCGCATCATCCCCGGCTTCGTGGTGCAGGGCGGCGACCCGGAAGGCTCGGGTCGGGGCGGACCGGGCTACCGCTTCGAGGACGAGCTGCCCTCGCCCGGTCGCTACGAGATCGGCTCGCTGGCCATGGCCAACGCCGGACCCAACACCAACGGCAGCCAGTTCTTCATCATCAGCGGGCCCGACGGGGTGCGCCTGCCCCCGCAGTACTCGCTGTTCGGCAAGGTGGTGGCCGGCCAGGAGGTGGTCGCCGCTCTCGACGGGGTCGGCACCAGCTCGGGACGGCCGAAGGAGAAGGTGACCATCGACTCGGTGACCATCACCGAGTCGGACTGATCAGGGAAGGACGTCGAGGCCGGCGGGCTCGCCGTCGACGAACACCGACACCTTGCCCGACCCGGCGGCCCGCCAGGCCCCGTTGGTGCCGCGGATGATGCCGGTGCGCTCCTCCACCCCCACGAGGGGCAGGCCGGTCGGGGCCAGGTCGAGGGTGCGGGTGACCTTCTCGTGGGACCAGGTGTCGAAGTGCGGGATGACGGCCACCTGCTCGACCAGCCCGAGGCCGACGGTGAAGGCCCCGCCCCGGGGATCGACCATCGGGTCGGTGAGCACCATGGCCCCGGCCGAGGAGCCGGCGACGATGGCCCCGTCCTGCCACGCTTCGACCAGGGCGTTCCACACCGGCGAGTCCTTGAGCACCGAGCGCAGGTGCAGCGGGGACCCTCCCCCGAGGTAGATGAACCGGGCCGCCCTCACCTCGGCCGCCATGGCCTCGTCCTCGGCGTCGGGCCGGCGCAGCACGGAAAGCCCCCGGGCCCGGCCCCCGATGGAGGCGAACCACCGCTGGGCCGTCTCGACCGCCCGGTCCGGGTGCTCGTAGGCGGCGGCCGTCGGCAGCACCAGCACCTCGGGCCGGCCGGCCTCCTCCAGCAGCTCGGCGTCGAAGCCACAACCCTCCTGCCATTCCGCCCCCCCGACGAGGAGAAGCGGGCCGGTGCCGCTCACGCCGGCACCCGGCGGGGGTAGTGGCCGGGCTCGACCGGGGGCGCCACCCGGGGGCGGCGGGCCTCGCCCTGCACCCCGTAGTCGGCCAGCACCCGCACCAGCGGCAGGCGGAAGCGCTCGACGTCGCCGATCATGAGCCCGGCCCGCCGGATGGACATGGTCACGTCGCGGTCGAGGTGGCAGCCGGGCACCAGCCGCTTCCACGCCGGGGTCAGCCCCCGCTGCACGACGCCGGCCAGGCCCGGCGACCGGACGTGCTCGAGGAAGAGCAGCCGGCCCTGGGGGGTGAGCAGCTCGGCGATGCGCCGGGCGGCCGAGTCGGCGTCGGGCACGGTGCACAGGGTCAGGGTGCTCACGGCCGTGTCGAACGAGCCCGGCTCCAGATCGGCGTCGTCGATACCGGCGGCCACCACCCGGACGGGGGCGCCGCACTCGCCGAGGCGGCGCTCGAGGCGCCGGCGCATGGCCCCGTCCGGCTCGAGAGCGACCACCTCGGTGACCGCCGCCGGGTAGTGGGCCAGGTTGTGGCCGGTGCCCGCCCCCACCTCCAGGACCCGGCCGGTGGCGGGGGCCAGCAGTCGCCGGCGCCGGTCGGCCAGGCCCGCCGCCTCGGCCGGGGCGCACATCCGGTCGTACAGGGCGGCGTAGAGGGGGTGGTCGCTCATGGCCGGCCCACGCTACCCACCTGGAGCCGATCGGAGGTCGGTCGGTAGCATCCCCGGCCATGTCGATCAAGCGGGTGGGAATCGTCGGCTCCGGAACCATGGGATCGGGCATCGCCGAGTGCGCGGCGGTCAACGGCTACGAGGTGGTGCTCCGCTCGCGCCAGCAGTCGACCGCCGACGCCATGCTGGCCGGCCTGGAGAAGTCCCTGGGCCGGGCGGTGGAGAAGGGCCGGATGGAGGAGAAGGACCGCGACGCCGCTCTCGGCCGGGTCAGCACCACCTCCGACCTCGGGGAGCTGGCCGAGTGCGACCTCGTCCTCGAGTCGATCGTCGAGGACCTGGCCACCAAGAAGCACCTGTTCAACGAGCTGGACCGGATCTGCAAGGACGGGGCCATCCTCGCCACCAACACCTCGACCCTGCCGGTGATCGAGATGGCCATGGAGACCGGCCGGCCCGACCGGGTCTGCGGCATCCACTTCTTCAATCCCGCCCCGGCCATGGCCCTCGTCGAGCTGGTGCGGCCCCTCACCGCCAGCGAAGAGACCATGGCGGCCGCCCGGGGCTTCGCCGAGGGCTGCGGCAAGCAGCCGGTCGAGGTGAAGGACCAGGCCGGGTTCATCGTCAACGCCCTCCTCTTCCCCTACCTCAACAACGCCGTGCGCCTCCTCGAGGGCGGGGTGGCCTCCAAGGAGGACATCGACACGGCCATGAAGGGGGGCTGCGGCTTCCCCATGGGCCCCTTCGCCCTGCTCGACCTGGTGGGCCTGGACGTGAGCCTGGCCATCCTCGACGCCCTCTACAACGAGTTCCGCGACCCCAACTACGCCGCCGTGCCCCTGCTACGCCGGATGGTCGCCGCCGAGCAGCTGGGCCGCAAGACCGGCGCCGGCTTCTACGACTACAAGAAGAAGTAGCGCGCTCCCCCGGCGCCGGGCGGCGTCGGTGGGATGACAGCCCGCCGGTCGGGGAACGAGAATTGCGTCATGGCTGATCGTCCCTGGGTAATGCGCACCTACTCCGGGCACTCGACGCCCCGGCTCACCAACGAGCTGTACCGGACCAACCTGTCGCGGGGCCAGACCGGCCTGTCGGTGGCCTTCGACCTGCCCACCCAGACCGGCTACGACCCCGACGCCGCCCCGGCGGCGGGCGAGGTGGGCAAGGTCGGGGTGCCCGTCGCCCATCTCGGCCACATGAGGCAGCTGATGGAGGGCATCCCGGTGGCGGAGATGAACACCTCCATGACGATCAACGCCACCGCCGCCTGGCTGCTCGGCCTGTACATCGCCAACGCCGAGGACGGCGGCGTCGACCCCAAGGTGCTGGCCGGCACCACCCAGAACGACATCGTCAAGGAGTACCTGTCGCGGGGCACCTACATCTTCCCGCCGGAGCCCAGCCGGCGGCTGATCGTCGACATGGTCGCCTACACCGTGCGCCACGTGCCCAAGTGGAACCCGATCAACGTGTGCAGCTACCACCTGCAGGAGGCGGGGGCCACGCCGGTGCAGGAGCTGGCCTACTCGCTGGCCACCGCCATCGGGGTGCTGGACGCCGTGCGCAGCTCCGGCCAGGTCACCGACGACGAGCTGCCCGAGGTGGTCGGGCGCATCTCGTTCTTCGTCAACTCCGGCATCCGCTTCGTGGAGGAGACCTGCAAGATGCGGGCCTTCACCGACCTGTGGGACCGCATCTGCGCCGAGCGCTACGGCGTCGCCGATCCGAAGCTGCGCCGCTTCCGCTACGGCGTCCAGGTGAACTCGCTGGGGCTGACCGAGTCCCAGCCGGAGAACAACGTCCAGCGCATCGTCCTCGAGACCCTCGGGGTCACCCTGTCGAAGCGGGCCCGGGCCCGGGCCATCCAGCTGCCGGCGTGGAACGAGGCCCTCGGCCTGCCCCGCCCGTGGGACCAGCAGTGGTCGCTGCGCATCCAGCAGGTGCTGGCCCTCGAGACCGACCTGCTCGAGTACGAGGACCTCCTCGACGGCTCCAAGGTGGTGGAGGCCAAGACGGCCGAGCTGGTGGAGGCGGCCCGGGCCGAGCTGGACGAGGTGCTCGAGCTGGGCGGCGCCTTCGAGGCCATCGACGAGCTGAAGGGCCGCCTGGTCCGCTCCCAGGCCGAGCGGGCCCGGCGCATCGAGAGCAGCGAGCTCAAGGTGGTGGGGGTCAACTGCTTCACCGACTCGGCCCCCTCCCCCCTCGCCGGCGAGGAGAACTTCTTGAAGGTCGACCCGGCGGTCGAGACCCAGATGCGCGAGGACGTGTCCGCCTGGCGGGCCGAGCACGACGGCGACACCGTGCGCCGGGCCATCGACGACCTGCGCCGGGCGGCCGAGTCGGGCGACAACGTGATGCCGGCCACCATCGCCCTGGCCCACGCCGGGGGCACCACCGGCCAGTGGGCCGCCGCCCTGCGGGAGGTGTTCGGCGAGTACCGGGCCCCCACGGGCGTGGCGGGGGCGGTGGGCCACCGGGGCGCCGAGATGGCGCCCGTCGCCGAGGCCGTCCGCTCGATCCCCGGCGGCCCCCCCCGGCTGCTGGTGGCCAAGCCCGGCCTCGACGGCCACTCGAACGGGGCCGAGCAGGTGGCGGTGGCCGCCCGCGACGCCGGCTTCGAGGTCGTCTACCCGGGCATCCGGCTCACCCCGGCCCAGATCGCGGCGGCCGCCCGCGACGAGGACGTCGACATCGTCGGCCTGTCGATCCTGTCGGGCAGCCACCTGGAGCTGGTCCCCGAGGTCCTCCGGCTGCTGCAGGAGGCGGGGGTGGACGCTGCCCTGGTGGTCGGCGGCATCATCCCCGAGGCCGACCAGCCCAAGCTGCTCGAGATGGGCGTGACCGCCGTGTACACCCCGAAGGACTTCCAGCTGACCCGGATAATGACGGAAATGGCGGAGATCGTCAGGTCCCGGCGGCGGCCGGTCCTGTCCGGAACTACCTGATTCAGGGCGCACCTAGACCGCCGGGGCGGGGGCCGCGCCCCTCCCGCTGCCAGAACCCGCCAACCGACGCCCCCGTTCCCGGCTGTGGTTATCAGGCGGTATTCCCCAGGCTTTTCCACAGACGTCGGATAACCGGGGAAATCTGTTGTTTCCCTGGCGGACATGTCCACGTCACGCCGGGGCGAATCCGCAAATGGCCGCTTAACAGCGCTGAAACCGGAGGCGACCAGGCCGGGGCCCGCCGCCGGGGGCGCGTATCCCCAGCGGTTCTCCCCAGGGGTTGACGGGCTAGTCCCGAAGGGGGAGCCGGAAGCAGCGATCTTCGAGCCGGCCGAAGGAATAAGCGGCAAAAGCCCCTTCGAACATGGCCCGGGTCCGGTCGGACCAGTCGAGGGCGGCGGGAGAAGAGATCCGCCGCATGACCTGGAGGACGCCGCCCTCGTAGACCCGGTACTCGGCCCAGCAGCCGGGGAACTCCTTGACGCTCGCCACCTCCACCCACGCCACCGGCCCGGTGGCCGAGAACCGCCGCACCCGGTTGCGGTGGGTGTGGCCGGCCAGGTAGCCGACCAGCCGGGGCCGGCGGGCGAAGACCTCCACCAGGGGCTCGGAGTCGTCGGGACGGACCCCGTAGTAGTCGGCCTGGCGCTGCTGGTAGTCCGGGCTCCAGGGGTGGTGGTGGCCCATGACCAGGACGGGCCGGTCGGCCCGGGCCGCCAGCTCGTCGAGCCACTCCACCTGCTCGGCCGGCACCCGACCGGTCGCCCGCCGGGCGATGGTGGTGTCGAGCAGGGCGACGATGGCGCCGGGCAGCTCCACCGCGAACGGGGGCCGGCGGGTGAAGGGGGCCACCCCGTAGGCGGCCGGCCCGGTCGCCACGTCGTGGTTCCCCGGGATGGCGGCCAGCCGCTGCCCGAACCGCCCGTAGCACTCGACGAAGGCGGCCAGCTCCTCGGACCGGCCGGAATCGGTCAGATCACCCTTGGCCACCACCAGGTCGACGCCGGCCGCCTCCATCTCGTCGGCCGCCGCCCCGTTCATCGTCTCCGGGTAGGGGTCCTCGCCCGGCCCGGACGACAGCACCGGCCCGGTCGGGAGGCCCTCGATCAGCCCGGCGTGGGTCTCGCCGAAGTGGAGGTCGTTGACGGTGCCGACCCGGCACAGCAGCTCACCCGGCGGCCGGTCGAGGGTGCGGAAGGCGACCCCGTGGGCCGAGTACTCCGTGGCCGGCCGCAATCCCTCCATGTGGATCACCGCCGGGCCCCGGTGCCCGGATGACGGGGGGTAGTGCAGGACCGCCTCGTCCTCGGCGACCGTGGTCACCTCGGGCAGGCGAGGGTCGGGCGGCGGCGCCGGGTGGGCGTGCTCGACGGTGGAGCGGTCCGGCATGGTCAGCAAGGGTAGGCCCCCTCCGGGGGCTCCCATCTGGCGGCCCCCAAGGCGCCGCCAGAGTCGGCTTCAGCAGCCGCTGCTGGTGTTCTGGCCCGGCATCCAGGACGAGTGGGTGAGCCAGGCCCCGCCGCTGGTGTCCTGGCAGGCACCAACCTCGGTGTAGGCGGACACGCCCCACGGCCCCATGTCAGTGGTGAGGTTGCTGTCGAAGTTGATGGTGAGGTTCGGGCCGCCATTGCAGCTCAGCGTGTTGATGATCAGGGCCCCGTAGTAGGTGCTCTTGCACCCGTCTCCGATGAGGTAGGCGCCCGGGGCGTCGATGATCCCACCGATGGTGAACGAGTTGCTGGAGCCGCTGGTGCTGCCGAAGTTGCCCACCCCGTTCGAGTACCACTGGAAGTCGTAGGCGTCGGGGTACAGGTTGGCCGGGAAAGAGCCGCCGGACGGCTCGTAGTTGACGTTGAGGCCGGGGGCGTCCCAGTCGGTGGTGGCGGTGGTGTTGAGCGTCGAGGGAAGGTCGATGTAGATCTGGACCTCGCCGTTGTTGTTGCTGCCCGACCCGAGGGCCAGGTCACCCACCACCAGCACCGGCGCGTCACACAGGTAGATGCCGGGCGTGACATAGGTCAGCTGGCCGGGCGTTCCCATCTGGTACACGCCGCCCGCCAGGACGCTGTCGGGGCACCCTTGGTAGGCGTTCAGGCTGTTGTTCGGATAGCCGGGGGGATAGACCGGTGGCGGGTTCCACGACCCGGTGGCCGTCGTGGCCCCCGGGCACTGGTTGCCGGTGGTGCTGGCCGAGTTGCCCTCGAAGACCGTGCCGGACACGTTGGCGGGAAGCCCGCCGGCGTTGCAGTACAGAGTTCCGTCCGAGCCCACCTGGACCTGACCGCTCGGGTTGACCGGCCCGGACCCCTGCGTGTAGCTGTCGAACGTCGCCTGGTTGATGTTGCCTCGATAGTCGAGAAGGTTCTTGCCGAACATGGCGAAGGGGAACAGGGCGGCCCGGCTCACGGTGGACTGGATGCCATGAGGTACCCCGTGCAGCGAGCCCAGCGACTGGACCTTCCACTGGTTGTTGTTCACCAGAATCGCCCGGTACTCGACTCCGGCCGCGCCGGGAACGGACGCTTCGGCGCACCCGCTAGGGGGACCCACGCAGAAGCTGGCGGAACGGCCCTGATCCAGCTGGAAGAGGGCGTCGGACAGCCCGGCGTCGGCATTGGCCAGCGCCCCGGAGAAGTTCTCCTGATGGGTGACCACGTCCACGTTGGCCACCGTGCGGGCCATCAACGTGGTGCCCATGATGAGGATGATCATCAGCACGGCGACGGCGATGAGCATGTCCCCGCGCTCGTCGCGGGGGCGGATCTTGGAGGGGAGGCGCTTCAGGGGCATTGGATCTGGTTCCCTAACGGGCCGGAGAACTGGTTGGGAAGCTCGAAGTCCTCGTCCACCTCGATGGGCTGGGGCCCGGGGTTGATGGCGCTGACCACGGTGACCGCCACCCGGTCGGTGCACTGGGAGATGATCCCCAGCGTTACGGCGCTGTTCGATTGGCTCTGGGTGACCAGGTCGGCGGCCCCGCTCACCGCGTTCTGGTCGTACAGCTTGAACAGGGGCTGGCAGGGCGGCGACGAGGAAAGGGTCGTCGTGCTGGTGCACGGGGTGTTCTTCACGCTGGTGAGCACGTAACGCTGGTTGGACGAGGTCGTCCCGTCACAGGCCGGCAGGGTCGCCGCCGGCGAGGAGAGGATGTCGCGGCAGAGGTCCTGCGATGTCGGGTTGAAGACCCATCCGACCGTTGTCTGGGCGCCCCCGGTCGGGTTCACCTCGCTCATGACCAGCTGGTTGAAGTACCAGGTCGTGGGGGTCGGCTGCCCGCCGGTCGTGGTGGGGGCGGTGACTATGTAGGCGGCACCCCGGAGGTCGCGGCCGATCTGGGTGACGGCGAACATCTCCTGCTGCTCGTTGGTCACCAGGGCGTCACCGCGCGCCGACGCCCGGGTCAGCGAGGTCAGCACGTCGCCCATGATGAGGATGATCACGAGGAAGATGCCCATGGCCACCACCAGCTCCACCAGGGTGAAGCCGGCGTCGTCCTGGCGGCCCTGCTCGCGGCACCGCTGCATCAGGCGGGCGACCCACATCAGGGGCACCCCGTTCCGTTCCTCTTGAGCTGGCAGAGGGTGACGGGCTGGCTGACCGAGGTGACGGTGCCGTTGACCACGACGGTGAAGGGGATGGTGCCACCCTGCCAGACGCTGCCGGACTGGTAGGCCGACCCCGTGAGCGTGCCGCTACCCGACATGTTGGCCAGGTAGAAGGTGGTGTTCTTGCCGGGTGGCTGGGTGGAGTACTGCACCTGCACCGCTCCCGCCTGGCAGGTCCCGTTGGCCTGGGCGGTGATCGAGAATCCCCCGGACGGGCTGGTGAGGTTCCCGGAGAAGTCCACCGTCCCCGTGCTGGGCGTCACCGTGACGCTGGACACGGTGCAGGGAGGCGTCGTCGGCAGGGTGATGGAGGTCGGCGTGGTAGCCGTCGGAGTCGACGAGACGGAGGCCGACTGGGCCGAGACCTGGAACGAGTAGGTGTGGCCCGGGGTGAGGTTGATGACCGTGGCGGACGTGGAGGCGGTCGGGTAGTTGCTGACGAACATCGACCCCGACCCGTTGGCGTTGGTGTCGTCGGTGAACTGGATGGTCCACCCGGTGACGAGGACCGGCGTGGTGACGGGCGGCGTCCAGCTGACGTCCACCGCCGTGGTGGGGTTGACCGAGTCGTCGGCGATCGAGGCTGATTGGGGGGGATTGGGGATGGCGGGGGACCCGCCACCGCCGCTGCCCAGGTCGATGTTGCGGGGGTCGTAGTTGTTCTGCCCGGTACCGGAGTAGGCACCCTCGCCACCCGGGTAGAGGGCCGACGTCTCCGTCACCGTGTGGGGCCCGTCGGCGTCCGCCCACGTGACGGTGCCCACCGTCTCCTTGTAGGCCCCCGGCTTGAGCGTCCCTTTCACGTAGGCCGAGGTCCAATAGACGCACACCTGGACGCTGAAGGTGATGCCACGGATGGGCCCAACCGTGGAGGCCCCTCCCGGCGCCAGCGCCGACGTGGTCACGTTGTTGACCAGGTTGGAGCCGGGGCACTGCGTGTTCGAAGGGGCGGGGTTGTTGCCCGCCGCCCCGGTGAACCCGACCTGGTAATACTGGTCGCCGCGTAGCTCCTCGAGCGCTTGGACGGCGATCCCGTCAGCGGTCGTGCGGTTGTTGCTCGTCGTGGTGGCCTGCAGGGAGCCCCAGAACGCGGGCCCGAGACTCACCATCACCAGAGCCAGCAGGCTGATGGCGATGATGAGCTCGACCACGGTGAAGCCCGACTCGTCCCTGTTTGTCCGAGTCCGCTTGCAGCGCGCGACGAGGCCGGAGACACCGGCTCGAACTCCCACGTCGCGAGCTATCGGCGCGCCCCGACTAGGCGCTTTAGTTATGTGTCCTGGGCCCCCCGGGCGGGGGATCTACCAGCTAAAGCCAGAGAAGCTGGACGACGGCAGCTGATTGGTCCCTATCTCCGTGTAGCTCGACACGCCATACGAAGTTCCCATATTGCCCAGGTTGCTGTCGTAGTACAGGTGAAGGTTGGGGCCGCCGTTGCAGTTGTACGACCCGACGATCAGCGCCCCGTAGTAGTAGTCCTTGCAGCCGTTGGCCGTGAGGGTGGCGTAGGGGGCGTAGAAGATGCCCGCCATGGAGTACGCCGTGCTCGCTCCGTTGCTGTTTCCGATGGCGCCCGTGACATTCGAGTAGATCTGGAAGCGGGAGGAGAACGGCAACGATCCGGAGGTGAAGTTGGTGTCCCCGGCGAAAACGATGTTGCTGGCCGGCTGGTCAATGTAGAGCTGGACCACTCCCCCGTTTACCGTGCTGGTCGAGTCGACGGTCAGCGGGCCGACGGTGACGTCCTGGTTGCACTGGTAGATCCCGGGCTCGACGAGGCCGGTGAACACGCCGGTGCTGGGACAGGCCAGGACAGTGGAGCCTGAGGGCGGGCTGAGCGCGATCACCGGGTTGTAGGACGTGGCCGTGGTGGACGATCCCCCACAGCTGCTCCAGGTGGAGCTCGGGTCGTTGCTCTCGGTTCCGGTCAGGGTGCTGGTGACCCCGCTGTAGCTGTTGCTGACCGGAAGGGTGGTGCCGTTGCAAACCAACCCGCCGCCGCCGTTGGCGTCGTCGCTACCCACTCCTACGCTCCCCGACACCCAAGTGCCACCCTCGGTGAAGTTGCGGATGTCGGACCCGGTGACGGTCCCGTTGAGGGTGAAGTTGTTCACTCCGAAGGCGGCGTACTTGAAGGCGCCGCTGGCCAGGCTCACCCCCGCCCGAATGGCGTGCGGCACGTTTCCGGTGGCGTTGGGTGTCACGCCCTCGGAATAGATGGTCCACTGGTGGTTGCCGTTGAAGATGGCCTCGTACTTGACGTTCCCGAGGCCCGAGACGGTTTGTCCGCCCGTGCACCCGGGCGCGCCACCACAGAAGGACGACGTCTGGCCTTGGGCCAGCTGGAACATGGCGTCGGCCAGACCCCGGTCGGCCGCTCCGAGGGCCCCTGCGAAGTTCTGCACCCTCACGGTCGTGTGATTGTTCGCTATGGCACGGGCCGTGAAGGTCGTGGCCGCCGCCATGATGATCATGATGATGGCGATGGCGATTATGAGGTTGCCTTCTTCTCCCCGATTGCGTTTCAGCATTGGGTTCCATTCGCCGCTATGTTGGCCGGCTGCAAGACGGCCAGCTGGTTCCTCAACTCCACGTTCTCGTTCACCGAGTACGGCTGCAGGTTGGAGACCGGTGCGGCACTCAGCGTGATACCGACCCTCGCCGTGCAGCCGGTCGAGCTGGTTGACGACGTCGTCGGGGTGGCAGCCGACCCGCCCAAGTTGTACAAGGTGAACGGGGTGCATGACTGTACCCCGGTGAGGCTGAAGCTGTTGGTGGAGGTGATGCCGCCGACCCCGAGGGTGCGGCTCAGGGTCGAGCCCGAGCAGGTCCAGTCGGCCGTGTCCCCGGGGGTGACGGTGACGACGGCCGATCCGGTCTGGATGGCCGAGTTGTTGATGGTGGCCTGAGAGCCGTCAGTCGAGACTCCGACGATGAAGGTGTTGGCCGGCAGGTAGCCGCCGCTGGCTGCCAGCGAGCCGACATCCGAGCTGGAGAACGTGGCGGCGGACGCCGACAGCAGGTCCGTGCCACTTGTCATCGCTGCCGTCACCGTTCGGGCTGACGCGGTGTTGCCGGGGCTGTTGACCAACGTCATCTTCAGCTCGCTGCTGTCCGCCACCAGAAGGGCGCTCTCGCTGCGGAGATCACGGCCCAGCTGGGTGAGGACGTTCTCCACCTGCTGCTGGTTGGCCACCAGGGCCTCGCCCTTGTCGCCCGCCCTCACGATCGACATCAGCACGTCGCCGAAGACGACCAGCACGATGCTGAAGATCAGCAGGACGATCGCCACCTCGATGAGGGTGAAGCCCGAGTCGGCGGCTGGGCGTTCAGCCACGCCCTGTATCCCCTCTCTGCGCGTCACGGGAGCCCGAGCCATCATCAGTTCTTGACCGTCAGCCCGCCGGTGACGGTGACGGATTGTCCGCTCGGATTGGTGACCGTGACGTTGTAGGTGCCGGTAGTGGAGCCGGCGGTTACCTGCACCGTCAGGGTAGTGGAGCTGAAAGACGTGACAGTCGCGCTCCCCCCACCCCCCGAGATCGTGACCGTCGGTGTGGCGACGAAGTTGGTGCCGCTGATGGTGAGCGTGGTCGTCTGGCTCTTCTTGATGGACGAAGGATTGATCGAGGTAACCGTCGGCGCGGGAAGGGTGGTCGTCGTGGCGGTCGTGGTCGTCGTGGTGGAGGCCACGGTGGTGCTCGTGGTGGAGGTCGAGCTAGATGTGGTCGACGTGGATGACGACGACGTCGACGTGGAGCTGCTGGTGGTCGGAACCGGGCAGGCAATCGTCGTCGCCGTGGTACCCGGGTCGAAGTTGGCGCACGCCATGTAAGCCGTCTGACCGCCCGGATAGAGAGCGGAGGTTTCGACGACGGTGTTGAACCCGTTGGCGTTCGTCTGGCTCACCTCGTCGTGCCAGGTGACGGTGACGACCGTCTCCTTGTAGGCGCCGGGGTAGGAGCCGTCCCCGGCCGAGGCCCAGTAGGCGCAGGCGACGACGGTGAAGGTCTGGTGGCCGACCGTCTGGGTCGAGGGCAGCACCGCCGACGTGAGCCCCGACGTGGCCACCGTGACCGGGTATTGACCGGTGCAGGACGACGGCTTCGGGTTCGTGGCGCTGTACCCGACTTCGTAATACGGGAGCGAGCGGAGGCTCTCGGTGGCCTCGATGGCGAGGGAGTTGGCCTCCTCGCGACTGTTCATCGTGGAGCTGCTGCGGAAGGCGGCGTAGAGGGAGGGGGCGATGGCGGCGACGACCAGGGCCATCAGGGCGAGGGCGATGGTCAGCTCCACCACCGTGAACCCCTGCTCACGGGACGCTCGAGCGCGGCGATACCAGCCACGCAAGGCGGCGGCAATCATCCCGGCCCCGGGTAGGCCCACTCGCACGCTGGCCTAGATCGGCACTCCCCCGTGCGCTATGAGCGCTCGGCGTGCTTCGCCGGAGTTGGGCGACCGTTGATTTCAGTCCGGCGGGCTCCAGGCCGAAACCAACGGGTTCAGCTGCGCCAGGGGCGGGGGCGCCGGGCCGGCAACGGCCTGGACCACCACCACCCGGACCTCCTCCAGGCCGAGGGCTGCCGGCCGTGAGGCGCCCCCGTCTCGGCCGCCACCGGCCGGGGCCAGCACGTCTCGACCGCCGCCGCTATCGCCGCCACCACCTCGGGCGGCGGCGCCGGCTGCGACGGCTCAGAGCGGGACATTGCCGTGCTTGCGCCGGGGGAGCTCTTCCTTCTTGGTGCTGAGGATTTCCAGGCTGTGGATGAGCACCCGCCTGGTGTCGGCCGGGTCGATGACGTCGTCCACGTATCCCCGCTCGGCGGCGATGTAGGGGTTGGCGTAGCGCTCGATGTACTCCTCGACCAGCTCGTTGCGCCGCGCCTCGGGGTCGGCCGCCTCGGCCATCTCGCGGCGGAAGACGATCTCCACCGCCCCCTGGGGCCCCATCACCGCCAGCTCGGCCGACGGCCAGGCGTAGGCCAGGTCGGCCCCGATCGACTTGGAGTTCATGACGACGTAGGCGCCGCCGTAGGCCTTGCGGGTGATGACCTGGATCCGGGGCACGGTCGACTCGCAGTAGGCGTAGAGCAGCTTGGCCCCGTGACGGATGATGCCGCCGTACTCCTGGTCGGTGCCGGGCATGAACCCGGGTACGTCGACGAAGGTGATGAGGGGGATGTTGAAGGCGTCGCAGGTCCGCACGAAGCGGGCGCCCTTCTCGGAGCTGTCGATGTCGAGTACGCCCGCCAGCACCTGGGGCTGGTTGCCCACGACCCCGACCGGTCGCCCGTTCAGGCGGGCGAACCCGCAGGTCAGGTTCATGGCCCAGTTCGGGAAGTACTCGAAGTACTCCCCGTCGTCCACCACGGCCGAGATGACCTTCTTCATGTCGTAGGGCTGGTTGGGGCTGGACGGCATCATCTCCGACAGCTCGGGGGTGAGCCGGTCGGGGTCGTCGCTGGGCATGACCAGCGGCGGCTCCTCCAGGTTGTTGGAGGGCAGGAACGACAGCAGGTACCGGACGTCGTCCAGGCAGTCCTTCTCCTCGCCCGACACGAAGGTGGCGACCCCGGACTTGGTGGAGTGGCTGACGGCCCCGCCCAGCTGCTCGAGAGTGACGTCCTCGCCGGTGACGGTCTTCACCACGTCGGGCCCGGTGATGAACATGTGGCTGGTCTCCCGGACCATGAAGATGAAGTCGGTCATGGCCGGGCTGTAGACGGCGCCTCCGGCGCAGGGGCCGAGGATGACGCTGATCTGGGGGATCACCCCTGAGGCTTTGACGTTGCGGTGGAAGATGCCGCCGTAGGAAGCGAGGGAGACGACCCCCTCCTGGATGCGGGCGCCGGCCCCGTCGTTGAGGCCGATCATGGGCACCCCGACCGAGGCGGCCAGGTCCATGACCTTGTGGATCTTCTCGGCGAACACCTCGCCCAGGGCCCCGCCGAACACGGTGAAGTCCTGGCTGAACACGCACACCTTGCGCCCGTCGATGGTGCCGAACCCGGTGATGACGCCGTCGGTGTAGGGCCTGGTCTCCTCGAGGCCCATGCCGTGGGCCCGGTGGCGGGCCAGCATGTCGAGCTCCTGGAAGGAGCCGTCGTCGAGCAGGTAGTCGATCCGCTCGCGGGCGGTCATCTTGCCCTTGGCGTGCTGGCGCTCGACGGAGCGCTCGGATCCGGCGTGCAGGGCCTCGTGCCGGCGGCGGGCGAGCTCCTCGAGGCGCTCCTTCATGGAATGGTCCGACATGGCCGGGAGGCTACGTCAGGCCCGGTCGCCCAGTCCTGCGACCCGCTCGGCGAGGCTGGCGGCCCCCAGACGCTCGCAGGTGGCGGCGAAATCGGGGCGAGGGCCGGCCCAGCGCAGCTCGTCCACCGAGCCCAGCAGGGAGCGGTCGACGACCAGGGTGGCCAGCCGCTTGAACAGCAGGGCCTGGTCGCGAGCGGCGGCGAGGGAGCCGGCCAGGCGGACGGTCCCCCGCAGGCGGTGGAAGACCCCCGGGTCCCACGTGGCCGGGGTGTCGGGGATCTTCTCGATCTCCCCGTAGACGGCGAGCACCTCGGCCGCTGACCGGGGACCCCAACCGCTCAAGCCCGGGTAGCCGTCGGAGCTGTCCCCGACGAGGGCCAGCCAGTCCGGCACCGAGGCCGGGCCCACCCCGAACTTCGCCCGGACGCCCTCCTCGTCGAGGACGGCGCCCGTGCGGCGGTCGAGCTGCACCACCCGGGCGTCCCTGACGCACTGCCCGAGGTCCTTGTCGGGCGTGCAGATGAGGACCCGCTCGACCGAGGGATCCTCGGCCGCCACCTCGGCCGCCGACGCCAGGGCGTCGTCCGCCTCCAGGTCGACCATGGGCCACACCTTGACGCCCATCGACTCGAGCGCCTCCTCCAGCAGGGGGAACTGGCAGGTCAGCTCCTCGGGCATGCCGGCGCTGCTCTTGTAGGCCGGCCACAGGTCATTGCGGAACGACTCGATGACGTGGTCGGTCGCCACCCCCACGTGGGTGGCGCCGTCGGCCAGCAGGCCGGCGACCGTGTTGAGCACCCCCCGGGTGGCGGCCCGGCGCGACACCTCGCCGCCGGTGCCCCCCTTGCGCAGGGCGGGCTGGCCGAAGTGGTGGCGGAACAGCTCGTAGGTCCCGTCGATCAGGTAGATCTGCAAGCCGGCCATGGGTGCCCTCCGGGGTCAGCACCCAGTGTCGCCCACGGCGGGGTCAGCCGGAGGCCGAGAAACGGTTCGACAGCGCCATGACGTCGTCGACGTAGTGGGCGGTCGCCGGGCTCACCCCGTCACGTCGCACCGAGGCGAGGCCCTGGTAGTAGGCGGCGACGGCCAGGCGCATGTCGCCGTTGGTCTGGTGGAGCAGCCAAGCCAGGTAGGTGGCGCTCATCACGATGTTGTCGGCCGCCTGCGTCGGGTCGAGGCGACTGCCGAGGAGCTCGGCATTGACGAAGGCGATGGTGTCGGCGGTCAGCTGCCCGACGCCGATCGCCCCCGCATCCGAGCGGACGGCCGCCTGCCAGCCCGACTCCTGCCAGGCCAGACCCTCGAGCACCGACACCGGCACGCCGGCCGCGCCGGCGGCCCGCACGAAGTGGGGGCGCAGGGCGGCGGCGGCCACGCCCACCGGGTGAGCGGTGCTCGCCGAGGTGGCGGCCGGCGGGATGGTCAAGCGGGTGCCGTAGCGGACGTGGTCGGGGTCACGGAGGTGGTTGGCGCGAGCGAGCCCAGCCACGCTCACGTGGAACCGGTGGGCGACGCCCCACAGGGTGTCCCCCCGGGCCATGACGTAGGTGCGCGTCGGTGTCGCCGCCCCCGCCGGCACGGCCGCTTCGAGCAGGGCGGTGGCGGCCAGGGTGACGGCAGCCAGAAGGGAGAGACCCACCGATGGCCTCCGACGCCCGACTCGCCCGAGCAGGGCCTTCGGGTGCTGGGTCACTGATCGCCTCATAAGCATCAACAGTAACTTCATCAACAACAGTCACGACAATCGCGGTGATACAGCCCTCTTGTACCGTTTGGAAATCGAACGTCTGTTCGAGATGGGGGTAGGAATGACACTCACCAAGGAGCAGCAAGCTTCCCGGCTCGGGGACTGGCTCACCGATGTCCAGGTTGAGCTCGACCGGTCGGAGGCCGGTTGGTTGTTGGGCCTGGCACTCTTCGACGACCGCCGGGGCTGGGCGGACGATGGGCAACGCTCGTGCGTCCGGTGGCTCCAGTGGCGCTTCGGCATGAGCAGAGCCACCGCCTTCGAGAAGGTCCGTGTCGCCCGGTCCCTGCGACAACGGCCGGTCATCCGAGCGGCCCTGTTCGCCGGAGAGATCTCCTACTCGCAGGCGCGGATCATCACCAGGTTGCTCATCAGAGACGACCGGGTCGACCAGCTCCTGGTCGACTTCGCCCGCAGCGAGCCGATCGAGCAGCTGGAACTGGCGGTTGATTTCTGTCGCGACCGGCTCGCCTCGGCGAAGTCAGTCACCAGCGAGTCTCCACGTGGAGACCAGGAGTCTCCCGGTGGAGACAGTCTTCAGCTGGTGACTGAGCCAGGACGGGACGTTCGCCCCTAACCGCCGCCGCCAGGGGCGGCCCAAGATCACCGCATGCGCATCCTCATGTCCGCCACCACGGCGCCCGAGGCGGCCCAGATCGCCGACCGGCTCTCCGCCGCCGGCCACCAGGTGGTCCGCTGCCACGAACCGGCGGACCGGGGACTGCTGTGCTCCGCCCTGCAGGGCCGAGCCTGTCCCATCGACGACCAGGTTGACCTGGCCGTGGCCGTCCGCGAACGCCCCACCCCCTACCGCGAGCTGCTGGAGGACGGGGTGGTGTGCGCCATCCGCAGCCACATCCCCCTGGTCGTCACCGGGGTCACCGCCGCCAACCCCTACCGGCAGTGGTCTACCGAGATCGAAGGCGAGCTGACCCCCGAAACGGCCCAGGCGGTGGTCGGCGCCCCCCTCCGGGGCCTCAGCCAGAGTGCGACCGAGGCCCTGCGCTCCTGGCTGGCCGCTACCAGCCGGCCCGGGTCGGGGGAGGACCGGGTGGCGGTGCGGCGGGTGGCCGGCGGGTTGCAGGCCCAGGTCTTCGCCCCCGGTCTCGACGGCCCCGGCCGCGAGGTGGCCGCCGTCCGGGTCCACCAGTCCATCCGCGCCGCCGATCGCACCGCCCGGGCCGTCGACGTCACCTTCGCCGGCGACTGATTCCCCCGAGCCGGCGAACAGCCGGTTGATCTGCCGGCCGGTCCTGACCGGAAATCCGCTACGGCTATCGCACTTTTCCCGCCGCTGGGGTAGGAAGTTTGAAATTTCTGTCTAATACCTAAAACGCCGTCACCGGACTAGTCCATCTGCGTCATTGACGTAAACGGCCCGTCCGGCGGGTCAGAAGTGCCAAGACGGACCAAGACAGCGCGAAAGGTGCCGACAGATGCGCTAGGTCAAGTGGCTGATTGCCGCCTCCGGAGGAGCACTGGTGATCGGGGCCCCGGCCGCGGCCATCGCCGCCACGGTGGGCTCCACCGCCCCGCCCGGGGAAGGTGAGGGCTACGTCGTCCAGGTCGGCCCCTCCTCTCAGCCCATCGCCGCCCTGTCCCACACCCACGCCAAGTCCAGCAACGGCACCAGCTCTTCCAGCGCCAACGTGGTGGAGGTCCAGGGCCAGCCGCTTTTCAACGACCACCACTTCGGGGGCAAGACCAGCCAGACCGGCAAGGGCAGCGCCAAGGACCACGACGCCCTCCTCGACACCAGTGCCATCCTCGGCGGCGCCTCCCCCATCCGGGTGCAGGTGACGCCCTGGAGCTCCGACAGCACGGTGGCCGACAATTCCACGGGCGGCACCACGGCGAGCTCGGACGCCACCGCCGAGGCGGCCCAGGGCACTCTCGGCAGCGGAGCCAGCTCGGTGACCGTCGACGTGTTGAAGTCCACCTCGTCGAGCAGCTACAGCACCAGTTCGAACGGCGATTCGAGCAGCACCGGTGACACCACGACCGACGGGGCGATCATCGACGCCGGCGGCCCCAACGGCCTGGTGATCGACGTGCTCCACTCCCAGGCCAGCACCAGCGCCAACGGGACGCCGACGCAGAACGCCTATCTGGTGTCGGTCAACGGTCAGCAGATCCTGTCGGCCGACCAGGTGCAGCAGATCTGCAAGAACCTGAACATCCAGGGGCTGATCGGCCTCAACTGCGTCACCACCAACGGGGGTCCGGGCCACTCCTTCGCCCAGGACGTCGCCGCCGCCATCGGCGGCCCCAACGGGCTGCCCGTGAACCTGTCGACCGCCTCGGCCAGCGGCGGTGGCACCCCGAAGGTGGCGGTGTCGGCCGCCCTGCCGTCGAGCCCGGCGCTGGCTCCGGCGCCCACGACCGTGACGCCTTCGGGCCGGCTGCCCTTCACCGGCGCTCCCCTGCAGTTCCTCGCCCTCGTCGCCGCCGCCCTCCTGGCGCTGGGGGCCGCCGTCACCCAGCTGGCTGCCCGGTTGGTGCCCGGGCTGCTGGGCTGACCACCCGATCGTCGCCGACCGGGCCGCCACCCTTTCCGGCGGCTCAGGTCGGCGGCCGGGGGGCGTCGGCCAGCAGCTCCTCGGGCAGGTCGACCACGCGGGAGCGCAGGAACTCGCCGAGGCTCTTGGCCTGGGCGTCGGGTCGTACCGAGGCGGCGACTCCCTCGCCGAGGATGCCCACCACCACGAAGTTCAGCGCCCGCAGGTTGGGCAGCTCGTAGCGGCGGATCTCGAGCGGGGCCGCCTCCGGGATCAGCTGGGCCAGCCGCGCCGCCGTCAAGTTGGCGGCCAGCCAGGCGTAGCCGGCGTCGCTGCGGGCCCAGACGCCCACGTTGGCGTTGCCGCCCTTGTCCCCGGACCGGGCGCCGAACACGGTGCCGAGCGGCAGCCGGCGGGTGGGCCCGGACGGCACGGGGTGGGTCGCCGCCGCCGGTGGTTCGGCCGGCAGGTCGCGGGCCGGCGCCGTCGGGGTCGGCTCCACGTGGGCGGTGGAGCCGTCGGCCCGCACCACCACCTGGTCGATGACGTCGGAGGGCACCAGCGCCGGCCAGTAGACGCCGTAGGCCGACTCGCCCGACGGACCGCCGGTCATGGTGAAGCCGGGGTAGCTGGCCAGGGCCATCTCCACCGCCGCCGCCGAGAAGGGCCGCCCGACCTTGGTGGGGTCGGGGTCCTTCACCGTCACCCGCAGGTGGGCCTGGGCCTCCTCGTTGCTATCGGCGTCGGGCTTGTCCATGCGGATGAGGCGGACGTCCACCTCGGCGAAGCGGTCCTCCCCGCCGACCAGCTCGAACAGGGTGCGGCGGGCCAGGTCGGCCTTGGCCTCGATGTCGAGGCCGGTGAGCACGAACGTCATGGTGTTGCGAAACCCGCCCACGTAGTTGATGCAGACCTTGGTGTCGGCCGGCGCCGGCTGGCCCCGCACCCCCGACACCCGCACCCGGTCGGGGCCCTCCTGGTCCAGGCGGATGGTGTCGAAGCGGGCGACCACGTCGGGGTTGGCGTAGTCGGGGCCGCCGATCTCGTAGAGGAGCTGGGCGGTGACCGTGCCCACCGACACCAGCCCGCCGCTGCCTTCGTGCTTGGTGATCACCGCCGATCCGTCCGGGTGCATCTCGGCGATCGGGAAGCCGGGGCGGGTGAGGCCCGGCACCTCGGAGAAGAAGGCGTAGTTGCCGCCGGTGGTCTGGGCGCCGCATTCGAGGATGTGGCCGGCGACCACCGCCCCGGCCAGGGCGTCCCAGTCCTGGCGGGCCCACCCGAAGTTCCACGCCGCCGGCCCCACCACCAGCGAGGCGTCGGTCACCCGGGGGCATACCACCACGTCGGCGCCGCCCGACAGCGCCTCCACGATGCCCCACGCGCCCAGGTAGGCGTTGGCCGTCACCGGCTTGGCCGGGGCCTCGGCCAGGGGCCGGCCCGTCTCCATGTGGGCCAGGTCGTGGCCGGCGGCGGTGAGCTCCTCCATCCGCCCCAGCAGGTCGTCGCCTTCGATGTGGGCCACGTCGACCGTCACCCCGAGACGGTCGGCCAACTCGCGCAGCTTCTCGGCCAGACCGCGGGGGTTGAGCCCGCCGGCGTTGGTCACCACCCGGATGCCGCGGTCGACGCAGGTGCCGAGCACCTCCTCCATCTGGCGGAGGTAGGTGGTGGCGTAGCCGGTGGCGGCGTCGCGCTGGCTGGTCTTCCACAGGATGAGCATGGTGAGCTCGGCCAGGTAGTCGCCGGTGAGGAAGTCGATGGGGCCGCCTTCGACCATCTCCCGCGCCGCCGACAGGCGGTCGCCGTAGAAGCCGGAGCAGTTGGCGATGCGCAACACCGGCCGGCCCGGGCCCGGCGCCCCGCTCACTGTTCGCCCCCCCGGGCCACCGGGCGTCCGGTGAACTGGCCCGGCTGGCGCCCGGTGCCGGCCGG
This sequence comes from Actinomycetota bacterium, assembly GCA_021325435.1. GTDB lineage: Bacteria > Actinomycetota > Acidimicrobiia > Acidimicrobiales > JAJPHE01 > JAJPHE01. The sequence goes on along the minus strand of JAJPHE010000071.1, from coordinate 31,609 downwards.
TCCGGCGAAGGCCTGGGCGATGCTCATCCACTCGGTGGCCACCGGGCCCTCGACCGACAGGCCGGTGTCGGCGAGGTGGCGGCGCTGGGTGACGACCAGGGCGAAGTCGAGGGCGTCGCCGGTGACCCGGTCGGGCGCCGACTCCTCTCCCCACGACCACTGGTCGCCCGCCGGGCCGGCCAGCTCGACCCGCACCGGCGTGGTCGGCACCGGCCGGCCGTGGACGGTGAAGCTGTAGTTGATGGCCCGCACGCCGATGTGGCACACGTGGCGCAGCCGGTCGCTCGGCTGGCGGGCGGCGCCGACGGCGTCGAACACGTCCTGGCCGTGGGCCCAGGTCTCCATCAGCCGGGCGGTGGCGAAGCTCATGGCGCTCATCGCCGGCCCGTACCACGGGATGCGGGCGGCGGGGTCGAGCGACCCGAACACCTCGAGCACGTCAGCCCGGGCCCGGCGCCACCAGTCGAGAACCTCGGCGCCCGACATGGCCCGGCCCCGCTCGATCGGCGCGTCGCTGTAGCCCACCGGGTCGGCCATGGCTTCCGCGACCGAGGCGGCGAAGCCGTCGGCGTCGGTGGCGGCCAGCCTGGCCGTCTCGTCGAAGAATGCGAGGTGGCTGATCTCGTCGCGCACCGCCCATCCCTCGGCGGGGGTGGGGGTGTCCCACCCAGACTCGTCGAGCGCAGCGACGAGGCGGTCGAGCTCGTCGTGCTCGGCGGCCAGGTCGGCGCAGATGGCGGCCATGCCTCCCATCAGCGGGATGCTAGGCCGCCGGTGCCGTCCTCCCCGCCCGGCGGGCGACCAGCCAGCTGCCCCATCCGGCCTCGGACGCCACCGCCTCCCACTCGCCGGGCAGGGCGGCTAACACGTCGTCGGCCGGCAGCCAGATCGGCGTGGCCTCGGCCAGGGAGCTGATCCACACCAGGGCGCCGTCGGGGGCCAGCACCCGGTCGACCTCGGCCGGGAACAGGAAGCAGTTGACCACCACGACGACGTCGGCCGAGCCGGCCGGCACCGGCAGGTGGGCGCAGTCGGCCCGCAGCCGAGCCCCGAGCTGGCGGGGGACCCGGGCCAGCATCTCGGCCGACAGGTCGATGGCCACCACCGTGTCGAACCGCTCGGCGAGGACCTCGGTGGCCAGTCCGGTGCCGCAGCCCGGCTCCAGACAGACCCCCGTGCGGAACGGTCCGCCCCTTTCCAGGGCGTCGACCAGCGGCTCGGTGCGGGCGGTGTTGGCCCGCTCGTTCCAGTCCGGCGCCAGCCCGTCGAACAGCTCGGCGACCTTGGCGGCCCGCTCGGGGGTCCAGCCTCCGGGCTCGAAGGCGACCTGGCGGGTGACGGCCCGCATGGGATGGTCGGGGCCGGCGACGTCCGGCCGGTCCGGCAGCAGCGGCGCCGTGCGGGGCAGGTGACGCAGCGAGCTCAACGGCCGTAGCCGGCCAGGTCGGCCATGTCGCCGAACAGGCCGGCGGGGCCGGCCGACCCCGGCTCCGCTCCGAGCTCGCGGTACACGGCGGCCACGTTGACGGCCAGCCGCTCCGACTCGCCCCACCCGGCCCAGGCCAGGTCGGTGGACCCCTTCACCTCTGCCAACAGGTCGCGGGCCGCCTCCAGGGCCGACATGCCGGCCTCCCGCCGCCGGCCGGCGCCGTCCCACACCCAGCCGAGGTACTCGGCCAGGGCGGCGACGGCCGCCTTGCCCGTCACCGGGCCGTGGCCGGGGACGACGGTGTCGACGTCGAGGTCGGCGATCAACCGGCAGGCCGCCACCCAGTTGGAGATGGGCCCGGCCCACACGATCGGATGGCCGCCGTTGAACAGGATGTCGCCGGTGAAGACCACCCGCTCGCCCGGAAGGTGGACGATCACGTCGCCCCGGGTGTGGGCCGGGCCCACCTCGATCAGCCGGACCGCCCGGCCGCCGACGCTCACTTCGAGCTCCCCGGTGAACGTCTCGTTGGGCGGGGTGAGGGTGACCGAGCCGAAGTCGAAGGCCCCGAAGATGTCGGTGAGGTAGCGACCGGCCGGGCCCATGGCGGGGGCGGCCTTGATGAGATCGGCGAGGCGCGACGGCGGCAGCTCCGCCATCTCCTCCGCGCACCGCGCCGAGGCGACGATACGGGCGTCGGCGACCAGCTCGTTGCCCCAGCAGTGGTCGCCGTTGGCGTGGGTGTTGACCACGGTGCCGATGCGGCGGGCGGCGGGGACCGATGCCCGCATGGTCTCGAGCATGTCGGCGGTCAGCTTCACGTCGAACAGGGTGTCGACGAGCAGGGTTTGGTCGTCGTCGGCCACCAGGCCGGCGTTGCTCCAACCCCATCCCCCGTCGGGCTGCAGGTAGGCCCACACGCCGTCGGCCACCTGGGTCAGGCCCTTCTGGTAGGGACGGGCCACCCCGCGCTATTCCTGGACGAGCTCGATGAGGGTTCCGAAGGCCGCCTTCGGGTGGACGAAGGCCACGGTGGTGCCCCGCGATCCGGGGCGGGGGGCCTCGTCGATCACCCGCCCGCCGGAGTCCTTCACCGCCTGCAGGGCCCGGCCGCAGTCGGCCACCCGGTAGCCGACGTGGTGGATGCCCTCGCCCTTGGAGGAGAGGAACTTGGCCACCGGCGAGCTGTCCGAGGTCGGGGTCAAAAGCTGGATGTAGGAGTCGGCCACCTTGATGAGCGCCTCCTCCACGCCGTCGGAGTCGATCCGCTCGCGGTGGGCGACGGTGGCGCCGAAGGTGTCGGAGTAGTAGGTGATGGCCGCCTCGAGGTCGGACACGGCGATGGCCACGTGGTCGATCTCGGTGAGCAGCCCCGAGCCCCCCGCGGCGGCGTGGTCCGGCGCGGTCGTCATGCGCCGTGCCTCTGGAACAGGGTGATCTTGTCCTCGCCGACCTTGGCCCGGAAGTCGGGGTCGTCGATGCCGAGGCCTTCCTGGGGGGCGAGGCAGAGCACGCCGAGCTTGCCCTCGTGCAGGTTCTTGTGGATCTGCCAGGCCGCCTCGCCGGTCTCCTCCAGCGGATAGACGGCCGACAGGATGGGCTGGATCTTGCCCATGGCGATGAGCCGGTTGGCGTCCCACGCCTCGGCGTAGTTGGCGAAGTGGCTCGACTTGATGCTCTTCAGCTTCATCCAGAGGTGACGGTTGTCGTACTCGATCATGTAGCCGCTGGTCGCCGCGCAGGTGATGACCATCCCGCCCCGGGCGCAGACGAACACCGAGGCCCCCATGGTCTGGCGGCCGGGGTGCTCGAACACGATGTTGGGGTCCTCACCGACCAGGGCGCGGATGTCCTTGCCGAACCGGCGCCACTCCGACTCGTCCTGGGTGTGCTCGTCCGACCAGAACTTGTAGCCGTTGGCCTTGCGGTCGATGACGTGCTCGCAGCCCATCTCCTGGAGCAGCTTCACCTTGTCGGCCGAGGACACCACCCCGACCGGGATGCCGCCACCGTTGAGCACGTACTGCACGGCGTAGCCGCCGAGGCCGCCGCTGGCCCCCCAGATGAGGACGATGTCGCCCTGCTTCATGTCGGCCCCGTTCGGGCTCACCAGCATGCGGTACGACGTCGAGTTGGTGAGGGCGTTGCAGGCCGCCTCCTCCCACGACAGGTGGGCCGGCTTCGGCATCAGCTGGTTGGCCTTCACCAACGCCAGGTCGGCCAGGCCACCAAAGTTGGTCTCGAAGCCCCAGATACGCTGGTTGGCGGCCAGCATCGAGTCGTCGTGGGCCGTCGGGTCCTGGTCGTCGACGTGGTTGCAATGGATGGTGACCCGGTCGCCCGGCTTCCAGTTGCGCACGGCCGACCCCACCCGAATCACCACACCGGACGCGTCCGAGCCCACCACGTGGTAGGGCAGGTCGTGGCGGGCGCCCCAGCGGCTCTCGCGCCCGAGGCGCGACAGGAAGCCGAAGGTCGGCAGCGGCTCGAAGATCGACGTCCACACCGTGTTGAAGTTGATGGCCGCCGCCATGACGGCCACGTAGGCCTCGTCGGGGGCCAGCTCGGGCACCGGCACCTGCTCGACCCGGATCGACTTGCGGGGATCCTTGTCACCAGAGGCGATGCCCTCGAACATGCCCGCGTCCTCCTTGCGGACGAGGGCGGCCCGGTAGGTGTCCGGCAGCGGGATGGCGGCGATCTCCTCGCCCGACGCCCCGCTCTGAATGGCTTCCAGGAACGCTTGCACGGCCACCGAAGCTACCCGGCGCCCGCCGTCGGGCTCCAACGGCGACGGTCCGGTTGGACCGGCCCTACCAGCGGGTTCGTAGACTGGGCCCCTCACTAGGGAGGTACGACATGCCTGGTTCGGTCATCGTCTCGGGGGCCAGGACGCCCATCGGCAAGCTCTCCGGCGCCTTCACCGACTTCGCCGCCGTCGACCTGGGCGGCTTCGCCATCGCCGCCGCCCTCGAGCGGGCCGGGGTCACCCCCGACCAGGTCCAGTACGTGCTCATGGGCCAGGTGCTCCAGGCCGGGGCCGGCCAGATCACCGCCCGCCAGGCGGCGGTCAAGGCGGGCATCCCCATGACCACCCCCGCCACCACGGTCAACAAGGTGTGCCTGTCGGGCCTCAACACCATCTACCTGGCCGACCAGATGATCTCCTCGGGCGAGTACGACATCATCGTCGCCGGCGGCATGGAGTCGATGACCAACTCCCCCTACCTGCTGCCCGGAGCCCGGGCCGGCTACCGCATGGGCGACAACAAGATCGTCGACTCGATGATGTACGACGGGCTGTTCTGCGCCTTCGACCTGTGCGCCATGGGCGCCGGCACCGAGCGCTACAGCCGGGCGGCCGAGATCGCCCGCGAGCGTCAGGACGCCCTCGCCGCCGCCTCCCACGAGCGGGCGTCGGCCGCCCAGAAGGACGGCAAGCTGGCTGACGAGATCACCCCGGTGTCGGTGCCCCAGCGCAAGGGCGACCCGATCGTCGTCGACACCGACGAAGGGGTCCGGCCCGGCACCACGACCGAGAGCCTGGCCAAGCTGCGCCCCGCCTTCGAGGCCGACGGCACCATCACCGCCGGCAACGCCAGCCAGATCTCCGACGGCGGCGCCGCCGTGGTGGTCATGTCCAAGGCCCGGGCCGAGCAGCTCGGCGTCACGCCGCTGGGCGAGATCGTCGGCTACGGCCAGGTCGCCGGGCCCGACCCGTCGCTGCTCACCCAGCCGTCGCGGGCGACCCGCCAGGCCCTCGAGCGGGCCGGCAAGAAGGTCTCCGACGTCGACCTGTTCGAATTCAACGAGGCCTTCGCCGCCGTCGGAATCGCCTCGATGGACGACCTCGGCATCTCCGACGACATCGTGAACGTGAACGGCGGGGCCATCTCCCTCGGCCACCCCATCGGCATGTCCGGCACCCGCCTCGCCATCACCCTGCTCTACGAGCTGGGCCGGCGGGGAGGCGGCACCGGTGTCGCCGCCCTGTGCGGCGGCGGCGGCCAGGGCGACGCCGCCGTGCTGCGCACCATCGCCTAGCTCCTAGCGGCCGGCGGCCCGCCGGCTCAGACATCCACCTCGCGGCGGCCCTCGAGGGCCCGGCCGAGCGTCAGCTCGTCGGCGTACTCGAGGTCGCCGCCGACGGGAAGGCCGCTGGCGATGCGGGTCACCTTCACGCCGAGGGGGTGGAGCAGCCGGGCCAGGTACATGGCCGTCGCCTCCCCCTCGAGGTTGGGGTTGGTGCACAGGATCACCTCGGTGATCCCCTCCCCGTCGAGGCGGGCGAGCAGCTCTTTGACCCGCAGCTGGTCGGGCCCGATCCCTTCGATCGGGTTTATCGCCCCCATGAGCACGTGGTAGCGGCCCCGGAACTCGCCGGTCTTCTCGACGGCGACGATGTCGCGGGGCTCTTCGACGACGCACACCACCGTCGGGTCGCGCCGGTCGTCGGCGCAGATGCCGCACAGTTCCCCCTCGGCCACGTTGAAGCACCGGCGGCAGAACGAGATCCGCTCCTTCACCTCGGTGATGGCCCGGGCCAGGCGCAGGGCGTCCTCGCGGGGCAGCTTCAGCAGGTGGAAGGCGATGCGCTGAGCCGACTTCGGGCCGACGCCCGGCAGACGGGACAGCTCGTCGATCAGCTCCTGGACCGGGCCGGCGTACACCGCTTCAGGCGGGGCCCTGCCCGCCGCCCTCCGGCAGCTCGGGATCCTCCCCCGGCCCCGGCAGGCCCGGCATCCCCCCGAGCCCGGGCAGTCCCCCCGCCAGCCCGCCGGCCAGGTCGCCGAAGGCGCCCATCGCCTCCTGGTTCAAGGCCCGGACCTGACTGACGGCGTCGTGGAGGGCGGCCAAGACCAGATCCTCGAGCATGTCCACCTCAGCCGGGTCGACGGCGCCGGGGTCGATGTGGACCGAGCGGAACTCGAAGTCGCCGGTGACCGCGACCCGCACCGCACCGCCGCCGGCGTGGCCCTCAACGACGTGGGCGGCCGCCTCGTGCTGGGCGTCGGCCAGCTGCTGTTGGATCTGCTGGGCCTGGCGCAGGAGGCCCTCGAGGCCGCCCAAGGCGGAGAGCGGGTCCTGTTCGGTCACGCCTCCGCCTCCCATGACGCCCCCGGGAAGGCCTCGCGCAGGCGCTCCTCGGGGGTGGCCGGCCCGTCGACCGGCGCGTCGGTGAGGTCGGCGATGTCGACGTGGTCGTCCGGGGTCACCTCACCGGAGCCCGAGCCGGGTCCGTCCTCCACCACCAGCCGCAGGGGCACCCGCACCCCGAAATGCGACGAGAGGGCGGCCTCCACGTCGGGGCGGACCTCCTCGCTGAACTTGCGGTGGGGCTCGTTGGGAAGGGCGAACACGGCGGTGCCGTCCTCCACCTCTACGAAGCGACCCACCCGGTAGAGGGCCTTGGCCCTGCCCTTCAGGCTGGCCAGTACGGCGTCGCCCCAGGCCTGCACCAGCTCGTCGCGCCCCGGCAGCTGCCCGCCACCGGCGGGCGCCGCCGCTGACGGCGGAGCCGACGTCGGGGCCGGCGGCGCCTTCGGGGGGGCAGGCGGCCGGCCCGGGCGCGGGGACGGGCCGCCGGGCGGGCGCGATTCCCCGGACTGCTTGCGCACGGCGCCGAGCGCGGCCCGGGCGCCGGCGGCCGGGCGATCACCGGACGGGGGTGCCTCACCGGAGCCGGCCTGGTCCACCGGTGCCTCGGGCGCCGGCGGTTCGGCGGCCCGGGTCGGCGCCGCCGGGCGGGCGACGGGTGCGGCCGGGGGGGCCTCCCCGGCCAGCCGCCGCTCGAGCCGCTCGATCCGCTCCACCAGCGCCTCGGGCGACGAATCGGCCTCGGGGCGGGCCAGGCGCACCAACGCCACCTCGAGGCAGACCCGGGGGTCCAGGGCGTCACGAATGTCGACCAGGGCGGCGCCCACCACCTCCATGGCCCGCACCAGGGCGGCGGTGCCGAGCCGCCGGGCCTGCTCGGCCAGGTGCTGGCGGGCCTCGTCGGGCAGGCCCACCAGCTCGGGGGCCATGGTGGCGAGGAACCCGTTGCGCAGCTGCTCGAGCAGGTCGGTGGCCAGGCGCTGGGGGTCGCGGCCCTTGGAGTGGGCCTCGGCCACCGCCGACAGGACCAGGGCGGCGTCGCGCTCGACGATGCCTTCCACCAGCTGGTCGAGGGCCTCGGTCTCCTCCTCCACGGAGCCGGCCGCCGCCACCTGGTCGAGCACGGACAGGGCGTCGCGGGCCGACCCGTGGCCCCGTCGCACCGCCAGGTCGATGGCCTGGTCGGGCAGCTCCAGACCGGCGGTGGAGCTGACGTCGCGCAGCAGACCGGAGAGGAGCTCCCCCCCGAGCAGGCGGAACTCGAAGTGCTGGGTGCGGCTGCGGATGGTGGGGAGCACCTTCTGGGGGTCGGTGGTGGCCAGCACGAACACCACGTGGCCGGGAGGCTCCTCGAGGGTCTTCAGCAGGGCGTTCGACGCCGCCGCCGACAGCATGTGGACCTCGTCGACGATGTACACCTTCCACCGCCCCGGGGTGCCGAGGGCGGCCCGGGCCACCAGGTCGCGCATGGCCTCCACGCCGTTGTTCGACGCGGCGTCGAGCTCGTGGACGTCGAGCGAGGTGCCGGCGGTCACCGCCACGCAGGAGTCGCAGACCCCGCAGGGTTCCCCGTCGGACCCGTCCGTGCAGTTGAGGGCCTTGGCCAGGATGCGGGCGGTCGAGGTCTTGCCCGTCCCCCGCGGCCCGCTGAACAGGTAGGCGTGATGGACCGTGGCGTCACGGGCCGAGTTGCGCAGGGCCCGGGTGACGTGGTCCTGGCCCCTGACCTCGGAGAACTTCTGCGGTCGGAAGCGGCGGTACAGGGACTGGTAGGGCTCCGCCACGAAAGCCGAGACTACCGCCCCCCTGGGCCTGCTCCGGGCCCCTCCCGCGGGCTGCGGGTTCGCTCCGGCGGGGCTGGCGGCGAGCCCGGTCGGCCGGTGCGACGGCCAGGCTGGCTGCGGCACACGGCGCCTTCCGCTGAGAGCTGCTGCCTTCCGGCCCTGACTCGGTTCACGGGGCGCTGTTGCGCAGGACCCGGCCGCCGCACCGGCCGACCCGCTCGTTCGGCCCGGTTAGCCTAGACGTCCCTCGGAGGGGTGCGAGAGCGGCCGAATCGGCACGATTGGAAATCGTGTGTCCCGCAAGGGACCGTGGGTTCAAATCCCACCCTCTCCGCTCATGTCAAGTCCCTGGTCAGCGGGGGTGCCTGTCCCCCGCTAGCCAGTGGACCGGTAGCCCGACGGGAGTCCTCGTCTGCCGTTGACCACCAAGTTGACCACCAAAATGCGCTCGCAAAAGGAGCGCTCACATCGCGCACTGCTCCGCACAGAGCCCTTCAGCCGGCAATTCTCCACAGCCTCACCCGCTTTGGATTGGGGGCCTCGCCGCGGGAAGCCAACGGTTGTCTCGCGGCCGGAGATGTGCGCCGATGACGCCCTCGAGGCGCCGCACCTCCGCCTCCGGGGTGCTGTCCTCCAGGGGGATGGCGTAAACCACCGCCCAAGTGGAGCGCTTAACCGGATCCGTCAGGTGTTCGCGCAACCGACACGCCAGTCCGCCGCTAGCCCGCGCTACGGAGCCAACATTTCGGCAGTTTCCCTCAGCGTCATAGACGGCGTAGACCGCTCTGCCCCAAGGCAGCGGGAACGGGAAGCCGAGGCGGATCGGCCAGGGGTATGACCGAAGGAGGTGCCGGCCGGCGTAGCCGGCCAGCACCTCGTACTCGTGTTTGGTCACGCGGACTCCTCAGCCTCAGCCGGCTCGTCGTAGTCCTCGTACGCCTCGTCTGGGCCCTCGTCGTCCGCGTCGGGATCGTCCTGCTGGAAATCCCCGAACTCGTCGAGCTGGTCAGGGGTGTGGTGCTCCTGCCAGGTCACCCCGTAGATCGCCAGCTTGGTCGCGATCCGGTCCAGCTCAGCCCGCAACTCGGTGACCTTCCCGAAGGAGATTCCCTGGACCTTCACCACCGAGTTCCCGTTCCCATCCTGGATCGCCTCCAGAGACCGGAGGGCGGTCGCTACGCCCGCCACGGATCGGTCCATCTCCCTCAGGGCCCGGGCGAAGTTCGGGCGCCGGGTGGGGTCGCCCTGCTTGCCGTCCGGGGTTGGAAATGCAGTGCGCAGCCAGTCGAGGGAGATCCCGATGGCCACGCCGGTGGCGTCCACCACGGGGGATCCATCTCGGTCGAGAGCCATAGGACGCCGACCCGACCGGCTCTCCGTCACGATGTGGGCGAGCACGTCGATCCCGTAGTCCGAATGCATCATCTCCCGGAGGACCTGGGACGGCTCGCGGTTGTCCGCCCCAGGATCGGTAGACCTCACCTGGCGGCGCAGTGAACCCCACCTAGCCAGCCAAAACAGGGCCAGAAAGGCGAGCTCCCGAGTGGCCATGCCGACAGGCTCGCCGCCATCGTCCGCCACTGTCTCGGACGCGCCGGCCTTCGCCAGCTCTCCCTTGGCAGCCTTCGCCAGCTCGGCTGGGGTCTTGTGGGTCGGCCGCCATCCGGTGGCGTTCCATTCTGACATCTCGATCAGGCGCGACCCGAGGATCGTGCGGGCGACGTCGAGCTCCGTCCGGGGGATGGTCCGGAGCCCTCGCATCATCAGCTCCACGAGCGGCTTCAGGCGCTCGTCCCGCCGGGGCTTGATGTTGCGGGTCGCCAGCTGGCGCAGACCATCGTTCAGGATCTGCTTCATCGCGTCGTCCCCGAGGCGGGCCAGGATCTCTACAGCGCGCTGGTCAGGTGAGGGCCAGAACCCCGCTGCGGTCGCCTCCGCCGGGTTGAGGAGCCCGGAGATGTAGTCGATGTAGCTCGAGTCCCAGCTCGCCTGGCGGGCGAAGGACCCGACCACGGCTGAGGCCTTGGTATCCAGGTCCGAGGAGCCCGGCCAGTGACGAGGCGGGTCGATATGGATCCCCGCCACCCACGAGTCGATGGCGTCCGCGAAGGTGACGCCGGAGCCGGGGTCGGGCCTGAAGCCGATGATGACCTCGGCAGGGATCGTTGCCACCCTGAGCATCGCCTTGTCCTTGGCGGTGACGCTGGCCTCCGGTGACTCAGTCAATCGGCGCCACTTCCGAACGAGTCGCTCCAGCTGGCCGTCGTCGGCAGTCTTATACGCGTCGGTAGGGTCATCGAAGCCAATCTCGCGCCGGGCGATCGCTGCCCGAGTGGATCCCTCCGCGGTCATCACGACGACCAGATCAGGTGTGCCATCCCGGTGGCTGATCACCACGGGGACGGCGACCACCGGCTTCATCACGCCCTGAAGGGGAATGGACTCCTCGAGCGCCTCGGCCGTCTCCATGAGGGAGTTGATGCTCTGGCCCAGAGCGTCGGCGAGGTGGTCGGGATCCTCGACCTCCAGGCCCAGGTGGGGTAGCCCGCCCTTGGCGGAAAGAGCCCGCACGAGGGGCGGCCGGATCTTTCGCGCGGCGGGGTCGTTAGATGTGGCTGCCGGGAACCACCTGTTACCTGCACCACGGGGGTTGACCGGCGATGGCAGGACGGCCGGCGTCCAGAGCGGGGTCGTGATGGCATACAGCTCGGCCCCCGGAACCCGCAGGACCTGCCGGGCGGCGAGCAAGGCTCGGGCGGCCTGGGGATTAGCGATGGCCCGAGCCATCGCCTGCGCCACCACGGGATCGTGACCGAGATCCTCCTCGAGGGTCGCGGCCAACTTGGCCCTGGCCACGCCCTTCGCGATCAGCGGAGGCCGAGTGATAGGCCGGTCGGGCAGGGTTACGGCGTCTTCCGCGATTCGCTTGCGACGGACCCTGATGATTCGGCGGGCACCGGCAGTGCCGGTGCTGCCGTTGGGCGTGGCGCGCCCGGATGGGGATGACGGGGTAGGCAAGGCGCCTCCTTCTTCAGTTGTCGGACACTGCTCCTTTCAGCCAGGTGTCCGACGCCGAAGCCTCGGGCGCCTCGCCACGCAGACGGTCCCACCCTGAACGGTGGGCGTAGCCCCGTGACGACATCGGGTGGGGAGCCGTGCCCGAGGTCCGAAGCAGCAGCTTCGGACCGCCGGATCAGGGGGAGGGGGGAAACCCAAGCCCTGATGCCGTGGCCGTGCAGCACCACTCGACGTGGCAGACACATGATACGGCTCCTGTCAAGCCGGCGCCGAGGGTGCCCCTCGCCAGTCGGCAGGTTGAACCCCTCGTGGCCCCCGACCTCCGTGGCGCACCGGGGGGCGTGCCTCACGAGATACGGGCTCACGTCCCGGCACCCGACAAATGCCGCCTTCCGCCCGGGGCGGGACTTTCCGCCACAGATTCCACCCGAGCGTCCCGGCCCCGCCTGTGGTTTCATCGCTGAGGTGTTGGTCTACGCAGCCAGCTTGGAGATGAACCGGCGGGGATCTCCGGCCGAACCAGCGCCACTCGAGGAGATTGCTGAGGTTGTTGCTACCTGGGCCGGGATCGGCTCAGGTTGGGCCACAGCGGACAATGAGGGACGGCGGGGCGCCAGGGTCCATACCGAACTTCTGGGCCCCGATGATCGTGGGCTACGCGGGTGGCGTCTCCAACTGTCCCACCCTGACCCACGTGACCAAGGCTTCCTCTGGACGGTCACGGTGACCGCTCTCCAGGACGTGAAGACGGAAGTCGGGGTGCGCCTCGACCGAACTCGGATCGCTTCGGCACTTGGTCTGCCCCGAGAGACTCCTGCCCCACCTGGCTGCATCCCGGCTCTTCTCGACGCCGCCACGGTTGAGGCCAGAGACGGCGGTCGAACAATGACGACCAACGTCTGGGTAGTCGGCGAAACGGAGGCGGCTGAACTCGCGGCGCTGGTCCGCTCGCGGACCCGCCGGCTGCCGATAGTCGGCTTCACTCCGAGAGACGACGACGCCGTGGATGGCGGGGTTCTGCTGGGGCGGATCGTCGGCATCGCCCATGTCGCTCTCATCCGGTCCGCAACCACCTGGCAGCTCGACGGGCTCCTGCCTCCGGGCTTCAACGTGTACGGCGGCGCCGTTCGTATCTGGTGGCCCGGAATCACACCCTCCTCGGACCGTTGGGATCACAAACTCTGGCCCGCCGACGTTTCTGCCCGCCGCCTGAGTAACGAGGTGGTCGAGATGGTCGCCCAGGCCAGCCTCGCCGCCGCCCGCGTCGACCCTCGGACTGTACGTCTCGAAAGACTCACCCGCGACCGGGAGCTCAAGGCCCTTCGCGACGAGATCGCTGAGTTGCGGGGCCGTTATGCGCAATCAACAGCTGCGCAGGATGGTCTTGCAGACGCGACGGAGGCACGCATCCGGCTGGAGGAGGCGGAGAATGCCCTCGCGGCCAAGCTAACGGCGGAGCGGGATGAAGCCGAGAGTCTTGCTGAGGCATATGCCAGGGAGAATGATGAGCTGCGCGTGCGGGCTGGCGTGGCTGAGCGAGAGCGCGATTACCTGCGCTCTGAGTGCGATCGCCTACGTGAGGTAGTCCGCACCGGAGGACCTCCATCGCTCGATGGTGGGCAGGCAGCTGTCGTCCAGGAGATCGAAGAAGAGATCAAAATGCGCGGCGACATCGATGGCGCTCGCCATCGAGCCTTCACCGTTGCACCGCAATTCGCACCGATCTTGGAGGCCCATGGAGCCCGATACCGGCCAAAGGTGATCAAGGCTTGTGCTGACGTCGTTCTCGGGGCGCCAGCACTCCTCGGCCGGCGGGAGGATCACGTGCTGAGGACGGGCGACGGTGCCAACGATGCGGTCAGGACGCGTGCTCGTGACGGAGCTGAAGCTCGTCGTTGCTGCGTCGAACAGGGTACGCCTGGCGCTCGGCGCCTCCATTACTGGGTAACGCCAGAAGGTGCCGTAGAGTTCGCGTCTGTGAATGTTCACGATGACATGAACATTCCCGACTAGCCAATTCGCAGAGATTGCCAGCATCATTTAGGTGGATCGGTGCTGGCATGATTGATCTTGTAGCCGGTAGGAGTGGAGCCGACCGGCTTCCTCAGCCGGCCGTCTGGCGGCCAGGACTGGGCTTCGGAATCAGCGCCCGATCCATCGCATGGGCGGCGTCGCGCATGACGTCAGGTAGAACGTGCGTGTAAGTCTCCATGGTCAGGGCGTACGATGAGTGCCCCAGCGTTTCCATGACCACCCGCGGGGCTACACCTTGTGCGAGGAGCAAGCTGGCTGCTGTGTGACGGCAGTCGTACAGGCGACGGTGAGGAACGCCCGCGCGTCGGAGAAGCCGCGTGAACTGGCGGGACACCTGGGTCCTGTCCAGAGGTCCGCCGAACCGCGTCGTAAAGACAAGATCGTGGTCATGCCAGCCCTGCCCGGCAGCCAATCGCTCAGCCGACTGCCGCCGGCGATGCTGAACGAGTGCCTGAACGCAGACCTCCGGCAACGGGATGATCCGGCGGCTCTTTCGAGACTTTGGAGCCTTGAACTTGAAGTCCGTCGCGCGTCGGCGTTCCAGCGCCTTGCGTATGTAGACCACTCCCCCATCGAGGTCGACGTCGTCCCACGTGAGCCCGAGTGCCTCGCTGGGACGGAGGCCGAGGGCCATCGCTACGGTGAAGAATGCTGACAACCGATGGTCGGCCGCGGCTGCGAGGACCTGATGGGCTTCCGTCGCCGAGAAGGGCCGGACAGGTTCGCGGTCGACGGTTGCAATGTTCACGGGAACCGCGACATTGCGCACGACCAGTCCCCATTTCACCGCGACAGACAGAGCTGCACGGAGGGTGGCGTGGATGTACTGCACTGTCCGAGGCGAGAGCCCCTGGTCGGCTTTGGCGTTGACCAGCTCCTGGACGTGTGCGGCGGTGAGCTGCGCCAAGCGGACGTGGCCAAGGGTGGGCTTAATGTGACGACGGACGTTAACTTCGTAGCCGATCCAGGTAGCGCGTTGGCGCGTAGGCTTGATGACCTCGTCGAGCCATCGGTCGAGAAATTGGCCGACTCTGATCTTCGCATCAGGAAGAGGCGCTTGACCATGAGTGAGCTCGAGCGCCTTCCGCAGCTTCTCCGCCACCTCTGCGCGTGTCGTGCCGTAGAACGAACGCCGTACGCGCTTTCCTTCGATCCATCCGAGATCGACTCTCGCTTCCCACCGGCCGTCATCACGCTTTCGGATCATTCCTTCGCCATGACCCCGACGGGACCGCGTAGGTTTGCGGCGATTCACGTTGGAGGTCATGGACCACTTCCTTCGCAGGGCATGGCATCGAAGGTACCGACAGGCTGTGACGACAGCCCTGCTCGACCACTCCTGGCAACCTCGGATGACGGCCACCACGATGGCCGTCGGCCGCCGGCCATCCACGATGTAGCGAGCAGCCCGCTCTGCCGGTGGGCTCGGCTCCAGGCCGGGACAGCTTCGAGGGCAGCGGTCATACTGTCGCACCTTCGCTCAGGCGATCAACCAACTCAACCAGAGCTTCTACCGGTATCCGCCGGCAGGTACCCAGCTTTACCGACCGAAGGATGCCCATCTCCAGCAGTTCGTACAGCTTGGAGCGGCTGATTGACAGCTTTTCCGCCGCTACTGCAGGGGTGACCAGTAACTTCTCGTCCGGCGTCACAGCTCAACCTCCGTGGTGGTTGCCACCACCGCGACCGAGCGGGTCGTGTGATGCCGCTCAACCATCTCATCATCCAGTCCACCTCGTTGGCTCGTGGCTTGCCCGACGTGGATGGAAGCCGAGCCGACGAGGTCAGCAACCTTGGTTGTCAAGCTGCCCATGGCCCCTCCTCCTTCCGGGCGAGCTGGCGGTGGCGGGCACGCAACTCCGCATGCCAGCGGGCGAGCAGGGCGTCCCCCTCGGTTGCGTGGCCGACCCCTGCGAAGCGCCATGAGCCGACCTCGATCTCGTCGACGGCGATCTCCTCGCCGGCGATACGCAGCGCTTCGGCCTTGCGGAACTCGTGCCGGGCGGATCGCAGCAGGCCGAAGGTGGTGGAGTAGGCCCGACTCTTGGTCATCCAGTGGCCCCGGAAGCCGAGGCAGTGTGCCCAGGCTCGCAATCGCAGATGCGCCAGTGCATCGGAGCCCCCGAGACGCCAGGCCGTACGGACCAGAGCCTCGAGGTGATCAGGCAGGCCCAACCCCGGTATGTCGGCCTCGGTGATGCGGTGGTCGAGAGCGCCGGCGTCATCGGCCGACTTGGTGGAGTACTTGGCCAGGTAGTTGGCCACCCGCCGCCGCTCCGCGCCGCTGACGACGCCGACGTCGAGCTGAGAGCCCCAACGGATCGGTTGTCCGTCTCGCAGTGGGCTCGGAGCCTGCACCCGTCCAGCGGCTAGGTGCACGGCGTCCGCCAGTCGTGCGGCGTCGAGATCCACCTCGCCTCCATCCCGGGCGTCGATCCGCAGCACGGCGTGGACGTGGATGGAGCCCCGCCGCTGGTACTCGACCACCTTCACGAAGCTGATGCGATAGCTGGCGGCGAAGGTCCGAACGGTCATCGCTGATTGCCGGGCCATGGCCCGGGCGGTGGCGATCATCGTCCGACGCCACAGCTCGGTCACCCGCGCGTTCCAGATGACAGCAGCTTCGTAGTCGTAACACTCAGGGCACAGGGGTTTGCCTACGACGTCGTCGGCACCGGTGTGACGTTCCCAACACGCGAGTTGTCGTCCGTGGCGGCACCTGCCCTGAGGTCCCGGATGACAAGGACCGTTGTCGGCCTGGCGATGCACGGCGCCAAAGCTCGGCGCCGTCAGCGTGACGAAGACCGTGGGCCGATCGGTGACGGATTCGTCCGTTCCTCGCCCCCCGGCCATGCCGGCGGCCACCAGCACGCGGGCGTCGCCCTTGTAGAGCTGCGAGCAGGGCCGGCATCGGGTGGTTCGGCGAGACCCGCAGGCCTTCAGGAGCACCCCGTCGGGTTCGCCTTCGGTCGAGAACCGGGTGCGCAGCTCGCCCGACGACGAGTCGACGACGTCGACCTTGCCCACCAGCCGGACCGGCCGGGCGCAGCCCCCGGAGGAGGAGAGCTGCGCCTCGAAGGCCGGCCAGGACGGCGACGCGATGCGCTCGACCGCCTCGGAGATGGCCAGGTCATTCATCGCCCTGCCCGTCCTCGAACTCGCGACCGAGGCGCGCGGCCCGGGTGGCGAGGCTGTCCACAGCGTCGTCGTCGAGCCAGTGGGTGCGCAGGAGCTGTGGCACGCCCGACTCGTGCAGCAGATAGCCGACGCCCCTCGTCGCCGGGTCGATGCTGGCCGCCGAGTAGCCCTCGGTGGCCCAACCGGAGCCGAGGATCGTGTCCGAAGCCGCCGCCGTCGAGCAGCGCATGGCCAGGCGGTAGCCAAACAGGTCCCGCAGGCTGGTGGGCACGACATCAGAGCCGGGCTTCTGGGTGGCGACCACCACGACGATGCCCGCCGCCCGTCCTCGAGAGACAAGGTCGCGGAGCACCTCGATGAAGGCGTCCCGGGCCTTCTTGTCCGGACCAGTGAGGTAGTGGGCGAGCTCGTCTACCACCACCAGGTGCAGGCCGCTCCCCGCCTTCACCTTGCGCAAGCCGGCCTCGAGCAGCAACTGGTAGCGGGAATCCATGACCGACTGGACCCGACGCAGGAGCTCCACCGCTTCCCACACGTCGAGCCCGGCCGAGTCGACGGCTGCCTTGCGCCAGGCGGCCAGCTCCACCAGCTTGCCGTCGAGCAACCAAAGCTGGGCCAGGGGATCGAGGGCGGCGGCGGCCACCAAGAGGTTGATGGCCCCCGACTTGCCGGCGCCGGGCTCGCCGCCCAAGAGCAGGTTGTGCTCGGGCAGGCTGATGCTGATCGGGGCGCCACCTTCACTGACTCCCAGCGGCACCGGCTCCCACAACGACGTCGTCGGACGACGAAGCCACGGCCAGTCCGGCGCCGGGCGGGCCAGCGGATCGCTCATCAGCACCGACACCAAAGCGACGCCGGCGTGGTCTGGATGGCGGCCCACGCGGACGGCCTTGGCGCCGAAGCAGGCGGCCAGGGCCTCGGAGCACTTGGCCAGCTCCGTCACCGTGGCCCCGCCGGCCACCCGCAGCGCCCCCCGCTCGCCGAAGCCATAAGCCTCGACCTCGAGCGGCACCGGCGTGCGCTCCGGCGCGACCAACGCCAGGTTGTGCTCCCAGCGCCGGAGCCGGCGGGAGTCGAGCAGGCGCTCGAGCAGCGCCTGTCGGGCGGCGCGCACGAAGGCGGCCACGGCCACGACGGCCACGCTGCCGATGAGCAACAGGCTCGGCCCCCCGACGGCGCCAAGCACGATGCGCAGGGCGACGAAGGCGCCGGCCAGGCCGAGCTCGGTTCGCCACCGTCGGGTAAAGCCCCGCCAGCGGAGCGGGTGGTTTCTAGCGGCGGGCATGGCGGGCCTCGGCTCTCTTGGCCACGATGGCGAGGAGCCACACCGTGGCGAGAAACGTGGTCAGCGCGTCGGAGGTGAGCGCCACCGCCAGGAGCACGAAGCTCCCGGCGGCAGCGGCCATCCGCCCGATCACGACGCCGCCCGCTCGGGGCGGGCAGCAGCCACGGGCTCGATCGCCTTGGCCCAGTAGGTCACCCCGGAGCGTCCGGAGCGCCTGCTGGTCCAGGGCTCGATCGACAGCCCGGTCACCTTGGCCTGGGTGTTGGTCACCAGGCCCTGGGGCTCCCCGGCCACCTTCACCGGGATGACCTCACCGGGGCCTTCGGCAATAGCGAGCAAGGAGACCCGGAACACAGGCCGACCTGCCTCGTCCGTCTCGGGCTTGGTGCGGTCGTCCCAGTCCATGACCGCCTCGGGGGCACCGGCGCAGGTGAACACGACGCCGGCGGGATCGATGGGCAGCTTCATGGGAGCTGTCCCCTTTCTCCGGGCCTGGGCCCGGGGTCGGTGACCCGGGGACCTCCCGGGCCACACCGGTTGCTCCACCAACCACTGGCGGTGGGGCGCGAATCGGACAAAGCTCTGGAGGAAGAGCTGGGGGAGCAGGAGGTGGGGGGATGCTGGGGCGTTCCCTGAGAACCCGGGCGGCGACCGGAGCAGCGCTGGTCGCTCTCGTGGTCCTGGTGGCCACGTTCTTCGTCCACCCCGGACCGTCGGGCAACTTGCTTGATCCCGGGACCGGGCCCCATGTCCTCAACGCCGATCCGGGCGTGGTCCTCACCCACCCGTCGGACCCTCGGGTGCAGGGCCTCTATTTCACGGGCCAGATCACCGGATCGGGGCTGTTCTCCGCCATCGGCTCCGGCTCGGACCGGGTAGTCGCGCCATCCGGGGACCTGATCGCCGTGGTCGAATTCGCAGGGACGCTCGACTCCAACGCCCTGGCGGCGGCGCTGGACAACTCCGGCCCGAGGCTGAGCGCCGCCATGGTCGTGGCCGGCAGGTCTTGGCCCCTCGATCTGTCCTCTTGGATCACCAGCGC
Source organism: Actinomycetota bacterium (assembly GCA_021325435.1). Classification (GTDB taxonomy): domain Bacteria; phylum Actinomycetota; class Acidimicrobiia; order Acidimicrobiales; family JAJPHE01; genus JAJPHE01. The sequence goes on along the minus strand of JAJPHE010000071.1, from coordinate 12,782 downwards.
CAGCTTCATGTGGGCCCAGGCCGTGCCCAAAGGCGCCCCGGTCCTCTTCCAGCTGAACGACGGCGGGGCGCTGACCGACTACTCGGTCAACTACGCCCGCCTCGTCGCCCCGGTCCCCGCCGTGTCGTACCGCTCGTCCAGCAGCGCTGTGGTCGACGCCGCCCCGGTGACGAGCGCAACCGCTCCGGCATCCGTCGCCGACCCGACTGATCCCTCGTTCGACAACCCCTCGGCCAGCGCCACGTTCCAGATCGACGGCGCGCAGCTCGCCTGGTACGGGCCCCACGCGCCCAGCGAGCACCCCGGGCCCGGCCAGGCCTTCCTGCTTCTGCGTTGCCGCGTGTACGGGCCGTCGGACTACGGGATCCAGGTCACCTGGCCCGCCGACCGGCTCCAGCTCCTCGTGCCCGGCCACCAACCGATCGGCGCCGGCCACGTAGACAACTGGTGGATGGGCGTGGCCCAGGACGTCTACTACTGGACGGTCCCGGCCGACCTGCGCCACGCCCAGGTGCGCTTCGAGCCGGCCAGCTTCGGTCCGGACCAGACGGGCGGTTGGAACTTGCACATGACCGCACCGGCCACCCTGAGCCTCGACTTCCCGGCTTCGGGGGCTCCGCCGCCGAGCATCGACGCCCAGGCCGCGGCCCATCCCCCGGTGCCCGGCGGGTCCGACCTCGTCTGGCTCCTGCGCTTCGCCCTGCTGGTCGGCTTCCTGGTGGCCGGCACCCTGGCCTTCGCGTCCGAGCGGGCCGACATCGCTCGGCCGGTGCGGGTCTTCGTCATCGTCGAAGGCGAAGAGGGCGCCAAGCTCGTGCCGACGGGGGAGCCTCCACAGCCCGAGGCTCCCGTCGTCGCCGAGGTGCCCGTGGACGTGGTCGACCTGCGGGAGCCCGACGCGGTGGTCACGGCGCCCACCGGCGCTGAGGAGGACGGCACGGCCCCCGACCTGGCCGAGGGTCCGGACGGCGCTGCCCTTTACCTCATGCGGACCGGCGTCGGGGCGGTCGGGCGGCTCGGGGACCTCGACGAACGCCACCTGCGGGTGCTCGTGATCATCGCCCTGGCCGGCGGCGGGGACCGGCCCCTCGATGAGGAGCTGATCCGCAGCCTCTACGGCACGGACCTCAAGGAGCCCGGCACCAAGACCATCGAGAACTACATCTCGGACCTGCGTTCTCTGCTTCCGCCCGGTGCCATTCCCCGCTTCGACAAGAAGGCGGGCTACCGGCTCACCGACGCGCTGCGCGTCGACGTGGTCGAGTTCGACCGCGTCCTGAAGCGCGCCTCGGGGCTGGCGGGGGCCCCCCGGGCGGAGCTGTTGGCTGAGGCTCTCGACCTGGTGCGGGGCGTGCCGCTGGTCGCCTTCGGCACCTGGAACTTCGCCGTGGAGGAGCGCAACCGCCTGGACGCGGTCATCGAGCGAACGGCGGCCGAGCTGGCCGCGTGGCGGCGCGCCGACAAGGACCTGGCCGGGGCGGATCGCGCCCTGCGGGCAGGGCTGCGGGGCTACAAGTTGTCGATTCAGCTCTGGGATGAGCGCCTGCGCATCGCCAAGGCGGGAGGGCCTGTCCCCTACGAACAGGTGCGCTCGGCGGCCCGGGCCGCGCTCGGGGAGCTGTTCGGCCTGCTCGAGGAGGCGGGGCCAGCGCGGCCGGAGGAGCCGGCGTAGGGCCTGGGAGGCGGCACCAGGATCGAGTCGCACGGGGATGAGCGTGCGCCCCGGCGTTCCCAACCACCCTCCCAGCCGACTTCCCAACTGGCAGAAATCGCGGCGGGCGCCGAGCGGGCCGTGCAGGCACGAATCCCCAGGTCAAGGCGGGCGCGACGCGCCATTGGGAACTCCGTTGGGAACTCACCTCGGGAAAGAATTTTCGCCCGAAAGGCATCCATGGGGCGCCGGCCGTGGCTCGGGAGGGCCGCAGTGTCAAGGCCCGGTCGCACCTCCTCCCGGTGCTGCTGGCGCCCGGTCTGCTGCCGGCTCCCTTGGCCCCTTGACCCTGCGTCCCTCCCGAGCAAAGGCGCTCTCAGGCCGGTCGGACGGAGCCGACCGGCCGAGGGTCCGACCTGGGGCCCGTCTTTAGCCGCCGGCCGGGCCGGGGCAGCCGGAAGGGGGTGATCCCGAGACCTTCCTAAGCTCGCCGGGGTAGTACTGATTCATCCACTGGCCTGGGACATAGCTGATGCCGTTGGCGATGGCGATTGCCAGGCTCTCGGCCATTTCGGATGTGGCGAGGGAGATGACGCTGTCGGCGGTGCGCTGCCAGTAGATGTGGACCCGGCCGATCTCGGAGGTGAGCTGGTTGGGGACGACTGGGGGTGTAGTGGCCAGGAGGGCGGGGTGGCCTTGGATGGTCACCTGTTTGCTTACGAGGCCGGTCGGGACCATTGACGCCAAGGGAACGGCGGGGAGGACCCGGACTGTCACGACCGGGCCGAGCTCGGTCTTGGCAGAGGCGGGCAGGCCGTAGATGACCGGTGCGGCCCGGGGGTTGGTCTCGCTGCCGGACACCAGGACCAGGTGAGTGGGGACGTACGTCGCCCGGATCGACTCGCCCACCCTGATGGGGCCCCCGATCGGATGGCAAGGGGCGGCGGCCGGCCGGGTCGAGCTTCCGAACAGACCCAGGACGAGCGCCACAACCACGGCCGTCAGCCCGACGGCCACGGTTAGCACCATGAGCAGACGCCTACCGCGGAGCCACTGGCGCACACCTCAGCCTGCCTGCTGGCCACTCCAACTGCAGCCCGGCCTCTCGCAACGCCGCACGACGGTCAGCTCGTCAACCTCGGTAGACGGGCACCAGCTCCGATGGCAGCCAGCTCCAGCATCCGACTGCCGATCGATGCCAAGGAGGCTTGGATCTTCTTCGGATCAATCTCCGGGCCCGGCGCCTTCGGCGCCGGCCCGGCTGTCCGGAGAGGAGCCGAGCCCGCGTGTGACAACTTCCTTCACGGGTTCAAGGGGCGTGCCCGGGCGAATCGAGCACTGATCACGGATATTCGAGCCAAGGCTCAAGGCCCCGAAACGCCTCCCTTTCGACGTAGTCCACCAGTTTGCTGAGAAGGACGTCGACGTTGTCGGTCCATTCGACCGTGCCACCGGGAAGGATGAGCTCGATAACCAGGTCAGCCCGACGCTTCGTCCGGGTCCTGAGGCCGGTCTCCGGATAGTCCCTTCCCTCAAGCGCTCGGATCTGCCGGAAGCCCGGCCGGAGCGTCTCGTCGTCGTGGATGTCGAGGCGCCATGGCTCGCCGTATGGCCATCCGAGGACGGGATGGAGGGCCCGGTGCTTGTCGACTCGGTCGAGCTCATGCAGTACCCACAGCGGGTGACGGTGGGGCTCGGACGCCTTGAATGGCTGAAGGTTACGGATCACCCGCCTGGCGTCGAGGTCCTTCACGCCCTCGATCTTGGCCAGGCCGCTCCCATGGACCGGCTTGCCGTTCTTGCCTCGCTCCAGGTACTTGGTCTGGTCGTCGAAGATGGGGAACTCGGAGCGGGGAGGCGCATTTCCAGTCCCTCCAGAGAGGTCCCAAATCATGTGATCGAGCGCCGATCGGAGGTTGTGAACACAATCGCCAAAGATGGCAGCCCACCTCAGCGGTGGGCCCCGGAGCCACTGGTAACGATGCCACCGAGCTGCGATATAGATCACGGGGTCGCCGGCCGCCCACGCGTCCACCTCAGCCGCCAACACCCCGAGGTGTTCGCGGGCCCGGTCGATCTTCGTCCGGATCTCCTTGATGCTCATGACCCAACGTTGCGGTGCCGGCCGCTCGCGATCGCGTGTTGATGGCGTAGCTGAGCGTTGAGCGCCTCGTCGACGAGGTCAGATGCGGCCAGGGCTGCGGCCCCGATTTCGACGCGAAACCCCGACACGACCAGCCAGTAGGTCTCGTGACCCCTCTCAGAATGGATCTCGAGCGGACCCATCTTCCCGGCCTTCTGAAGGTTCCCGGCGCCTTCGTGGTAAGCGTCGAAATGCGTCAGCACATCACGGATCTTGGTCGCGTCCCCCACCGCTCCCTTGAACGTCGCCAGGGCCTCGCGGAGGGGCTTGTCGGTTTGGCCGCCGGAGCTCGTGGCTCGAAGCATGGCTTGGGCCCCCCGCAGGACCTGGCGGAGGGCGATCACGAAGAGATAGGCGTCGACGAAGCGCTCGACCCCGTTGGTTGCAGCGTGTACCCGCTCCGCCTGTCGTGCGACCCCGTGATGCCACGCGCCAAGAGGGCCCGAGAGCTCGGCCGGGAGGGTGAGAGGATTGACAGTCCCGCTCATGGCCCGGAGCCCCAGGCGGCATCGTCGGGCAGATGTCGCAGGAACTTCTCGCCGTACCCGGTGACTGCCCAAGTGTCCTCTGGTTCGTCACCGATGCTGAAGACCATGCCTGTGCGAACCCCACCTCGGCGGACCAGGCCCTCTTGTTGCAGCCGAGACAGGACGGGATCGAGGCCAACCGGGTCGCCTGGCCAGCGTTGCTCAATCTCGCGCCTGTGCCACGGTCCGACGTTCCGATAGCCCCGCATCTGTCCGGCTCCGGGCCGATCGGGATTGGCAAGCAGAACCAACACACGGATGTGGATCGGATCGACCCGGTCGACGGTACCTATCATGACGCCGAGTAGGTCGATATCGGCGTCGTCCTCGAGGGCCGCTGCCGCCACCTGAGCTAGAAGCCGGCGCTTGTCCCGGTTGCCCGTTCGGGCAGCACCGTCCAAAGCTGCCTCGACAACCTGCAGCGCACGGTCGTCCTCTAGCAAGCGCTTGCCTACCTCCTCGACCGTGCGCTTGACGAGCTCATCGATCAACTCGGAGAACTCCTGCGGACGGGCACCGCGCCTGGTCGACAGGACGTTGTACAAGAAGCCGCCCACGCTGGCCACCGTCTGCAGGGCCTGCTCGACCTCCGCCGGTGTCAGGCCGCTCATGGTGCCGTTGCGGCAGGAAGCCAGGCCATTTCGCGGAGTAGCTCGCGGTTGAGGTCCCGGGTCTGATCGTAAGGGTGTCTGATGGCGACCAGCACCCCTAGATCCTCCTCCCCGTCGATCAGCTCTGCCACGTCGTAGAGGATGAGGCGACCTCTGCGGGGCTCGCCGTGCTCGCCGCGGTCGCGTATGACGCGGTGAGGTGGATGCATGCCGCTACTTACTCCGCGTTTGATCTGGACATTTCCACATATCGCGCTCGGAGCTGAGCCAGGGATGCACGGTCTCCGGAAGTGACGGACCAGGCGACCCAGCCGTTTACAGCTCTTCCGGCTGTGGCCGCCCTGCCGGCCGTCGAAGGACTCCGGTACTCGGCCCCCTGGAATCGCAGTGTGCCGGACTCCGTGATGGTCGCTACGAGGTCGTCGGATTGACGGAATGACAACTCGTCTCCGGGTTGGAGAAGACCTGCGTCGACGAGTTCGCTTAATGAAACGAGAGAACGTCCGCGTTGCATCAGGACCTCCTAGTCTGCTTCCGGAGATATCTCGCCAGCTGCTGAGGCGGGACTAGGCGGGACATCAACTGGTATGGGGGGAGGCGGAGCCTCCCGCAGACCCTGCAGTTCAACACATGCACGGTATAAGACACGTTCCAGCTCGTAGGCAGTGGGAACTCCGGCGCGTCGTTGGTAGCGAGTGAACGAATCCGTTGGCTCGTAGCAGTAGAGACCGACCGCATCCACGACCTGAGCGGCCGTCTCGGCCCATCGGACAACCGCTGCAAAGTCTCTATCACCGAGGACTCTGACGCCCATGAAGAAGAAGATCTTCGGCCGGCTTGCGTGCAGCCATGTTGACAGGTCACCGCCTCCGGCGCCGCCGAGCGTCGGAGATTGCCCGACCATCGTCAACCGCCGAGCGGCTTCTCCCTTGAGGTCTATTGACTTGAAGGCGAGCTCGGTGACTCGCTTCTTAGCGTCCATGGAGCCGGGACGGCCCTGAGCTCGCTCCCCAGGAGAATTAGCGTGCTTGGGTGTGCCCATCATCTTGGCCTCTAGAAGAAACTCGATCTCACGACCAGGATCTCCTGGGTAGACGCCATCCAGGTTGTGCGTAGGCACGATGAGCCCTGGAACGCCAGTGCGCACGTACAGGGACTCCACCTCTGAACACTGAATCAGCAGGAGGGCGAGAAGGTCGTTAAACCAATCGCCCTTGCCGTTCTGAAGTGCGGCACTAAGTGCTCTGCTCTTCTCCTTTGCAGTCGAGTCGCCTTCCCATGACTGTGGCAGACTCGAATCAAAAGCGGACATTACAGCGAGGAAGTCCTCTTCTACCTGATTCCAGCTAGTGACCCTCCTCTGCGAGAGAGAATCGTAGAACTCCCTCAACGGGCGGCAATGCGGATTGGTCCGGAGCGTCCGTCCGCTTACAGATCGAGGTTGACGAGGCGAGACACTTGCCGGAGGCATGACGGCCTACTTCTTCTGCAGAGATGACGGGAGTTCAGAGATGCCAAAGACGCGCCGGGATACGTCGGTGGCTCTGTCGCGGTCACGCTCATTGAAGGACTTGCGAAGTTCCTTGCAGTCCAGAGCGGAGAGTGACTGCCGCGCTGGGACTCGAATCTTGCGCAGGTACTGGGCTTGGAACCGGTAACAGCCCCCGCGCATCTTCACGCAGTAGGTCCCAACGAATAGGTTGGCGATATCGGACAGCAGAAGGCCACCGAGCACCTCGAGATCCCACTCGGACGAGGTGACGAAGTACAGGTTGTGATGGGGGTAGAGGTAACCGGGTTCGAGGACTGGATGAATCGATGCCTTCATATCCGGAAGAAGGAGTTTGGGCGTTGTCTGCAAGTGCGGCCATACCCGGTCAATGGTTCGGTACCACGTATGTGGCCGTACTTTCGCGATGTGCCGATTGGCCAGCGCCCGCCGGTGCCTCTGTAGATAGACCTTGAGCTGAGGGAACTTGTTCAGGTCAACGAGGCCGTCGTCATCCCATGGATTGACGAGATGAGTCCCAGACCAGCGGACCTCTCCCGAACTGATGTCCTCGCTCATGGCGACAGGTAGTAAGCGGCTTGGCTCAACCAGCTTGGGATCTGTAGTCAGGAACGCGTCGTCGGCTCCTGTTGCAACGCCGATGCCCACCCGGCTACCTGTCCGCGGATCTTCGAGAGGTGGAAACCGGCTCTCTAGCGATCGGACAAGCGCCACGGCCTCCGGATCACCTGAGGGCCAGAGCTCCGAGCCGGAAAACCAGTCAGAAAGACGCGCCGCCGAGAAGCCTCTCCCACGTCGCGTGGGCAGCTTGGATCGAGTTGCCCACTGCCCAAACGCCGAGGCCCCTACTGGTCCGAAAGCCTTATCAGCACTTGCTACTACCGGCTTCTGTTGAGACCTCCTGCGGATCACCGTTATCGCCGGATAGGCGGAGACCAGTTCCTCGAACGCGTCCGCGTCGTGCATCTCAAGGATCACCTCGACGCTGAAGCTCTCCGAAACTAGGCGGCGGAGCTCGGCGCCATATTGGTTGTGCATCCAACGATCAGCAACGATGAAACCGAGAACTCCTCCATCAGCCAACATGCGCAGACCGCGCTCGATGAAGCCGACATAGACATCCGAGCGGCCCTTCATCGTGGGGCACGCCCGGCGGTAAGCATCCGTTCGGCCGGCTGGAACGTCCTCGAGGCGGATGTACGGGGGATTGCCGATTACAAAGTCAGCGGTCATGTCTTCCGCCACATCAAGGAGGAAGTCAGCCTGCTGAACCCACACATTCGCTAGTCGCTCGGCCCGGCGCTGGGATACGCCGGCCCCGGCCAGTTCCGACGCCACCAGTTTTCTCGCCCGCTCGACATTCTCCGGTTGGAGATCGAACGCCCGGACGGCGCGGAGATGCTCGGACAGGTCCCGCCCATGAGTACGAGCAGACCTAACCAGGCGCTCGACCATGGGGCCCAGGAACGCTCCGGTGCCGCAGGCGGGCTCCACCGCCAGCATCTCCGTTAGATCTCGCTCAGCCGTGTAACCGATCAGATCCAGGATCAGGTCCACGACCCAACGGCGGGTGAAGACCTCCCCGAGTGTCTGTACGTCAACAGGCGATGCTTGCGCGTCGGCTTCCAGCCGCAGGCTCAACTGCAACCCTCCCATTGGGACCTCCCCAGAGTAGAACGTGTGTTCGCCTCTGGACGGTACGGGAAGGCAGCGACAGCCACCCCTCGGACGGTATAGGCCGGCTCCCCAGCTGGCGTGGACCTTCGACCCGGAGTGAGGATCACGGGCCGATGGTCACACCAGCGGAGGCTCCAGGGGCCGCTCGCGCGTCCCACGCTCGGACGCCGGCTCCCCCCCCGCCCCGGGAGGACCAGCCCAGGCGCTTCCGACGGACGCTGGAGGTCCTAACCGATGCGCTGGCAGTCCTTGCACTTCGGCCGGCCGGCAGTCCCAGGGGTTCGATGCTCGGGCTTGATGCGCTTCCCCGCGGGGCACTCACTTTGGTCGTGGTACACGTCTCGCTCTCCGCCGTATTCGGGGACGATCGTGTGGTACGGAGCAACCTTCATTTACGACCTCCTTGCGCGTCACGGAACCGGTAAGGCGGCCCTGTGACAAGGTCCGGGGCAGGCCAGGGCCCCCCCGGCACGAATGATTCTGGCCCGCCTGACCACCAAGTTGACCACCAAGCCGCCGGACTCGGAGCGACGCCGGCCCACAGCGATGGACACGGCTGAGCTGCCGACCAGGGAAGTGTGCCGACCTACCAGGCCGGAAGTGTCCGCCCCATAGGCTTGGAAATCGTGTGTCCCGCAAGGGACCGTGGGTTCAAATCCCACCCTCTCCGCTGAGATTCCGCAGGTCACGGGCGGTGCGGCGCGCCGGCTGAGCCTTCGGCGCGGGTCGGCGTCGCGGCCCTTGACCGCCAAGTTGACCGCCAAGCGCTCCGGTGCCCGTCGTTGGCGCCGGCCCGGGCCCAGCTGGCCGAGCGCTCTCCGTGGCTGCCGTCCTTTGAGCGCGGCTGGCTCCGCTGTCGTGCCCGCCATTCATGCCGTCCTCATCACCGCGGCCGGCGCTCGACGGTTGGGCGGGGGCGGAGGTGATAACGGAGGTGAGAAGCGGGGTGAGCTGCGAGTGGAGCCCCGTGCCGCTCGGGCGTCCTGGGCGGTCTCGCGTCCCGAGAATTCCCGCCGAGGTGAGCTCCGGGGTGAGAAGCGAGGTGAGACCGCCGTCGCATGCTCGACCGATGTCCAGACACCGCAGCAACCAACGACGTCCGACGGCGGCCACCCGCACGATCCCCCGACCGTCAGACCCGCCCCCCGCAACGGAAGGGGCCCCCGAGCCCGACGCCGCACCGCGCTTGGCGGCGCTGTTGCTTCCAATCCCGGAGGTCGCCGCAGCCCTCGGAATTGGCAGGACGAAGATCTACGAGTTGATCGCCACGGGTCAGTTGGAGGCCGTCCACATCGGCCGGTCCTGCCGGGTTCCGGCCGACTCTCTGGACATCTTCGTGGAGCGGCTCCGAGCAGGCTGATGGTGCCGTGGGCCGCTGGCTCGCGCCGGGCTGAGGGATCGCGATGACCGGCCGGCGCGGCGCCGGCGATGGTGGGGTGCGTCTGCGCCCTGACGGCCGCTGGGAGGCGACCGTCGAGATCGGCGCCCTCGGCGGACGCCGGCGCCGCAAGTACGTCTACGGCCGGACGCGGGCGGATGTCGTGGCCAACCTTCGGTCGGCCCAGGCCAACGTGGATGCCGGACTGCCCCTGATAGACGAACGGACCCGGCTCGGGACCTTCCTCGACCTGTGGCTGGAGGAGGTCGTCCGCCCGACCCGGCAACAGGCCACCTTCCACGGTTACGAGGCCAACGTCAGGCTCCACATCAAGCCCGTGCTGGGCCATGTCCCTCTGGCCCGGCTCAGCCCGCCCGACGTCCAGGCCTTCCTCAATCTCAAGCGGCAGGAGGGCCTGGCGCCTCGGACGGTGCAGTACGTCCATGCAACCCTTCGGCGGGCATTGACGATCGCCCTGCGGTGGGGCTACGTCAGCCGCAACGTCGCAACCCTGGTCGAACCGGTGACGCTGCAACGCGAGCCGGTGGTGCCTCTGACCGTCGAGGAGGCGCGCCGACTGTTGGAGGCGGCTGCGCGGGATCGCCTCGGCGCCTTCTACGCGGTGGCCGTAGCCGTCGGGTTGCGGCCGAGCGAGGCTCTCGGGCTCCGCTGGGAGGACCTGGACCTGGACGCCGGTGTCCTTCGAGTCCGCCACGCCCTCGAGCGCCGAGACGGTCAGTTCGTGCTCAAGGAGCCGAAGTCGAGGACGAGCCGGAGGACGGTGGCCCTGCCGTCGGTCTGCCTCGATGCTCTCCGGGTGCATCGTCGGCGCCAGCTCGAGGAACGGCTGTTGGCCGGCCCTCTCTGGGAGGACCGGGATCTGGTCTTCGCGACACCTACCGGAGGACCGATCAGCCGGACGGTCGTGTCACACCGGTTCGCCCGGCTCCAGAAGGAGGCGGGCGTTCCTCACCACCGTCTGTACGACTGCCGGCATACCGCAGCGAGCCTGTTGCTTGCCCAGAACGTGCACCCCCGTGTGGTCATGGAGGTCCTCGGGCACTCGTCCTTCGCCCTCACCATGGATACCTACAGCCACGTCATGCCCGTCCTCGTGCGCGACGCGGCCGAGGCGATGGACAAGATCCTGCGGGGAGCGTCGGACGCCGGCGAGCAATGACGGACGGCAGTGGTGCCCCATCCGCCGACGTCCGCAGACGTGCGGGCACCCTTGTGCATCAGGTGTGCTGCCTGGAAGCCCCTCGCCGAGGTACCGGCTGGAGCCGTCTGCCCAGCTCGGAGCACCTCTGGCGAGGCCGCTTTCGTCGCCTACCTCCTCCTCGTGCCTCATTTGTGCCTCAAGCGGAGGGTAGTGCTGTGAGGCGTCGGACCAGGCCGCGCCGAGCCGAGGGGATGAGGACCCAAGCCCATGCAGGGATTGGACGACCAAGAAAGCCCCAGCCAAGCGTCGGTCGTGCTCGGTGGCAGTTCCTTCCATCGGTTGATCTGCGGATACTCCGGCCACGAATCTGGTGTCGTGAGGAAGTCAGCGGCTTGGCGGCGGTCTGGCGTGACGTTGCTCGCCGCGGCCACACTCCTCGACGGGTGCGGATCAGGCTCCGTACATGTGGCCACCCGGTCCAGCGGCGAGGCGACCGGCCCTTCCTCGACGACCCTGAAGTCGTTCGCGGTGACGAGCCCCGTGCCGGCGGGCCAGCCCGGCAAGATGGTGGCCGGCCCGAGCGGCGACGCGGTGTGGTGGTGGGCGGTGGGCGAGGATCGCCAGGCGCGGGTGTACCGGTTCTCCACCGCCGACCACCGGCTGGCGAGCTGGCGGCTAGGCGATGCCGAGGTCGACGGGCTCGAGAGCGGCATCCAGTACGGGATCGCCGTCGCGCCGTCGGGGGTGGTCTGGGTCGGCACCAACCTCAAGCTGGCGCGCCTCGACACCGCCACCGGAGCCGTCAGGGTCATCGACGTGCCAGTCATGGCTCCACAACAGCCGTCCCAGCCACAGGGTCCACCCCAGACCGCCAACCTCCACCCGATCGCCGGGGTGGCGGTCGGCGAGGGCGGCCAGGTGGCCCTGGCCACAGCGGGATCGACGGCGATTCCCATCTACGACCCGGCCAGCAACAGCTTCCGCCGGCTGGTCCTGCCGAGCGGCTTCGGTGCCACCGACGTCGCCTACCTGGCCGACGGCACCCTGGCGGTGGGCCTCGAGCCCCCCACGGGCCCTCAGGAGAACGGTGCCGTGCTGCTGGTCGACCCGTCGGGTCGTACCAAGCTGGCCACCGGCGTCGAAGCCGGCTTCGTGATGCCCGCCGGGGATCGCTTCCTGGCCGGCCAGGTCGGGCTCTACTGGGTCTACCCCGACGGGGCGACCAAACCCGGACCGACCGCTATTCCCGGCCAGCAATGGATCGCCTACGCCTCCTCTCACCCGGCTTGGCCGCTGCTAAACGGCCACGTCGCCGAGGTCGCCCGGGGTTATGACGGCCTCACGGACATGGCCAACGGACAGCCTGCCCGGTCGATCACCCTGGCCCTGCGCCCGTGCCCTACCGGGGCCGGCGGGGTATCCGGAGGAATCCCCATCGGACCGGGCCCCACGGCCTCGACCATGCCGACGACGACAACCACCCAGATCTGCCACACCCGAATCGGCGCCCTCGCCGCCCTAGGCAACGCCATCTGGTACCTCGAGGACGGCCAGCCCCTCATCTGGCGGGTGGGTGGTCTGTGAAGCACCGAACGAGTCTGGGGCGCCACTTGCTTCTGGCCGCCCTCGCAGCCACGGGCCTATCTGCATGCGGTTCGGCCGCTTCCTTGTCAACACAGGCCCCGCCCGCACCGGCTCGAGGACAGGTCGTCGACCAGCCACCTTCGCAAGGTGATGTGGTAGCCGGGCGCTTCGTCCGTTCAGCGGAGCTCGACGACGGCGCTCTGAAAATGTCGCCAGCTGCTGGCAGCGCCGAGCCGGAAGTCAGTCGGCAGGAGGCCAGCGTTCTGTTCGGCTCTGACGAGTCGATCAGGGGCTCAAGTGCTGGTCAGCTGCTCGCCTACGGCATCGTCAGTGTCCAACCGAGCCTGGAGGTGCAGGCCAGCAACACCCCGGCGTGGCTCGGGCTGGTGTGGGGCGGTGCCACCAGCTGTCCGGCCATGACCGCGCCCGCGGGGCCAACGACCACCACCGTTCCGGCGCCGACGCCCGGCTATCGAGCTGTGATCATCGTCGATCCGCACCACGTCTTCGACTACCGAAGCCGGGGTTCGAGCTGTGGG
>JAJPHE010000066.1 GCA_021325435.1 Actinomycetota bacterium | reverse complement strand
TCCGGGTCGGCCGCCTCGCCGACCGGACCGGCGCCACCGGGGCCGGCGCGCTGGCGGAGGAACGGTTCGAGGACGACCCGAGCAGGGTCGAGATCGCCCGGCGGGCGGCGGCCGAGGCCATGGTGTTGTTGCGCAACGAGCCGGTCGGGGGCGTGCCGTTCCTTCCCCTCGATGCCGGCGGGCTCGGGCGGCTGGCGGTGATCGGACCCAATGCCGACAGCCTCCATTTCCAGGGCGGCGGCAGCGCCCAGGTGCGACCGGCCCGGGTGGTGAGCCCCCTCGACGGGCTGGTGGCCGCTCTCGGCGCCGAGCGGGTGGTGGCCGAGCCAGGCTGCGCCCCGGCGTCGCCGGCCGCCCGGCTGGACCCTGCCCGCATGACCCAACCCGGCGGGGACCCGGGCCTGCTGCTGCGCTACCACCCCAACCGTCAGCTGTCCGGGGAGAGCACCTTCGAGCGCTCCCTGCGGCGAGCCAACCCGGTGTGGCTCGCCGGTCGGGTCGCCGGCTCCGACCTCGAGCCCGGGGGATGGTCGGTGCGGGCCTCGACCCGGTACCGGCCGGCAGTCAGCGGTGTCCACGTCCTCGAGATCCGGGCCCCAGGGTCGGTGCAGGTGACGGTCGACGGCCACCACCGCCCTGAGCGACTGGCCGCCGGCGGCGACGAGGTCCACCGGGTGGCCCTGGATCTGGAGGATGACCGCCCCTTCGACCTCGAGGTGGCGCTTACCCCGCCCGACCCCGCGCCGGGCTTGGGCTTCCTCGACATCCGTCTGGAGGAGCCACCCGACCCCCGCCGGCTGGAGAGGGCCATCGGTGCCGCCACCGCCGCCGACGCCGCCCTGGTGGTGGTCGGCATCGACGCCGACATCGAGACCGAGGGACGGGACCGGACGAGCTTCTCCCTTCCCGAGCCGCAGCTGGAGCTGATCGCCGCCGTCGGGCGGGTGAACCCTCGCACCATCGTGGTCGTCAACACCGGCAGCCCGGTCGACATGGGATGGGCCGACGACGTCCCTGCGGTGGTGCAGCTGTGGTGCCCCGGCCAGGAGGGCGGCCACGCCCTGGCCGACGTCCTGCTGGGACGGTGCGAGGCCGCCGGCCGGCTGCCGACGACGTTTCCCCGCCGGCTCGAGGACACTCCCGCCTTCGGCTGGTGGCCCGGCGAGAACGGCCACGCCCCGTACACCGAGGGGCTGCTGATCGGGCACCGTCACTACGACGCCAACGACATCGCCCCCCGCTTTCCGTTCGGGCACGGTTTGTCCTACACGTCGTTCTCCTTCGGGGCGCTCACCGTCGCCGCCGAGGGGGGCGGACCGGTGCGGGCCTCGATCGAGGTCACCAACGACGGCCACCGCCCGGGCAGCACTGTCGTCCAGCTCTACGTAGCCGACCTGGAGGCGTCGGTCGACCGGCCGCCCAAGGAGCTCAAGGCCTTCCGCAAGGTGCGTCTCGCTCCGGGCCATAGCGAGACAGTGGAATTCGTCCTCGGGCTCCGGCAGCTGTCCTACTGGGATCCGGCCCGCCGCCAGTGGCGGGCCGAGCCGGGGGAGTTCGAGCTGCTGGCCGGGGTGTCGGCGACCGACATCCGGGCCCGGGCCCGCTTCGTCCTCCACGGTTAGGACGCCAGGGTCGGCGAGGCGCCCGCCGGCGAGGAAGAATCGCGTTTGGCGGGCGTCGCCCGAGGGGTAGCGCCCGCCCGGACGGCTGACCGTCGGGGGCAGCGCGAGTCGGAGGGCGGGATGACTGACCTTGAACAGGTGCTCCAGTTGGTGAATGCGGGCCGGGCCGCCCTCGGGCGCAGCCCCATCTCCTCACTTCCCCGGGGGAGACAGCGCAGCAACTCGGATTGCGTTCTGGCCCGCTCGCTCGGAGTCAGCTTCGGCAATCGTACGGCGTGGCCGGTCGTCGGGTCTCGCCGCGAGCGCAAGGTCGTGGCCGGCGCCCTGGCCGACGCCTGGCGGACCCGCCGCGACCTACTGGACAAGCGGGTTGTGCGGATCCCCGAGGTCCTGCGCGACTTCGTGGCCGACTTCGACGGCGGTGTGCTGCCCGCTCTCGTCGACGACGAGGCCGACGGGCCCGAGGGTGGCGCCCGTCAGGACAGCGTGCTGCTGCCCGTCTGAGGACGGTCGCGCCCACCTCGGCGCGACCCCCGGTTACCCTCGGAAGCCCGACCCGCCCGCGGCGCGGCCCGCAACCCAACGATGAGACTTCGGAATCACAACCTGATGACGGCCAGGATGCTGGCCGCCGCCCTGTTGGTCGTTACGGTGGCTGGCTGCGGTGGCGCCCGCCGGACGGCGGTGAAGGCGCTGCCGCCCAGCTTGCCTTCGACGACCACCACGACCACGCCCGTACCCGAGAGCCCGGTGAAGGCGTTCGGCCTGCAGCCGTGGTCGACGGTCGTGGCCTACGCCAGCGGTCCCAGCGTGGCGGCCTACGCCACTCCGCCGGGGGCGGCTTACGCCACCCCGCCCGGGTCACCCCCGGCGGCCACGTTCACCAATCCCAACAACCTGGGCGCGCCCCTCGTGTTCCGGGTGACCCTGGTGATGGGCAGCTGGCTCCAGGTGATGCTGCCCCAGAGGCCAAACGGATCGACCGGGTGGATCCCCGCCAGCGCGGTGAAGTTGTACAACGACGACTACAACGTCGTCGTCCACCTGGCCAGCCACACCCTCCTCCTGTTCAAGAACGGCCAGCAGATCGAGGCCCACCCCGTCATCACCGGAAGCGCGGCCGCCCCCACCGTCCCGGGCGACTTCTACATAACCGAGCTGCTCAAGGCCCCGAACAACACCGGACCGTACGGGCCGTACGCCTTCGGCCTGTCGGACTTCTCCAACACCTACAGCGAGTTTGAGGGTGGTCCCGGCCAGATCGCCATCCACGGCACCAACCAGCCCAACCTCATCGGCCAGAGCGTCAGCCACGGCTGCGTGAGGGTCACCGACGACGTCGACGCCCACCTGGCCGAGATCCTGCCGGTCGGCAGCCCCGTGCTCATCACCACCTGACTCTCAGGTCGGCTCCCACTCGGCGATGACACTCTCGACCGAGCGCAGCACCGCCCCCGCCGGCTCGGTGGTTGACACCAGCCGCAGGCCCCTAAGGCGTTCGACCACCACCTCGAGCGCCGCCAGCAGCTGGCGGCGGGCAAGGTGGGAGCCCGGGCAGAACTTGGGCCCGAAGCCGAAGGTCAGGATGTCGGGCTCGTGGCGATCCGGATCGAAGGCGTCCGGCTCGGCGAAGACGTCAGGATCGCGGTTGGCGGCGGCGATGGCCCCGAGCACGACCGTGCCGGGCGCCACCCGGACGCCGCTGATCTCTCCCTCCACCGGCGCCAGCCGGGGGAGGATGGCCACCGGCGGCTCGTACCGCAGCACTTCCTCGACGATCCGGGGCCGGACGGCCGGCTCCTCCCGTGCCCGGTCGAGAAGATCGGGATCAGACAGCACCACCCGGAACAGGCTCGACATGGCGTCGGAGGTGGTGGTGGCCCCCACCGCGTACAGCAGCCTGATGTGGGAGAAGACCTCGTCGTCGGTCAGCCTGGTCCCGTCGTGCTCGGCCGAGAGCAGGTGGGAGATGACGTCGTCGCCCGGGTCGTGCCGCAGACTTTCGACGATCGGCTCGAGGAAGGCCGTCACCTCGCGGGACGCCCGCCCGGCGCCCTCCGGATCGCGGGGGTAGCTGAGGAGGGCCAGGGCCCAGCGCCGCTGGCGGTCCTCCGTCCCCAGGGGCAGGCCGAGCTTGCGGCTGATGGCCCAGAACGGGAGCACCCGGGCCACCCGGGCCACCAGATCGGCGCGGCCGTCGGCGGCGAAGCCGTCCACGATCTCGTGGACCAACGGCACCAGCGCCTCGTCCACGAACCGGGCGGTCGCCCGCGAGCGGAAGGCGGGTGTGGTCAGGCGCCGGTAGGTCGTGTGCTCGGCCCCGTCCATGCTGATGAACGTCCGCCCCACCGCCGGCTCGGTGTGGATCCGGTAAGCGGCCCCCCCGGGGAACTGGTCCTCGGCGGTGAAGAACCCTCGCAGGTCCTCGAATCCGGTGACGATCACCGCCGGGGCGCCCAGGAAGACGGCCTCCGAAACGGGCCCGTCCCGACGGGCGGCCTCCAACACGTCGTGGAGGCTGCGCCCCGGGAGCGGGTCGAGGGCCAGGTCGACGGCGGACGGGGAAGGCGAGCCCGTCACGGAGCGCCAGGGGCCGAGCTAATGCGGAAGACAGGATGGTCGGCTGCGATGCGGGCCACGTCCGCGTCCGGCGCCTCGGCCGTAACCCCGTCGAAGAACGCGCCCACTTCGAAGCTCCAACGACGCAGGTAGGCCCGCAGCACCGGCGGCTTGTCCTCATCGCCCAGCTCGGTCGCCCGGAAGGGCTCGACGCTGCGACCGACCCGGAGCTCGCCTTCGCCGGCGGCGCGCAGGTTGCGCACCCACTCCGTCTCCCCCCGGGGCGCCACCAGGTAGCGCTGTCCGTCCAACGACAGGAGGTTGACCGGTGTCGAGCGCATCTGGCCGCTGCGCCGGCCCCGGACCCGCAGCTCGCGCGAGCCCCAGATGCTCACCCCGGCCCGGGTGGCGACCGCCACCGCTCGGTTGAACAAGTTGCGGGTGAGCCATCCGGGCCGGTCGTACTTCGCCATGACGACATCATGCCCGTCGCCCCGGGCTCACCCGGGGGCTTGACGCCCAGCGTCCGGTCGGCTTATAACCCCTCTATAACCCCAGAGGGGAGTCATGCCCAAGATCAACGTCTACCTGCCCGACGACCTGGCCGAGGCGGTCCGCGACGCCCAGATACCGGTGTCGGCGGTGTGCCAGGCCGCCCTGGAGCGAGCGGTCCGCGAGGTGAGCGCCCTGCGGGGGGACGAGGCCGTCGCTGGCGGGCCCCGCTCCGGGGCGTTCGCCCGCTACACGCCCCGGGCCCGGCGGGCGGTCGAACTGGCCGACGAGCTGGCCCGGCGCCACGGGCACGGGCGGGTCGGCACCGAGCACCTCGTCCTCGGCATCGTGGCGGAAGGCGGCAACCTCGCCCTTGGTGTGCTGGCCAGCCTGGACGTCGACCCGGCCGACCTGGGCGCCGAGGTCGAAGGAGTAATGGCGTCGGGCCCCGCGGAGCCCCCGTCGGGCTGTGGAGACAGCGCCCTTCCCATGAGCCCCGACATGAAGCGGGCTCTTGAGCTGGCGTCGAAGCAGGCGGCCAAGCTCGGTCACAACTACATCGGCTGTGAGCACCTGCTGCTGGGCCTGGTCGCCGAGCCCGAGGGGGTGGGCGGCCAGGTCCTGCGGCGCATGGGGCTCGAGCTCAGGGCGACCCGACGGGCGGTGGTGGCGGCGCTGGCCGGTTTCGTGCAGTCTCGCTCGGCGTCGCCGGCGAGAAGCGACGACCCGATCCAGCAGATCCTTCAGCGCCTCGAGAAGCTGGAGCGCAAGCTGGGAGCCTGAGCACGCCTCACCGGAGCCGCACCTCGGTGGGCAGCGCCGAGAACCCGAGCACGTTGGAAGAGTGCACCCGGACGGCGCCGTCGGGGTCGACCTCGTAACGGGCGACCCGCGACCCGAGTTCCTCCAACACCACGCGGGCCTCGAGCCGGGCCAGACTGGCCCCCAGGCAGAAGTGGCGCCCGACGCCGAAGCTCAGCATCTCGCCGGTGTCGCGGCCGAGGTCGTAGCGGTCCGGATCGGGGAAGACCCTAGGGTCGCGGTTGGCCGACGCCGGCAGAAGCACCACCCGCCCTCCGGCCGGGATGGTGACCCCGTGCAGGCCGACGTCGACGGTCGCGGTGCGGGCGAGGATGTGGCTGGACGTGTCGAACCGCAAGGTCTCCTCGATCCACGGCACGATCCACCGCGGATCATCGAAGGCCTTGTGTCCCTCGCTGGGGAACCGCCATCCCCAGTACCAGCAATTGCCCAGCAGCTTCGCCGTCGTCTCGTTGCCGGCCACCACCATGAGGAACAGGAAGGCGATGACGTCCTCGTCGCTCAGGCGCCGCCCTTCGATGTCCGCCGCGCACAGGGCCGAGGTCAGGTCGTCGCCAGGCCGGCGCCGGCGCTCGGCCACCAGGGCTTCGTAGTAGGACACCAGCTTGACGGCGGCGGCCAGGGCGCCCGGTGGCACGTCGTTGATCCCTGGCTGGCGGTGGAGCACCTCGTCGGCCAGCTGGCGCAGCTCGGCCCGGTCCTCCGCCGCCACTCCCAGCATCTCGGAGATGACATCCATTGGTATCCGCCCGGCAACCTCACCGATGAGGTCGAAGCGGGCGGCCTCCAACGCCGGAAGAACGTGTTGGAGGGCGATGGCCCGCACCCTCGGCTCGAGCTGGGCCACCCGTCGCACGGTGAACGCCTTCGACACCAGTCCCCGCAGGTGGCCGTGCTCGGGCGGGTCCATGGCCAGGAAGGACATCACCTGGCGGGCGTGAGCCCCGGTCGCCGACGGATCGAGCGTGACTCCGTGGGCGCTGGAGAAACGGTCGGCATCGCGGAAGGCGTCTCTGACGTCGGCATGACGGGACAAGGCCCAGAAGCCCAGCTCCTGGTTCCGGTACACCGGCGCTTCCTCGCGCAGCTGGGCGTAGACGGGGTAGGGGTCGGTGTGCCAGCGGTAGTCGTAGGGGTTGAAGTCGATCTTCACCTCCCGTCCCCCAGGACGAGGCGGGCGACGGACTCCATGCGCTCGGGCAGGTCGGCGTAACGCAGGTGGCCCATGCCTGCCGCCAGGAGGGCGCCGGACCACGCCAGCAGGATCAGCGACACCCGTTCCGGATCGACGCCGTCGCCCACGGCGGAGGTCACCCGCCGTGCCCACTCACGGCCGATCTGGTCGCGCAGTCTTCGCACATCGGGGTCGTCGGCCAGCAGCGCCAGGGTGCAGGCCCGGGCCAGCTCCGGCTCGGCCGCCACCAAGTCGGCCACCGAGGACAGGGCGGCGGCGGCCTGCTGGGCGGGCGGCCGGCGGCGCCGGCGGTCGGGTACGGGCTGGGCGGCCACCTGCCGCCAGAAGACCTCGGCGATGAGGTGCTCGCGTGAGGAGAAGTAGTTGTAGGCGGTGGCGGGGGCGACCCCGGCCCGTCGGGCGGCGCCCCGGACGCTCAAGCCCTCGTAGCCGCGGTCCCGCAGCTCGGCCCGGGCCGCTTCCACCAGCCGCTCCATGGTGGCCGCCCGGGCCGGCTGCCGGCGGGGGGGAAGGACCGCTGCGGGGGCCTGGCCCGTCTTCAAACTGGTCACCGGTCCCAGCTTAGACTAGCGTCTGGACATGTGTCCAAACAGCAGCGAGGCCACGGAGTTTGCCGTGGGCTTCTTGGGCCTCGGGCAGATGGGCTCGCTCTTGGCCCGCCGGTTGGTCGACTGGCCCGGCGGCCTGGTGGTGCACGACATCCGGCCGGAGGCGGCCGCGGCGCTGGTGGACGCCGGCGCCACACCAGCGGCCTCGGTGGCCGACGTGGCCGCCGCCGCCGATCTCGTCTGCGTCATGGTCCTCGACGACGGCCAGGTGCGCGACGTCGTGGCCGCCGCCCTGGCCGCCGCCCGCCCCGGGCTGATCGTCGCCGTCCACTCGACCA
Organism: Actinomycetota bacterium; assembly: GCA_021325435.1. Lineage (GTDB taxonomy): Bacteria > Actinomycetota > Acidimicrobiia > Acidimicrobiales > JAJPHE01 > JAJPHE01. Next base: position 5,323 of record JAJPHE010000066.1, on the reverse strand, counting down.
TTCGCGTCGCCACCGCCGAAGCCATGGCCGCCACCTGCTCCGAGCACGGGGTCTTCCTCCTGGACGCCCCGGTCAGTGGCGGGGCGATGGGCGCGGCCCAGGGCCGTCTGGCGGTGATGGTGGGCGGGGACCGCCAGGCCTACGAGCGGAGCCGGCCGGCGTTCAGCCGCTTCGCCGACCTGGTGACGCACTTCGGCCCCCCCGGCGCCGGCACCCGGGCGAAGCTCGCCCGCAACCTGGTGAACTTCGTGGGCATGGCCGCGTCCCTGGAGGCCCAGCGGTTGGCCGAGGCGGCCGGCGTCGACCTGGCCAAGCTGGCCAGGGTGACCACCCACAGCGACGCAGTCACCGGAGGGCCGGGGGCGATCATGGTGCGAGACACGACCGCCCCGCTGGCGCCGGGCGATCCCCTGGGACCGATCTTCTCCCACACCCGCGACCTCGGGCGGAAAGACCTGGGCCTGGCCCTCGAGCTGGCCGAGGAGCTCGACATCGAGCTTCCGCTCGCCCGGGTGGCGGCCGCCCGCCTCGACGACTACCTGGGCCTCAACCCGAAGGAGGAACGATGAGCACAGAGAACCGCCGGAGGGGCCTCGAGGCCATGGCCGCCGCCTACGGCTGGCCGCCGGTGGCCGACTCGCCCGGGGAGTTCTTCGGCATGACGGCGGACCACCTCTTCGCCGAGGTCTGGACCCGGCCTCACCTCAGCCAGCGCGACCGACGCCTGCTGCTGGTGGGAGCGCTGATGGCGTCGGGCGACTTCGACGTGCTCGGGTTGCAGATCGACGCCGCCCGCCGACTCGGCGAGCTGGACCCCGACCAGCTCCGCGAGATCGTGATCTTCCTCGCCCATTACGTGGGCTGGCCCCGGGCGGCCAAGCTCAACAGCCAGGTCGAGGAGCTCCTCGCCCAGAACGAGGGGCAGTAGGGCGCCGGTCGCCCCCGCCGATTGGCGTCAGGGCGCAGTGGATATGGACCTTCCCACCATGACCAGCTCGTCGCGGGGCCTTCCCCTGCTGCCGACTCCGCGCGGGGACGTGAGCTCGTCGCTGATCGAGGCGCTCCGCCGTCCGCCGGGCACGGCCCTGGTGTCCGCGGTGGAGCCGCCCGACGATCCGTTGACCGACGAGGACCTCCACCTCTCCCTCTACGTCTGCTACGAGCTGACCTACCGCGGCTTCGCCGGGGTCGACCCGCGTTGGGAGTGGGATCCGGCGTTGCTCGCCCTCCGTAGGGCGCTCGAGACGCCCTACGAGGCCCGCCTCCGCGAGGTCGTCGGTGGGTCGGCGTCCCCCGACGTCGCAGAAGAGCTTCGTAGCCTGGCCAACGGGGAGGACGGGCCGTCGCTCTCCCACTACGTCGAGACGACCGGCACCCTCCAACAGTTCCGCGAGATGTGCGTCCATCGCTCGGCCTGGCAGCTGAAGGAGGCCGACCCGCACAGCTGGGCCATACCCCGCGTGGCGGGCCCGGCGAAGGCCATCCTGACCGGGCTGCAGTACGACGAGTACGGCGGGGGGGACCCGGCCGACATGCACTCGGCCCTGTTCGCCGTCACCATGGACCAGCTCGACCTCGACCCCCGCTACGGGGCCTACCTCGAGCTGCTGCCGGGCATCACGCTCTCGACGGTGAATGTGGTGTCGATGTTCGGGTTGCACCGCCGCTTGCAGGGCGCCCTGGTGGGCCACCTGGCCCTGTTCGAGATGACGTCGGTCGGTCCCATGTCCAGCTACAGCCGGGCCCTGGCCCGACTCGGACTCGGACCCGAGGCCAGGCGCTTCTTCGACGTTCACGTGGCGGCTGACGCCCGTCACGGCGAGATCGCCCTCCAGCAGGTGGTGGGACGACTGCTCGAGGACGAGCCTCAACTGGCGGGCGACATGGTCTTCGGGGCGAGGGCGCTGACCCAACTGGAGCAGCGTTTCACCGATCACATCCTGGGATGCTGGCAGGCTGACCGCTCCTCGCTGCGGGGGGCGGCGGCATGACATCCGCCCCGCCGGCTCCTGGCTGATCCCATTTACGACAAGCTGGTGTCATGCCCCCGGCCCGCGGCCACACCCGTGAGCCCGAGCTCGACGCCGCCCAGATCGAACGGTTCCACGAGCAGGGCTACCTCGTCCTGCGGAGCGAGATCGACGCCCACCCGCTCTCCGAGGAGGTTGACCTGGCTCTGGCGGCCGCCGACGGCTCTCGTGCGCTGGCGGTCGGTGGCGGCCAGGTCCGTTTCCTCTACGCGCCCATGATGGCGGACGCCACTCCCGCGAGTATCCGGCTCCTCGAGCGGTTCGCGCTGACGGCAGAGATGCTGCTGGGTCGCCGCGTCCTGCCAGTAAGGGCCAAGGGCACCCGCTACTACGGCGACACGGCATGGCACCGCGACAGCGAGCACGGTGTGGCCAGCGTCGGGTTCCTCGCCTACCTCGAGGACGTCTCGGTCGGCACCGGTGCCCTGAGGGTCGTGCCCGGCTCGCATCAGACCTCGTCGACGCCCGTCCCGGGCGAGCCGGGCGTAGCACTGGAGACGCGGCCAGGGGACGTCATCGTCTTCGACGAGCACCTCGTGCACGGCAGCTTGGGAGGCAGCGAACGCCGGCAATGGCGGGTCGACTACGTGATCGACCCGAACGGCCCGGCCGAGGAGCAACTGGTGCGCGGCTACTTCGGTCAGATCTTCCGGCCCGGGAGCCCCGGATACGACGCCCGGCGGTTCCCGAGCTACGGACACAGCTGGCGGGCGATGGCCCACCCGTGGGTACGTCGGCTGGACGAGCTCGGGGTCTACCGGATGGCGGCCGCGCTCGAGGGATCGGCTGAGTAGGGCGGCTCAGGCGCCGATCGCCTCTCTTAGCGAGACTCGCCGGCCGGTCCGCAGCACGGCCCGGCGGTACACCAGGGCCGCTACCCGGGCCACGGCGACCGTCGCCAGGACGCTGATCCCGATCGAAGCCAGAAAGCCCCACCAGCTCACCGCGCCCAGGCCCACCAGCACGGGCATGGCGAACGGAGCGGTGGGGGGCAGGTAGGCCAGCACCTGGAAGAAGACAGAGGCGTGTCCGGAGGAAGCGGCCGTGATGGCCATGACGTAGCCGAGGACCATCGGAAGACTCAGCGGCAGGGCCAGGGTCTGCACCTGGTCCTGTCTCTCGGCCAGGGACCCGGCGGCGGCGTAGACCCAGCAGTAGAAGGCGTAGCCGAACAGCAACCAGACCAGGGCGGCGGCAAGCGTCAGGGGACCGGAGCCCTGCAGCAGGTCCGAACCGGCCACCTTGGCGAGCACCAGGGCGAAGGCGAGAAGAACTCCGGCCTGGGCCATGGCCACCGTGCCGATCCCCAGGACCTTGCCGCCGAGCAGCTGCATGGGCCGGACCGTGGCCAACAGCACCTCCACCACCCGGCTGGACTTCTCCTCCATGACTCCGATGAGAGTCCAGGTCTCGTACTGGCTGAGCATGATGAACACGATGATGATGCCGATCAGTGAAGTCGCCCGGGCCGGACCCGACCTAGAGCTCGGTGGCTCGACGCTGGTGACGGGCAACGGCTTGCCGGAGGTGATGGTGGCGACCTGGCCGGGCGACAGGCCGGCCTGCGCGAATGATCGCAGCACCCCCAGCTCGGCTGCCGCCGTGTAGGCAAGGCGAGCGGTGGCGGTGGTCTCGGTGGGGGTCACCGCCTTCTTGGCCATGACCTTCTGTCCTTCGATGACGGCGAGGTCGATCCGCCCTGATCTCAGGTCGGCCTCGGCCGAGGCGCGGTCTTGTTCAGCGACGAAGTCCGCCGAGGTTCCAACCGCCTTGGCGGCGGCGGCGATGGCAGCTCGCTGGGGGCCCGAGAGGGCGCCGACCGTGCCGATGTGTTGAGGGTGGCCCGACCCTTTGAGAGCGACGGGCAGGATGATCGCCCCGGCCACGGCCGCGAGGAGGAGGGCCGTCACCACCTTGAAGCTGCGGGCCCGGACCCGTTCACGGATCTCCCGGGTGGCGACCAGGGCGGTGTCGCCGGCCAGCCAGCCGTACCCGAGCGTCTTCCGTGGGCGCGGGCTGCGACGGCGGTACCAGCGAACCCCCAGGCGGACCACGGCGATCGTCACCACCACCGCCATGACGGCGAACCTCATCTTCGGCCGCTTTCGAGCGCCTCGCGGAACACCTCGGACAAACGGCGTCGCCGGAAGCCGAACTCGGTCACCCGGCCCGCCGCCATGGCGGACCGCAGGACCGCATCGCTGTCCACCTCCGGGTCGAGGACCAGCCGGGCCTCGCCTCCGTCGACCTCCGACACGGACACGCCGGGCAGGGCCCGGGCCCACTGCGCGCTCCGATCACCTTCGACCCTGACGACGAGCCTTCGCGGTCCGGCCAGGGCCAGGTCGTCGACCCGCCCGCCGACGACCAGGCGACCGTGGTCGATGACGATGACGCTCTCGCACAGGTCCTCGACGAGGTCCAGCTGGTGGCTGGAGAACAGGACGCAGCGTCCCCGGCCGGCGAGTTCGAGGAGGACGGCTCCGGTCGCCTCGATGCCGGCGGGGTCGAGCCCGGCGAGAGGCTCGTCCAGGACCAGCACCTCAGGGTCATGGACGGCCGCAGCGGCGAGCTGTACCCGCTGCTGGTTGCCGTGGGACAGGGCGTCCACCCGGCTCGTGGCCCGATCGCCTAAGCCGAGACGCTCGAGCCAGGCGCGAGTCGATCGGGCCGCCTCGATGCTGTTCATCCCGTGAAGACGGGCCATGTACTCGAGCTGCTCGCCCACCAGCATGCCGGGGTACAGGCCGCGCTCTTCGGGCATGTAGCCGAAGCGGCGCCGGTCGGTCTGGCCAACCGAGGATCCTCTCCACCGGACCTCCCCGGCGTCGAGATCGGTGAGGCCGAAAATCGCCCGCATGGTGGTGGTCTTGCCCGCCCCGTTGGGGCCGAGGAAGCCGACGACCTGCCCGGAGGGCACGTCGAAGCTGAGCCCGTCCAAGGCGGTTAGGTCCCCGAATCGGCGAGTCAGGCCGTGGAGCTCCAGAACGTCGCCGCCCGGAGACCCCGCCGCTTCCGGCCTCTCGGCCAGGCTCACGTCATCTCCGCCCGCAGCGAACCTGATCGCACCCACCTAGATAACACTCAGCCGGGCCGGAGTGGACTCATAGGGCCGAAAGGCCTGCAACCGGCGGCGAGCAGCTGGCTCCCCGGACATAGACGGCCCAGGTCGGCTGACCTGGGCTCTCGGTGGAGGCGATGGGAATCGAACCCACGAACCTCTTGCATGCCATGCAAGCGCTCTACCAACTGAGCTACGCCCCCGGGAGCCAGGGCAGATTATCACCCCCCAC
>JAJPHE010000033.1 GCA_021325435.1 Actinomycetota bacterium | reverse complement strand
TCTCGGGCGCCGAGTGCGTTTCTCGGGCACAATCCGGCCAGACCCAGGATATTGAGTATGCAGCCGCCTATGCGGTGCGTACGCAGACCCCTGGCAACCAGCGGATTTACCGTCCCTGAGGCGCACGCGGGATCGCAGCTAACAATCCTGAAGGGTCCAAGAACTCGATGCCGGAGGTCCCTAGAAGCTTTGCCGGGATCGAGGCGGTCCGAGCAGCCAATGGCGCGGGCGCCCCGCAGGTCACTTTGAGCAGGGCGTGATGGAGCCGGCGACCCGCCGTCCAAGCTCTGGATCGCCGCGGACGACCAACGCGTCGAACGTGCTGGCCGGGACTGGGTGCTGACCTCAGGCAGCCCGGTCGTATTCGTGGATGATGCCGCCGAGGATGTCGCGCCTGCTGATCATCTCGCCGGTGTGTGGTTGGCGAAGCCGAGGCAGTGGGGTAGCGAGCTGACGGCCCTGGTGCGGGCGAGCCTCGTTGTAGTGGCGCACGTAGGCGCCGAGCACCGATTCGAGGTGACGTCTCGAGTAGATGAGTAGATGGTCGAGGCAGTCTTCACGGACGGTGCGGACGAAGCGTTCGGCGAACGCGTTCGCCTTGGGTGATTGGACCGGCGTGCGAATGGCGGAAATACCGAAGACCTTGAACACCTCGTCGAAGGACGCCGTGAACTTCGTGTCCCGATCGCGAACGAGGAAGCGGAACCGTCGTCCGGTGTCTTCGAGAGCTGAGGTGAAGTTGCGCGCCACCTGGATGACCCAGGCCATGGCCGGGTTGGCGGTCACCCCGAGCAGGTGCACGACGCGGCTGTCTACTTCGATGACGAATAAGACGTAGTAGCGCCGCAGCGTCACCGAGTCGACGTGGAAGAAGTCGGTCGCCAAGATCCCCTTGGCCTGAGCGGAGAGGAACTGCGACCAGGTCGGCCCTTCGCGGCGGGGTGCGGGGGGTAGCCCGTGTCGGGCGAGCACGGTGGCCACGCTGGTCTTGGACACGGAGATGCCGAGCTTTCGTAGTTCGCCGACGATGCGTAGGCATCCCCACCGGGGATTCTCCCGAGCCAGGCGCACGATGAGCTCGACGGTCTCTCGCTCAAGCGGTGGTCGCCCCGGTCGCCGGTGCGGGTAGGTCCAGCGTCGAGCCAGGAGACGGCGATGCCAGTCGAGGATCGTCTTCGGCGTGACCACGAATGCCGTCCACCGCTCTCGTGGGATGAGACCTGCGAGCAGGGCGATGAGCGCCCGGTCCGACCAGGTCAAGCGGGCGCGGCCGACCTGGCGTCGAAGGACCGCCACCTGGTGGCGCAGCACGAGGATCTCGGCGTCCTTGGCGAAGCTGTCCCTCCTCGCCAATTTGAGCGCTCCAAAGGCGCGATGGACCAGGCGGTAAAGGAAGGACAGCCCCACGGCGAGCAGCCTCGCCGACTCCATCCTGGCGGGTCAAGGCGGTGGCGGGGAGTTTCTGGACCGTTCACGCCCGACGCACACAGGATTCTGACCGTCGAGCGCGGCTGGAACTCCGACCAGTACGAGGCCTGGTTGGCCCACGCCCTGGGAAGAACACTCCTCGCGCGGTGAGCACTGGTCGCCCGGGACATGGGGGCGCTCGACTGGCCGAAGGCCCGGGTACGCCCAGCGCTCGGCGCCTTGGCCGTCGCCGGAAGAGTGCATCTGCGGGGTGGGAGGTGTTATGTCGCCATGGGTCGGGTCTCGGTTCTGAGCGTTGGAGATGACGCAGGGTCACGAACCGGCTGGAGTAGGCCTCTGAAACCCCGGCGGACTCGGCCTTACCGGATTGGCACCTGAACCGGACGCTCCCGCTTGGGCGTGACGAAGACGCGCCCGACGGCGAAGATGCCGCGCTGAGGGAAGTAGAAGTCGGCCATGTGCGCCTGCTCGCTCAGGGGACCCACCGGTCCGAGATCCCTACCTACACTTGCCTGGCTGTCGGTCACATACCAGATTCGCAGCGGATTGGCATCGAAGTGCTGGTCGTTCGAGGTGAGCCCGGTGAGCCTCACCCTGCCCACCCGTAGAGCCCGGCCTGCCATCGCCCCCATCGCCAAAAGGACGGGGCGCGAACGCCACCCCGACAACGGTATGGCAGAGCCCACCGTGCTCATGACCCGAGTCACGAGGCTGGAGCTCATGTCGAGGGTCCATTCGACCGCACCGTCCGCCGTCCGGACACGGAGCCGGGCCGGCCCTTGCCACTGCAGTTCGATAGGAACGACGACTCCACGCTCAACCTCCGAGCCGAAGTAGCGACTACAAGCGACGTCGCAGTTGACCGACTCATAGAAGGTCCACCGCCCGCCAGGATCCCGGTGCCAGATCGACGTGAATCGCTCACCGACTGACGAAGCGGTCCAACGGCGCAAACCCAGGACATGGCCCGAACGGAAGGTGAGACCCATTACTCCGTACCCAGAGACCCTTTCGCAGTCCCCCCGAGGCAGGACCGGGTTGTCCTCCACCATCTCGGCCAGTTCGGATGGTCTTCTCATACGCCGCCCCCTCCCCAAGCCAGTCTTGTACGCAGCCAGCGAATCCTACGGGGCCGTGGTCAACCATGACCGCAAGATCCCGATCGTCGGAAGGTGCGAGCGAAGCCAAGGCGAGGCGGCGCCCGCCTGGTCGGCTGGCGCGGATGCCGGCGGGATGTGATGTCGAAGAGATGAGTCGGTCGCAAACGTGAGACGGTGGAGAGCTGGCGGGGCGGCCCAGGTGGACGAGATCCGTGCCGACAGCTTCTGACGACCTGCTGCGCCTCAGCATGTCTAACGGGACGGTCGGCCCCTCGGCACCGCCGTACAGATGGGGGACACGCATACCGACCGGCGCCGACTCTCTGAGGGTGAAGGCAGGGGTGGCCCCGAGTGCGTAAGGGGTCGGCGGCGGCCCTGTATGAATGGGGGGGCTGGCCCGGGGATCCAATCTGTGGTGGCCGAAGTCGATGCCAGAAGATGCACGCCGAATAGTCTCGGGCCGGTGACGCCGAGCGCCTCTGAACAGGATTCTCAGGGCCGCCTGAAGGTTCACTCCGAATTGAGGGCGCGGCTTGTGCGGCTCGGTGACGACGAGCTGGGATCATTGACGCCGCCTGGGCAGGAAAGCCGTGGTGCGTGGGGAACCAGCTACGCAGCCAGCGTCGCCGGGTCGGAGGTGTTCATCAAGCGCATACCACTTACCGACCTCGAACGGCAGTCCATGTTCTCGACGGCCAACCACTTCCGGCTGCCGAACTATTACCACTACGGAGTCGGATCGGCCGGGTTCGGAGCCTTCCGAGAGCTCGCCGCCCATCAGAGGACGACCGAATGGGTCTTAGACGGCGCCGGGGACGGCTTCCCCCTCCTTCACCATTGGCGGGTACTGCCCTGTTCGGAGCTTCCTCCCCCTAACCCGCGCATCACCAGCCCCGGTTACGTGACCTACTGGAACAACTCGAAGGCGGCGGCCCGCTATGTCCGGGCGCGCGCCGCCGCCCGCTGGGAGATCTGGCTGATCCTCGAGCGCTTCGACCATCCACTGTGGACCTGGCTTCCCGCCAACCAGGACCAGGTCGGGACGATGGTCTCCTGCCTGCTCGACACCGCAGCGTTCCTCCGCGGCCAAGGGATGGCCCACCTCGACGCCCACTTCGCCAATGTCGTCACCGACGGCCGCCGTCCCTACCTCACCGACTTCGGCCTCGCCCTCGACGCCTCCTTCGATCTCGGCGACGCGGAACGATCCTTTCTGGCCCGGCACCGCTACTACGACGCCGGCGAAATCATCCAAAGCCTCGGGATGACCGTCGCCCTCATGTGCAAAGACCTACCCCCCGAGGACCGCCGCAAGCTGCTTAAGGTCTGCGAGGTCGATGACCAGGCCGACATCGATCTCGTCCCCGCCCTCGTCGCCCACGCCGAGACCCTGGCGTCCGACGGACCTCTTCCGATCTCCCACGCTCTCGCCGAAGCCATCATCCGTTACCGGCCGGTCATCAACTACATGCATGGCTTCCTTACCAAGCTACGGAACAATCCCCGCAAGAACGCGCGCTACTCCGACCACCACCTCCGCCGGCTCCTCGAAGCTACGACGACATAGCCATCCAATTCCCGAGCCGGGGATCCCGGCGGATCGTGAGCATGTTCACCACCGCGATGAGGCATTCGAGACCGGCGGATAGCGATCGACTCTGGCTCAGCCTCCGGAGCCGTTACGACCTGGTGGTGGAAGGCGACCGGATCCCCTCGAGAACGTCAGCTATACGAACGGGCCCCGTCGTCGAGCGCCGCCCCGGTCGCCAGCCTCGCGGTGGGATCAACGGCGCCGACGCCTCGGCCGCCAATTGTGGCGAAGCACCCAGATCGAGCTCCAGACGAGGCCCTCCTGATCGGCGTGGGCCCCGTTGAGGTCAACCCACCGCTCGACCGGGAAGCGCTTGATGGCCGCCACGACCTGGGAGAATGACCGGATGGTGATCCGAGGCCCCCGACGGGCAAGGTCGGGGCCGACAGTCTTCGGGGCGACCCGCCCCGTGTTGGCCCGCCTGACCGCGGCGGCCATGGCCGCGCTCGGCGTCCTGCTCGTGGCCCAGGCGGCCACCGGAGGGCCCGGTGGCAACGTGGCCCGGATGCTGCGGGACCTCCACTTCTATGTCCCGTCGGCCGCCCCCGGCACGGTGGTCCTGGCCGGAGCCGCCTTCCTCCTCGTGGGCCGGGGTCTCTGGTTGAGGAGGTCCAACGCCAGATGGGTGGCCCTGGCGCTGCTGGCCGCGGACACGCTGGCCGCGGTTCGCTCCGGCCCCGGTGCCCTCCCGGGTCTGGGAGCCGTGCTGCTGGCCGGGCTGGTTGTGGTCACGGGCGGCGAATACGACGTGCCCCGCGCCCACGACGTGACGCCGGCCTTCGCCAAGCTGTTGGCTCTGACGGCCGCCGTGGACCTGGTGGCGGGCACGGTGCTGGTGGCGCTGGTGCGGGCCGTCCCGAGGCCTTACGCCCACCCGACGACCGTCGGTTGGGTGGTGATCGACGGCCTGACCGGCCGCCACGCCGGCCTCTACGGCGTCGCCCTAGGCGAGCGCTGGCTGCTGCCCCTCCTCACCGCCGCCGGTGGGCTCACCCTGTTCGTTCTCCTCGCCGCCCTCCTCGCCGTCCCGACCGCGCCCCTCGACGGGACCCGGCCCCGCCGCAGCCTGGCCAAGCTGCTCAGCGACCGCCGCGACGGCGACACCCTCGACCCGTTCGTGCTGCGCACCGACAAGCTGCACTACCTCGCCACGCCGGTGTCGTCTGGTGACTCGGGTACGAGCGGCGGGGACCCGGCCGTCGTCGGTTATCGGCCCATCTTCGGGGTGGCGCTGGCCTCGGGACGCCCGCTCGGAGCACGAGCCGCCGCCGGCGAGGCGTTGGCCGGGTACCTCGACCACTGCCGGCGTCACGGCTGGCGGCCCTGCATCATCGGCTTGGACGAGGAGGCTGCCGGCATCTGCCGGGGTCTCGGTATGCACACCATCTGCATCGGGGACGAGGCGGTCCTGGACGTGGAGGGCTTCCGCCTCGACGTGCCCAGCATGCGCAACGTCCGCCAGGCGGTGAAGCGCTCGCACAACTTCGGGGTCAGCACCGCCATCCTCCGCGAGGGGGACCTGAGCGAGGAGCTGCGCCACCAACTGGTCGCGGTATCCGGCGCCGGGCGGGGCACGGTCCCTGAGCGGGGTTTCTCGATGGGTCTGGGCGAGCCCTTCGACGGGAGCTTCCCGGACTGCGTGGTGGCGGTGGCCTTTGCGGCGGATGGCCCGGCCATCGGGTTCCAGCGCTACGGCCCCTGCAAGGGCGGCGCCGCCCTTTCCCTCGACGTGATGCGCCGGGTCCCCGGGTCGCCCAACGGAGTGAACGAGCGGCTGATCTCGGATGTGGTTGGTTGGGCGAGGGATCACGGGGTCGAGGAGGTGTCGCTCAACTTCGCCGCCTTTCGGGCGCTGATCGATCTGGGTCCGGATCGCAACCAGCTCCAACGCCTCGAGTACTGGCTGGTGCACCGACTGGACCGATGGGTGAAGGTGGAGTCGCTCTACCGGTTCAATGCCAAGTTCCGGCCCCGGTGGTTCCCCCGCTACGCGGCCTTCGGGTCTTACACCGACCTGGGGTGGGTAGGCCTGGCCGCTCTTACCGCCGAGTTCTCGTTGAGGGTCGACCGTTTCAGCGTCCGCTCCACCCCGGATTGGCTGCCGGCGCTAGGTCACAGCTCGTGACAGCCGGCATGCGGGCACCGGGCCACGGCACCAGCCCCTAGAACCCGGCCCCGCCGGACTTCGGGGCGGTTGTCGTCGTTGCCGGCTGGCCCCCCGTTCCCCCAGTCGTTGCCGGCGTGTTCTGGTTCCCGCGGGTGGTCACCCCAGTCGACCCTCCGCTCGACCCGCAGGCTCCTGCTCCGACGCCAATGGCCGCTATCACGAGTAGGGACCTGATCGCACTTCTCATCAGAAGGCACCTCCGCCCGAGCTGGGAGCTGTAGTAGTGGTCGTGGGGGGCTCCGTGGTGGTGGTGGTCGGCGGCCGGGTGGTGGTGGTGGTCGGCGGCCGGGTGGTGGTGGGAGCCTGATTCGTGCTGGGAGCCTGGGTCGTGGCCGGAGCCTGGGTCGTGGCCGGAGCTTGGGTGGGACCTGGCACCGACGCGCTATGCGCAGTGGTCGAGGTCACGCCGGCTCCGGAAACTTGGGAGGTTGGTGCGCCGCCCGGCCCACCCGCCATGGCCACAAGCCAGATGCCCCACATGTCTGTCACGTTGCCGCTCACCTGCCCGGGCGCGGTGTCACCCGAGAAAAAGTACAAGGCCTGACCGGAGTAGGTCACCTGCCGGCCACCGGCTACGGCCACCGTGGCGAGCTTCGATTGGTCGACACCGGGCCCGGCGGTCGCCCCGGCCACGCCCTGGGGCAGCATCAGCGGGGGCCACACCTTCAGGCAATCCGTTCCGCAAGGCGTCTGGCTCGGCTTGAGGGTGTAAAGGGTGTGGCCACTGACGAGGATCACACCGAACTTGGGGTTCTGCACCGACGAGACCACTACTGACGTCGCCGGCGGGTTGGAGGCGGCGGACACGGTCGAAGTGGTTCCCGAACCCGAGCCGGTGCGAACGGCCGATGAGCCACCTCCGCAGCTGGCGGCGATGATGGAGACGGCGAGGGCTCCGAGCCCAACGGAGGCTCTCCAAGCCCGGCGAGGGAGCCGTCCCGACTGTCGGTATGGTCTTGCCTGTGCCATTCCGTCGTTCTCCTCGGCAGCTCGAGTTCAGCGTGTATACGGCGACCGGCCCCGGATGGATCATTGATTCCCTAGCGGGCTCGCCCAGAGGACGGGCCTGGCGCCCGGGGTTCTTCGGGTGTCGGCCGATGAGGGCGATCCATTTCGGGAGCGGGTGCGTATATTTGGTGATGGACGAGCCGGGTGGTTGAAGTGGCCCTGGTAACGACGTCTCTGCTCTCCAGTCAGCGTGCCCCACGGAAGGCGCGGGGGGCCGGCCTGGCGGCGCGGGTTAGCTCGCGGGTCTATGTCCCAGCAGTTCTTATCGGTCTTCTGGCCGTCGCCCTCGCCACGATCGGTTGGGCCAGTCACTTCGGGGGCGCCAGCTATGCCTCCTCGACGTCGGCACTGCGGGTCGTCCTCGTCGGCCCGGTCACTCTGGCGGTTCTCGGGGTCTTTCTCGTCGCCGAGCGGATCCGACCGGCACAGCAGCGCCCGTTGGTGGCCCGTGGCCACCGTCAGGATGTCCTGTTCACCATCTTCAACGCTTCCCTCGTCGCTCCGCTGGTGACGGCGCTCAGCCTCTCGTTCTCCGAGGTGGCGCGAAGGGTGGCTCCGTGGATTGTCCTCCCCCGCATCGGCGTGGTCCCTCGGTGGGCCGCCATCGCCCTGATCTTCGTGGCGATGGACTGGTGCAACTGGTGCGCCCACCTGGCCAACCACCGGGTCCTGGCCCTGTGGCGCTTCCACGAGCTCCACCACTCCCAAGAGGACATGAACGTACTGACCGTGTTCCGCACCCACCCCCTCATTCATGTCTCCTATCTCGTCGCCTTGATCCCTGGCACCGTCCTCCTCGCCAACGGTGCGCTGTCGACGACATTGCTGGTGATCTACGGCGCCATCGTCGCCTTCGCCCACTCCAACACCAACCTGGGCTTCGGGCCACTGGGAAGGTTGTTCGTGAGCCCCAACTATCACCGGATTCACCACCGGCTGAAGGGCAGACAGGACGTCAACCTGGGCTTCGCCTTGACCATCTGGGACCAGCTCTTCCGCCGTGCCGTCTACCCCAATCCCGACACGATCAGAGCCGATACCGGGTTGCCCGGCCGGCCGCTCGTCGTCGAACAGGCGTCGCCGCGACCGAGACATCTCGCCGTGTTCGTCGCTCAGCTCGTCGCCCCGTTCCGTCCTGTGAACAGGCTGACCGACCTTCCGCCGAACGACGATTCCAGAGATGGCCTGCGATGACCACTCCGACGGGGACCGGCCGAGACCGGCTACGACCGCTGCTGAGGGCCATGCTGGGTCGTCCGCCTTCTGCCCTTCCTCATGACCTCGCCCTGGTGGCGGTGCGGGTGGCGCTGGCCTGGATCTTCCTCTACTACGGGGCGTCCAAGCTGTTCGGAGCCTTCAACGGACTCGGCATCCACGGCACTGCCCTCTACTTCGCCAACACGGCCCACCTCCGTCCGGGCACCTTCTTCGCCGTCCTCGGGGGGATTATCGAATTCGGGGGGGCGATCGCCATTGCCCTCGGCCTCGCCTCTCGGCTCGCCGGCCTTGCCCTGTTCGGCGACATGGTCATGGCCATGATCACAGTCACCTGGACCAACGGCATCAACTCGGAGAAGCTGCCCGCCGGCTACGAGTTGAACATCGCCCTCGCCGTTCTCGCCCTCGTCATCGTCGCTCTTGGCGCCGGTAGATTCAGCGTCGACGCCCTCGTTGAGCGTCGACTGAAAGCCAAGCAGCCCGACCTGCTCCAATGAGTTTCGTCGCCGCACGTCAGTCCAGGTTCCTCGAACCCCAACGGCTGCCTCCACGGCGGCAGCGGGCGGTCCGGATCGGGGCGAATCTGATCGGGGCCGCCGGCGCCGCCTTCTTCGCCCAGTCCACGTTGCGCTCGGACCTCCATGCCCACAGCGGGATAGGCACGGTCTTCCTGGTCGAGCAGTCGCTGGTCGTGCTCGCCTACCTGATACGCCGTCCGGCCCGCGCCGTCACGGCGCGGTTGGGAGACTGGCTCCTGGCATTCGGAGGCACCTTCGGGGGGGTGCTGTTCAGTACCGGAGGCGCTCACCCAAAGTGGGGAGTCAGCATCGGGCTCTGGCTCCAACTCGTCGGCCTGGCCGCCGCCATCGCGTCGTTCCTGGCCCTCGGCCGCAACTTCGGCTTCTCGGCCGCCGACCGGGGGTTGGCCACCCGCGGCCCCTACGCCGTGGTCCGCCACCCCATCTACGCGTCGTATCTCCTGGTTCAGTTCGGCTTTCTGTTGCAAAGCGTCTCGGTCCGGAACGTGCTGGTGATCCTCCTCACCACCAGCTGCAACGTGGGACGGGCCCTCGTCGAGGAGGACCTTCTCGTTTCCGGCGAGATGTATCGGAGCTATCGCGGGCGGGTCCGCTGGCGGTTGGTCCCCGGCGTCTGGTAGCCCCGTTTCGGGGCGACGGTCCCCGCGCCCACCGGCGGGGGTAAGACGGTGAGCGGAGAGGAGGGACCGTGCCCACCGAGATCAACCCCAAGCTGTTCTCCTGGGCCAGCGACATCGACCCGGGCACTATCCGGCAGGCCGAGAGGACCGCCCGGCTGCCCATCGTCGAGGGCCACGTGGCGCTAATGCCCGACGCCCACGTCGGGATCGGGGCGACCGTCGGGTCGGTCATCCCCACCAAGGGGGCGGTCATCCCCTCCGCCGTCGGCGTCGATATCGGCTGCGGCATGGTGGCCGCCGAGCTCGACGTCACCGAGGACCAGCTGCCCGACAGCCTCGATCCGTTGCTCACCCGGATCGAGAGAGCCATTCCCGCTGGGGTGGGCCAGGGGCACGCTCGCGCCGCCCGGGCCGCGGACACCTGGCTGGCCGCCCACCGCTCCGCCACCGACCTGTCGGGGGACCGGGCCGCCAAGGCGGCCAAGCAGTTCGGCACCCTCGGGGCGGGCAACCACTTCTTCGAGTTTTGTGTCGACGAGCGCAGCCGGTGCTGGGTGGTGCTCCACTCCGGCAGCCGCGGGATCGGCAACCAGCTGGCCCAGGGGCATATCGCCAAGGCTCGCCGTCTGGGCAAGCAGCTCGAGCTACGCCTGGAGGACCCGGACCTCGCCTACTTCGTCGAGGGCACCGCTGAGTTCGAGGCGTATATCGCCGACATGCTCTGGGCCCAGGACTACGCCCGGGCCAACCGCGACCAGATGATGGACAGCGCCATGGGCGAGGTGTTCGCCTTTCTCGGCTTCGGCAAAGAGACCAGGCGGATCAACACCCACCACAACTTCACCCAGCCCGAGGTCCACGCTGGGCGCAGGTTATGGATCACCCGCAAGGGCGCCATCAAGGCGGGCAAGGGCGACCTGGGGGTAATCCCGGGCTCCATGGGGACCCGGAGCTACATCGTCGCTGGCAAAGGCAACCCGGCCAGTTGGCTGTCGTGCTCTCACGGAGCGGGCCGGCGCCACTCGCGGACCCAGGCCAAGAAGCTGTTCAGCACCGCCGACCTGGCCGCCCAGATGGAGGGCAAGGTGTGGCTGGCCGGCCGCGCCCGAGCGCTGCTCGACGAGATCCCCTCTGCCTACAAGGACATCGACCAGGTGATGGCCGACCAGGCGGATCTGGTGGAGGTGCTGCACACGCTGCGCCAGCTCCTCAACTACAAGGGAACCTGAATCGCCCTGCGCTCAGCTGGCCGCCGCAAACGGTGCCAGCGACGCCAGCGCATCCAGCTGCTCCAGATAGTCCTCGACCGAGTGGTGGATGAAGGTGGCGTGGACACCGGTGGCGCCGGCCGCCTCCAGCTCGGCGAGGACCCCAAGGGTCGCCTCGGGGTCGCCCTTGGGGTCCAGCGGACGGGTGGTCAGCACGACCGCGAAGTCCTCGGGCAGGTCGTAGTGGGCCAGCATCCGGGTGACCTCAGACGCCTCGAGGGCGAAGGGGACCCAGCCATCGCCCAGCTCGACAGCCCGGCGCAACGAGCGCATGGTTCGGCCGCCGACCCAGATCGGCAGCCGATCCTGCATGCCGTGGGGCTCGATCGCCGCCGGGCCGAAGCGGTAGTGGGTGCCCTCGTACTCGGCCACGGAGCGACCCCACGACGCTCGCAGCGCTCTCAGGGCGTCGTCGGCCCGTCGCCCCCGGTCGTCGAAGTCGGCACCGAGCAGCTCGAACTCGGCCCGCAGGGTGCCCACCCCCACCCCGAGGATCAGCCGTCCGCCCGAGAGCCGGTCCAGGGTCCCGTACCGCTTGGCCAGCGCCGCCGGGTGGTGGTAGCCGAGGACGACGACGTTGGTGGCCAACCGGATCCGCCGGGTGAGCGCCGCCACCCACGACAGCGTGGCCAGCGGGTCCCAGTAGGCGACGCCGCGCCGGGCCGCCTCGGTCTCGGGGACGATCAGGTGCTCGCTGCAGGTGAGGTGGTGGTAGCCGAGCATGTCCGCCGCCTCCACCAGCTGACGCAGCTCTTCGGGGCCGCCGGCGCTTTCCCACCGGGCCCGGGCGCCGGGTGTCTGCACGACGACAGGAGTCTGGATGCCGACTCGCAGTGCCACCGCTCAGACCTCCCGCCGGTCGAACCAGTCCCACTCCCACGGGGCGATGGGCCGGAGGGTGGTGTCGAGCAGGCGCTGCTCGACGTGGGTCGTGTCGAGCAGGCGACCGCTGGCCTGCCACTGAGGCTCGCGCCGGTCGCGATCGGCGAGGAAGTCGGAGGGGTCGGCGTCCAGATACAGCAGCGTCACCCGCACCCCGCCGGGGGTGCGGCGACGACTCTCACCGAGCAGCGTGGTCCACTCGCTGTAGAAGGTCCACGCTCCGGCCACGCCCGTGCAGCTCAGCAGGTCCGGAATGTGCACCCGGTCGTACCAGGAGTACGCCTCCTCGGTGGCGGCGCTGTGCGGTTCGAGCATCAGTGACACGGTCAAATGCATGCCCCGCACCGGCCGGAACACCAGGGCGTCGGCCGACACCCGCACCCTCGGGTTGACGTAGCCCTGCGCCGGACGGAAGAACCCGACCTCTCGTCGCGTCCAGTCGGTGCCCGGCATCCGCCCCCACTGGAACGCCCGCCGTCCGAGCTCGTTCCACTCACTCACCGACTCCTCGACCGGGTCGGCGAACCAGTACATGGTCACGTAGTGGATCCGGTCCAGGTCACCCTCGGCGACGCGGCTCGTCGCCGCGCACTCCGGGGTCCGGACCCAGCGGTCCCCCCAAACGACTCCCGGCAGGGCCAGGTTCTCGGGCCGGTGGTCGAGCTGGTGGTACTGGTTGAACTCACGGTGGCGTCCGGGGTCGGTCAGCTCGAGGAACGAGAAGAACGCCTTGGGCGCGAGCACGGCGGCAGGTTAGGGGCCGGTATCACCTGCCGGGCCCCAAAGGGCGGGGCCAATGAGCACCAACACCCGTCGGCCGTGCGCGCCGCGATGAGGAAAGTCCTCTCGATTCGTCTGACCATGCATGAAGGGACGGCGAGCGGCCGGGGCGACAGTGCGGGCTCGGGGAGCGGTCAAGGTCGGGGTGGGGGTGGCGGCCGTCTCCTGCGTGGTGCCCGTCGCCTCCGCCCTCCATGCCCAGGCCGGCTCCGCCATCCACCGGCTGCTTCACCTCCAGCCGGGCTGGATCGCCGCCGGGGTGGCGGCCCAGCTGGGCTCGGTGCTGGCTTTCAGCGCCGCCCAGCGCACCCTGATCGGCGCCGCCCGGGTGAAGATCGCCCTTCCCACCTTGGCCGGAATGACCCTGGCGGGCAACGCCGTGGCCACGACCATGCCCGGCGGGGCGGCCTGGTCGGGGGCCTGGTTCTTCCGGCAGATGCGCCGCCGAGGCGCCGACCAAACGGTGGCCACCTGGTCGCTGGTGGTCTCCGGCGCCCTGGCCAGCCTGGTTCTCTTCCTCATGCTCACCGCCGGCGCCATCGTCGCCGGCTCGCGGGGCGCAGCCGCCCACCTGCGGTGGGCCCTCGTCGCCCTCGCGGTCCTGCCGGCGGTGCTGCTCCTGGTGCGCCCCCGGCTGCGGTCGGCTACCCGCCACCGCCACCGCCGCCCGTGCTCGGGCGACCGGCTCGAAAATCTGGTGCACCGGGCGGCGGCGACCGTCCGCGCCGTGCGACCTGATCCGGGGGAGTGGCGACGGGCGGCGCTGCTCATGGCCGTCAACTGGGCGATGGACGCCGTCTGCCTGGCCGCCGCGGCAGCGGCCGTCGGCGGGGGCCTGCCTCTGCGGGCGGTGCTGGTCGTGTTCTGCATGACCCAGGTGGCGCCAGCCTTCCCATCACGCCCGGAGGCCTGGGGATCGTGGAGGCCGGCATGAGCGTCCTGCTCATGACCTACGGCCTGCCCGCCGACCGGGCCCTGGCGGTCACCGCCGCCTACCGGCTGGTCAGCTTCTGGATCATGAACCCCATCGGCTGGGCGGCCTTCGCCGCCCTCCACATCGGCGAGCGGAGGGCCGGACGCGGCGCCGCACCGGCCCTGGTTGGTCAGACGGCGGCGGCCCGGCCCGCGGTCCTCGCCGCCTGATCGGCGCCGGCGACATAGCGGTCGAGGAACAGGAGCATCTCGGCCGCGCACTGCCGGCCGTACTCCGGGGTGGCGTCGAAGCCGTGAGCCTGGTCGGCGTAGAGGTGCAGCTCCGTCGGAACCCCTGCCTCGCGCAGCTTCTCGAACATGACGATGCTCGCCTCCACCGGGACGAGCTCGTCGGCCGTGCCGTGGATCAGCAGGGTCGGCGGGTAGTCCGCCGTGACGTGCGACAGCGGACTGGCGGCCCGCGCCACCTCGGCGTCCGGGGTGTTGAGGACGATGGCGGGCAATCCCCCCCGGAGCGGCTCGGTGTGCCAGAACAAGGCCGGGGTGTACACGCCGATGGCGGCGGCGACTGTCGTGGGCACGCCGGCATGGTCGCCGTCACCCTCGAAGAAGTCGACTCCAGCGGTGCCGGCGGCGAGGAGGGCGAGGTGGGCTCCGGCCGAGTTCCCTTCGATGGCGATCCGGTCCGGATCGATCCGCAGTTCCTCGGCGTTGGCCCTCATCCACCGCAGGGCCGTCTTCACATCGTGGATCTGGGCCGGCCAGGGGGCCTCGTCGAGCAGCCGGTACTCGCAGGCGACGCACAGATAGCCGCGCCGTCCGAGGAGCACCCCGTAGCCACGGAGCTGGGTGCGGTCACCCGAGCGCCATCCGCCTCCGTGCACCAGCAGGATCGCCGGGGTGTTGCTGAGGTCGCCCGGGGGCCGGAACACGTCGGCCCGCAGCGGTCGACCGCCGGCAGTACCGACGACCACGCCCTCCTCGATGGATACCCGGCCCGACTGCTCCAACGGTGCCTCCTCCGTGCCGCCAAGCGGAGGAGAACGCTACCGGGTCAGCGGGGCGGCGGAGGAGCCGGCCCCCTGGGCCCGCAGGTCGACCACGACCTCGTCGGTCCGGGCCGGTTCGTACCACCCGGCCGGCCCGGCGATCAGCTTGCCCGCCGCAGCCGGGCCCCAGCTGCCCCGCGGGTAGCGGTGGAGGGGGCCCGGGTGGCCGAGCAACGGCTCGACGATGCGCCACTGGTGCTCCACCAGGTCGGACCGGCCGAAGCGCGACGGGTCCCCGGCGATGGCGTCGGACAGCAGACGCTCGTACGCCTCGCGGCGGTGGCCGAAGACGTTCTCGAAGTGGACGTCCAGCTCGACCTGACGCGACACCAGCCGGTCCGGTTCCTTGGCTCCGACCGACAGGGTCACCCCGTCGTCGGCTCCCAGCCTGAACCGCAGCAGGTTCGGGGGAGGCCGCCGGCCGTTGTCGGTGAACAAGAGCCGGGGCGGGTTCTGGAACTCCACCACCGCCTCGAGGGCGGTGCCGGCCAGGCCCTTGCCGGCCCGGACGTAGAACGGCACCCCCGCCCACCGCCAGGCGTCGATCTCGAGGCGCACGGCGGCAAAGGTCTCCGTCTCTGATCCGGCGGCGACGCCCGGCTCTTGCAGGTAGCCCTCGTACTGTCCGAGCACGGCCTGGGCCGGGTCCGCCGCGCCGATGGCTGCTAGCACCTTGGCCCGCTCGTCGCGCATCGGCGCCGGGTCGGCGGACAGCGGGGGCTCCATGGCCAACAGCGACACGATGGCCAGCAGGTGGTTCTGCATGACGTCGCGCACCGCGCCGACCTCGTCGTAGAACGTGCCCCGACCCTCGACGCCGAACGACTCGGTCATCGAGATCTGGACGCTGGCGATGTTGCTGCGGTTCCACACCGGCTCGAGCATGGCGTTGGCGAAGCGGAAGACCAAGATGTTCTCGATGGACTCCTTCCCGAGGTAGTGGTCGATCCGGTACACCGACGACTCCGGGAACACTTCCTGGATCACCCCGTTCAGGGCGGCGGCGGACTTCGAGTCGCGCCCGAAGGGCTTCTCCACCACCAGGCGGGCGCCCCGGTGCAGACCGGCCTCGGCCAGACCGGGGACGACCCGGTCGAACAACGCCGGCGGAATGGCCAGGTAGTAGACGGGGTGGGCCCGACCGGTCAGGGCCCGGGCCAGGGCGGCGTAGGTGGAGGCCTCGCGGTAGTCGCCGCTGACCATCGTCAGTCGCTCTTCGAGTCGGCCGATGGCGGCCTGGTCGGGCGCCGGGATGACCGACTCCACCGCCGCCCGGGCGTAGTCGCGCAGCTCGGCATCTCCCCATGGTGAGACGGCCACCCCTACGACCGGCACGTCGAGCACCCGGCGACGCTCCAGGTGATACAGGGCCGGGAACAGCTTCTTGCGGGCCAGGTCTCCGGTCGCCCCGAAAACCACCAGCACGTCGCCACGTTCCATGTGCGGCCCCCGTTTCCGGACCCAGTGTAGGGAGCGGGCGGCGCAGGCGACACGGGTGGGCGACACCGCCGGTGGGCCCCGGGCCCCGGGGTGTTGGCCGGTCAGCCGACCGACAGGTGCAGAGCCGAATCCGACGACGAGAGAGTGGCGGCCAGCAGGCTGTCCGGCGGGGAGGGCGCCTGCAGGGCCAGTCCCAGGTAGCGCACCGTGGCCGCACGTACGTCGGCCGCCGTGTTCGTGGCGGCCAGATAGGTGTCGAGGTGGTCGCCCCCGGCCACCACGATGAGCGCCTTGGGTACCCGCACCGACTGCCAGAAGGAGGTGGAGGGACCGAGGTTCCCGTACTCGTCGGCGTCGCCGACGACCGTGAGCACGGTGCCCGCTGGAGCGGCGTCCCACGGGCCCGGCAGCAGCCAGTCCGGAGTGGCCCCGGACAGAACCATGTAGGCGTCGATGCGGGGGTCGGTGTAGGAGGGGTCGAGGGCGAGGACGGCGACGGTGGACCCCCCGTCGGAGTGCCCGGCGACGGCGATGCGCGACGGGTCGACGGGCCCGAGGTCGCCCTTGAGTAGGTGGGTGATCACGAACGACATGTCCGTGGCCTGCTCAACGATGTCGGTGCGGATCGGCGAACCGGGCAGGTCGGCGGCCGAGCCGGGGAACTCGGGGGCGACCACGAGGTAGCCGGCCGCCGCCCAGGCGTCGAGCAGGGTCTCGTAGGTCTCGGGCTCCGAATTCCAACCGTGGGCGAACACGACCGTCGGCAGGGGGCCGGGCAGGTCGGCTGGGCGGCGGATGATGGTGCGCAGCTGCAGATACGGGGCCGGGGTGGCTCCGGGGCGGGCGGGGCCCGGGCGAGTCGTGTCGGTCAGGACCACCTGGCCGGTGGCAAGGGGATGGGGAGCCGGGGGGAGCGCTCCTGCGGGCGGGAGGTCACTCTCGCCCGCGGCGGTGAAGGTGGCGGCGGAGGAGTCGGCGGCCGCGGCCGTGTATCCACCGGTGTCGGGCACGACCGCCACCGCTGTCCCTCCGAGGCGTCCCTTCGCCGATCCGAGGAACCGGGCGTCTCCATAGGTGAGGACACCTCCGTCGGACCCGAGGAGCCAGTACCCGGCCCCGTCAGCCGTGGCGGCCAGGCTCACCACAATGGCGGCGAGGTGCACGTCGCCGGCGGAGCCGTGGAAGGCGGCGTCTCCGTAGGTGAACACGCCCCCGTCGGAGGCAACCAGCCAATAGCCGCGCCCGTCGGCCGTGGCGGCCATTCCGACGACCGGCCGGTTGAGTCGGATGGACCCCGTCGAGCCGTAGAAGCCGGCGTCGCCGAAGGTGAAGATGCCCCCGTCCGATGCCACCAACCAGTAGCCCCCTCCGTCGGGGGTCGGGGCCATGCCCACCACCGGCTGGTTCAGTGACAGGGACCCGGTCGACCCGTGAAAGGTCGCGTCTCCGAAGGTGAAGATGCCGCCGTCGGAAGCGACCAGCCAGTAGCCGGCGTCGTCCGGGGTGGCGGCGATCGCCACGACCGGGCGGTTGAGTCGGGCACCGGCCATGGAGCCGAGGGAGGGGGCTCCGTCGCGGTTGAGGACGGAGCCGTCGCCGCCCGCCATCCACCAGCCCTGGGGTGCGGCGGCCACTCCGACCACCGGGGCGGACAAGGCGGTGACACGGCCGCCCACGGCCGGGGACGTGGGCGATGCCGCCGCCCGTCCGCCGTCGGTCGCCATCCGCAGCGGCCCGGCCACGAGGGTGGTGGCAACTACCGCGGCGAGGGCGCGTCGAATCAGGCGGTGCTCATCACCCACCTCGACCCCATCGGCCGCCGGATGCTGGGCCTGAGCTGGCCGACGAGTGAGTTCGTCAGCAGTAGCCGCGCTGGCTGACGAACGAGCGCAGCGCGCTCACGTAGGCGCTGCCCGTGGGCCAGCCCGTCGGCCCGGTCAGGCTCCCCTCCGCGTTGTACCGGTCGACCGCCGCCCAGGCCGAGGCTGACCGGCCCAGCCGGCACTCGTCGGCCACCCATGCGGCCAGGAGACCGAGCCCGTTGCCTGGCGCATCCTCGAAGGCCTTGATCCACCGTTCGGCGTCGGCGGCGACGAGGTCGAGGTGCTCGACGGTGGTGTCGACCAACCGGCCCGACCGCAGCTCCAGGACCTTCACCGGCGTTCCGCTGCCCGCGTAGCTGGCGAACCGGTAGTTGAAGGCGTCGTCCCCGGTCACCACCAGGGCCCCCGCTGGTCGGTCGACCATGGTGGCCGGCGGGTTACGCAGGTCCGCTTCGGTCTGTACGCCGGTCAGCGGGTCGACCACCCGGACGATTGTGCAGCAGTGGGCCCCTCCGAGGTTCAGCCCCAGGACGACAACGGGATGGTCCTGACCGGCGAAGCGGGCCAGGCACATCGGCTGGCTCGGCGGCGGGTTCTGGGCGGGGAACGCACCGGTGGCCACGATGCTCATGGGGATGACCTTCGAGGGTCCCGGCATGTCACTGGTGGGTGGTCGCACCGGTTGGGAGTAGACCGTGGCTCCATCCCTCTGGACCGACAGCGTCGGCGAGCTGAGGCTTCCGTCGGCGTAGGGTCCGGCGCCCGCCCCGGTGAGGCGGGCGGTGAACGAGCCCCACGTGGCGGTGGCCGCTTGGGTGGCACCGGCCGGCGCGCTCTGGGGTTGGAGCTCCCCGCAGGCGGTGTTTGCCACCGGCGGGGCGGACGTGGTGGTGCTGCCGACGGAGGCGGTGGTCGGGGGGGCGGGCGTCGAGGTGGGGACGGGAGCGGGATGAGACCCTCCCGTCGTGGTGACGTGCGGCTGGCCGGCGCTGGTGCGAGTGAGCAACGGGACGCCGATCCCCGCCGCCACCGCCGCGGCGAGGAGTCCGGCGCCGGCCCGGCGGATCACCCGGGCGCGCCTGCTTCGGGAATCCACAGCGGCGTCGCCGGCCGGCATGGCACCTCCTCTCGCACGTAGGGGAGATTCTCCTAGACAGAAGCCCATCGCCAGGGCCAAGCGTCACCGTCCGTGCTCGGGCGGCCGCTAGGCAGAGCCGGACATCCCGGGCAAAAGGGATCCGTTCCGGCGGCGGCGAAGTCCTCGGCAGGGCGATCCGGAGGCTGGAGCGGTGCGGCTTGGCGGGCGAGGGCGGAGGAGGCTCGGGCTGGCGGCGGTGATGGCCGCCGTGGCCGGGGTTCTCGCGCCGCTGGTGGCCCGGGCCGCCTCGTTCGACGGCTATTCCGGGCCGAACGCCTATGTGCGGGTCTCGGACGGCACGTCGATCGCCCTCAACATCCAGACCCCCGCCGGCCGGCAGCCGGCGGGAGGGTGGCCGACGATCATCGTGATCGACGGGTACGAGGGGGCGTCAGCTCCGCTCAGCACCACCGGGGCTCCCGTCTACGCCGGCGGCCACTATGTCGTCGTTCACATGAGCATCAGGGGCACTGGATGCTCGGGAGGCCGCTTCGACCTGTTCGACCAGCGCTCGGCCCGCGACGGTTACGAGATCATCGAGTGGCTCGCCCACCAGAAGTGGTCGAACGGCAAGGTGGCCATCTGGGGTCACTCCTACTCCGGTCTCGAGGGGTGGCTGGTCGCCGCCACCCGCCCTCCGCATCTCGTCGCCGCCACGCTGTCCGGGCTGATCGACGACCTCTACAAGGGGATCTCCGACGAGGGCGGCGTGTCGAACACCGGCTTCCCGCTGCTGTGGACGCTCGGATACAGGCCCTTGCGCGACGTCGGCGCTGGCACCGGCTCCGGAGTGGTGCTCAACCAAGACCCCGTATGCGCCGCCAACCAGGCCGGGCGGGTGCCGCCCGACGTGGCCGACAGCCCGGTTCCCAACTACGCGCTTTCCCTCGGCGAGGACAGCCAATGGTTCATCAGCCATTCGCTGATCACCTACCTCGACGGCATCAACGTCCCCATCGAGCTGGTCCAGACCTACCAGGACGAGCAGACCGGCCCACGGGGAACCAACCTTCTCTTCCAGCGGCTCGAGCAACGCAAGCCCGGCCTGCCCAAACGGCTGCTGCTCACCAACGGGTACCACGACACCACCTGGCAACCGCCCGAGCTGCACCACGACCGCATGGCCTGGCTCGACTGCTACGTCCGCAACCTCTGCACCGGTGACATTCTCAACCCCGCCCACCGGGTGAAGGTCTTCTGGGAGATGCACCCCGACAGGACCGGTGCCCTCGTGTCGAACGGGGTCACCGCTGACCGGTCATGGCCGCTCTCCACCACCCGGTGGACCCGTTACTTCTTCGGCGCAGGCGGCCGGCTGGCAACCGCCCGGCCGTCACCCCGCGAGGGGTCCGACCCCTACCTGGCGGGGAGCGGCCGAGCGGGGGCCTGGACCGACCTGCCGGGCCAGTTCGGCGCCAGCCAGAGCCTCAGCGGCAACGCCGGACAGCCGGCAACCGACGCCAACCTGCCCGACGAAGTGCGCTACCAGACCGCTCCGTTCGCTGCGTCGACGGCTATCGCCGGTCCGATCGACGTCACTCTCTACGCGTCGAGCACGGCCCCCGACACCGAGTTCTACGTCGAGCTCTCCGACGTCGACGCCAAGGGACGGATGACCCGCCTGCAACGAGGGATGCTCAAGGCGTCCCACCGGGCCATCGACCCGAGCCAGACCGACTATGACGCCGCGGGCGACATCATCCGGCCCTTCCACCCCGACACCAACACCCTGACCGCCCTCGTCACGCCGGGCCAGGTGGTCCGCTACGAGATCGAGGTGTTTCCGGTCGGTCATGTCTTCCGCCCCGGGCACCGGCTCCTGCTCAGGGTCACTGCCCCGCCGGCCTCGGATTCGCTGAACTTCTACACACCCACGACGCCGCCGGCGGTCGACACGATCTTCCACGACGCCGCCCACCCGTCGTCGGTTCTGCTGCCGTTCATCCCGCTCGACGGCACCACGCTGGGACCGGCACTGCCGTGCGGGGCGCAGGTGGGCCTCGAGCGCTGTGGTGCCCCGCTGCCTTGACCGATCAGGTTCGCACGCCGCCGAAGAGGGCGAACTCCCTCCACTTCCAGTAGCAGTCGGCGTCGTCGAAACCGATGTCGCGCAGCCAGCGCACCTGCGTCCACGTGTCGAGCAGGATGTTGGACTTGTCCTCCTCCTCGAGGGTCATGCCCAGTCCCGACAGGAAGGCGTCGCGCAGACGCTCGGTCGGCGACGACACGTGCTCGAGGTTGAGGAACACG
The DNA here is from genome assembly GCA_021325435.1 of Actinomycetota bacterium. GTDB lineage: Bacteria > Actinomycetota > Acidimicrobiia > Acidimicrobiales > JAJPHE01 > JAJPHE01. The sequence goes on along the minus strand of JAJPHE010000033.1, from coordinate 5,724 downwards.
CCCCCCGGTTCCAGGATGTCGAAGCACTCGGCGTAGAGAGAGCGCTTCCGCTCGTCGGGCAGGTGGTGGATGGCGAAGCTCGACACGATCAGGTCGAACCGCCCGAGGTCGGGCAGCGGGTCGTTGAGGTCGTGCTCGACGATCCGGATCCCGGGGTTACCGGCGAAGCGACCGCGGGCGGCCTCGAGCATCGGGGGTGACATGTCGACCCCGATCGCTTCAGCGTCCGGATGGACGCCCAGCACCAGCGCGATCAGCCGACCGTCACCGGTTCCCAGGTCGAGCACCCGGCCCACCTTCGCCGGCAGGCACTCGAAGAAGACCGCCTCCCCTTCGGCTCGGTGCGGCAGGTCGTCCTGCTTGGCCAGGTACCTGTGGGCGTGGTGGGAGCTGGCCCACTCGGTGGTGTCGGGCTGCATCGGGTACACGCTACGGGCCCCGTCGCCGGGTAGCCGGCCCATTTCGAGCGGCCGGGATGTGGCAAACGTCATGGTACTCCGGCCCTCGCACCTGACCGAGCGGCCGCCCGATGCCCGGCGGTCGGCCGCCCCCGCTGGCGGATGAACGACCTCCTGCGGGGTTACGAGCTGGTGCCGCTGGCCGCCTGATCGGCGCCGGCCCGGGCCAACACGTAGATGCGCCGGGTGTCGGCCTCGTGCTTGAGGGCGCCCCGCTCGTGCACGTCTTCGATGACGAAGCCAGCCCCGGACAGCTGCGAACGGAGCTCCTCTCGTCCGTAGAGGGTCCCACCGGTCGGCTCGATCCGATGGCCGAGGAACTCGTCGAAGACCACCACCCCTTGACCGAGGTGGGCGGCGACCAGGAGCACCCCGCCCGGTCGCAGCGCCTCGGCCAGCTGGCCGAGCACGACGCTTAGCTCCAGGCGGGGGACGTGTTGGATGCAGTAGTAGGCGATCACGCACCCGACGACATGGCGACGGAACGGGAGCCGTCGGATGTCCGCCTGCACCAGCGACAGACCGGGCTGGCGCCGGCGGGCGGCGCCCAGCATGCCGGCCGACCCGTCCAGCCCGATGACGGCCCGCCCGGAGCGGGCGACTCGCGCCGCCACCGGCGCCGGCCCGCAACCGAGGTCGACGGCGACGCGTCTGGCATCGCTGGCGGTAGTGGCGGCGTCGATCATGGCCCGGTCGAGAGGCAGGAGCTCCAAGTCGTCAGCGAAAGCGGCGGCATAGTCGGACGCCACCGTGTCGTAGGCGGCCCTCACCCGCTGGGCGGACAAGGGGCTGGACTCCGGGTCACCCGGCTCGGGTGCCTCGGAGGCGCCGGTCATCGGTTGTCGAGGAGAAGGGGGCTCGGATCGGGCCACCAGTAGCGCAACTTCGCCGGGTCCCCGTTGAGTCGGTTGGGGTCACCGCCGGGCGGCTCGGTCAGCGCCCGCTCCCTGCGCCGGCCGCCCCTCGAGTCGTAGAAGGCCTGGGCCGCGGCGTTCTGCTCGAGCACCCACAGGTAGAGCCCGGTCGGTGCGGGCCGATCGAGCACCGCCCGGGCGACCTGTGCCATCAGCACGGTGCCGAGCCCGGCCCGCTTGACGTCCCAGCGGACGTGGAGGTTGTCGAGCAGGGCACCCCACTCGGGTTGGTGGTCGAAGATGACATGGGCGAAGCCCACGAGGTCGCCGGCGCGCTCGGCGACGATGGTGGTCGAGGCGCCCGCCGCCGCGGTCAGCCGCTCCGACCACACCCGCCACCGCTCGGCGGCGACGTCCCCGTCGAGGTAGGCGTCGGCGTAGGCGCCCCGGTAGTGACGGCGCCAACTGTCGGCGTGCAGCTCGGCGACGACGCTGGCGTCGTCGGGGGTCGCAGCGCGCAGGGTCACTTCGTGTACGGCGGACAAGGCCTACCTCCTCATCGATCCTGGCGTTGGCACCGTGCCGAAGCCGGGTGCCGGACCGTCGTCGGGCCAGGTCCCTCGGGTCGCTCTGGATGAGTCGGTTCGACCGTAGCCACCGTGCGGTGGCGGGGCGAAGCATTTCCGCCGGCGAGGACAAGAACCCGTTGACTTGGCGACCCAGGTGTGCGCATATACAACGCTAGTAGCCGGTTTTCGGCCGGTGTTCGAGGGTTTGGCTGACGCGGCCAAACCCCTTGTGCGCGTGTTCCCGCGGTGTTTATGTTCACGGTGTGGGGGACCCGTCATCTTCGACCGAGTCCGTCGGCGCGCCCGCCGATGATGACCTGGCGGCCGAGCAGCAGTACCTCGACCAGGCCTACGACTGGTTGGGCTCCATGCAAAAGCGCACCGGCGCCGCCGTGGCCGACGCCGAGTGGCGCTCCGCCGGCGACTGGGACGCCACCGTCGCCCAGATCCACCTCACCCGCCGTCTAGCCACCATGGAAGCGTCGGCCGGCCCGCTGTGCTTCGGGCGCATCGACGAGGCGTCCGGGCCGACCTGGTACATCGGCCGCCGCCACGTCGAGACGGCATCCGGCGAGCCGGTCGTCGTCGACTGGCGGGCGCCGGTGGCGGTCCCTTTCTACCGGGCCACCTTCCGCGACCCGCTCGACCTCGAGCGCCGCCGCCGGTTCATCCTCGACGGCCGCCGCCTCGTCGACCTTCTCGACGAGGACTTCGACGACCCCGACAGCGCCGAGCGGGCGGCCGGTGCCGGCCTGCCCGATCCGCTCCTCGCCGAGCTGGGCCGGGCCCGCACCGGCGCCATGCGCGACATCGTGGCGACCATCGCCGCCGAGCAGGACGCCGTCATCCGGGCCCCGCTCGATCTTCCCCTCGTCGTGCAGGGCGGGCCCGGCACCGGCAAGACGGCGGTCGGGCTGCACCGGGCCGCCTATCTGCTCTACGAGCACCGGGCCTACCTCGAGCGCGAAGGGGTGCTGGTGCTCGGCCCCAACCGAATCTTCCTCGCCTACATCAGCCAGGTGCTCCCGTCGCTGGGCGAGGTGGCGGTAGTGCAGACGACCCTGTCGGGGCTGGTGCCTCAGTGGCCGGCGCGGGCCGAGGAGCCGGCCGCCGTCTCCGCCCTGAAGGGCGACGTCCGCCTGGCCGAGGTGGTCGCCCGGGCCTGCCTGTCCGCCCTCAAGCCGCCCAAGGACGAGGTGGCGGTGACCACCCGGTGGGGCACGGTGCGGGTCGAGCCCGACCGGGTGGCCGAGCTCCTCGACGCCGCCGTGGGGTCCGGGGGCACGGTGCGTCAGCGCCGGCTGAGGTTCCGCCGGGCCGTTGCCCGGCATGTCCTTCAGGTCATCGCCGAGCGCCGTCCCGAGGTTCCCCTCGATCTCGAGGCGATCCAGGCGGACCTGCGCAACGACCGCTCCGCCCAGCGGGTGCTCGACCGGGTGTGGCCGGCCCAGAGCCCCGCATCGGTGATCCGGGCCCTGCTGGGCCGGCCCGCCGTGATGACCGGGGCGGCGGCCGGCGTCCTGTCGTCCGAGGAGCAGCGAGCGCTGCGCCGCTCCCCGGCCCGGTCGGTGGCGGCCGAGGCGTGGACGGCGGCTGACCTGGCCCTGCTCGACGAGGCCGACAGCCAGCTGTCGGGCCCGCCCCGCCGTTACGGCCACATCGTGGTGGACGAGGCCCAGGACCTGAGTCCGATGGCGTTCCGGATGGTCCAGCGCCGCAGCGCCGACGGCCGGTCGGTTACGGTCCTCGGCGACCTGGCTCAGGCGACGGCGCCCGGGGCGCTGCCCAGCTGGGAACCGGTGGTGGTGGCCTTCGGCGGCCCCGGCCTGGCCGCGGTGCAGGAGATCTCAACCGGCTACCGCGTCCCCCGACCGATCATGGACGTCGCCAACCGCATCCTCGACGCCGTGGCACCGGAACTGCCCCACACCTCGTCGGTCCGGGCCGGCGGCGATCCGCCCCGATTCGTGGCCGTCGACGCCCACCGGCTGGTGGAAGAGGTCACCTCCCAGGCCGCCGACCTGGCGGCCACCTACACCTCCACGGCGGTGATCACACCGGTGGTGGCGGACGGGCTGGCGGCCGCCCTCCGACAGCGCCAGCTGGACCTGGTGACGCCCGGCACCGCCTCCGAGGCGCCCCACGTCTCGCTGCTGGGCCCCGACCAGGCCAAGGGTCTCGAGTTCGACGCGGTGATCGTCGTCGAGCCCGAGGCCTTCCTTTCCCTACCGGCCGGCGGTGGCCTTCTCTACATCGCGCTGACGCGCGCCGTTCAGCACCTCACCATCGTGCACTCCGGCGCACTGCCCGCCGTCCTCGCCGGCTAGCGGGTCAGCGCCGGCGGCGTCGCCGACCCGGTCGAGCGCCGACGAACTGGCAACCGCCACCTTCCGCTGAGCGAGGGCCCGCCGCCTAGGAGGTGTCCTAGAAGAAGACCGACGGCTGTGTGAAGATCCTCCTCGGGCCCCGAGGCTCAGCGGGTGCGGCCCGGGACCAGCCGCACGCAGCACCACCCGGGTGTCGGCTGCAGCTCGGCCCGCACGCTCTGGTTGCCCAGCCCCCGCAGCAGACCATCGACGAAGTCGACGTTGAGGCCGCACACCAGTTCGGGCGCCCGTTGGGCCAAGGCGTGGAACGGACAGTTCCTCAACACGACGGTGCCGTTTTCCGCCTCGGCCGGCTCGAAGCCGTGTTCCTCGAGGACCTGCCGGGCGGCGGCCAGGGCCCGCTCGTCACCGGGCCGGCGGAGGCTGCGGCGGCCGGCCGCTGCTGCCCCGGCCTCCCGTCCTCGTTCCCAGGCGATCCGCCTGGCGGTGTCGGCGGCCGGCCGACCCTCGGACCCGGCTACCAAGGCGTCGACCAGAATCTCGCCCACTAGGTCGTAGCGGCGCGCGGGCAGCGACAGGGAAACCTCGGTGTCCGAGCGCGTGTAGCGCTTCGGGGCCCGGCCCACCCGGCGGCGATCGTCGCCCGGGGCGGCGTCGGCCACCGCCAAAAGGCCGTGCTCCACCAGCTTGTCGAGGTGGAAGGCGGCCAGCTTCACCGAGATGTGGCTGGCCCGGGCCGCCTCTTCCCGGGTCACGGGCCGGGGCGCCCGGCGCACGAACTCGAACAGCGATCGGCGCAGCTCCTCACCCAGCACGCTGAGCGCCCGGTAGTCGGCAGCCTCGCTCACCTCTACAGATTACTCCCATGACCGCTAGTTCTTCGAGATCCTCCCAGGAATTATTTTAGGAGATTTGGGATCTCCACTAGATATCTCCAACAAGAATTAGTTAAATGGCGGGTGGGATCTAGGAGGTGTCGGCAGTGTCGACCACCCCGATGAGGGACGCGGTGCTGGGCAACGAGCCCACCGGCGAGCGGGCCCGGAGGAGGGGTGGCTGTCCACGAAGCCGAGCACTCGTGCATGTCGATCCGCGGCGTCAAGCCCCGGGGAGTCGGACGGTGACTTCTGCCCTGCTGGGACTGGTGCGCGAGGACCCCAGCACCCGCTCGGAGTTCCTCGCTCTGGTCGGACAGCGCTGATGCGACCGAGTCAGGCGTGGACCGCTCCGGTCCTGAGAGAGAGGAGCCTCGATGGCACCTAAGGAGACTTTCGTCATTGTCGGGGCCAGCCTCGCCGGGGCCAAGGCGGCCGAGACGCTGCGCCAGGAGGGGTTCTCCGGCCACGTCCTGCTCATTGGAGAGGAGCCGGTCAGGCCCTACGAGCGGCCGCCGCTGTCGAAGGGCTACCTCCGGGGAGAGGACGGGGCCGACAAGGCTTTCGTCCACGACGAGTCCTTCTACGACAAAGCGTCCATTGAGCTGCGCACTTCGTGCCGGGTCGATTCCCTCGACCTA